>NZ_JBHTKK010000013.1:0-106725 GCF_042675985.1 Oceanobacillus locisalsi
TTATGTTGTTTTTCACTTAGTTTTATCTCGACAGCTTGCTTAACCATTTCCATTCATCCCCTTGGTTATTTTTTACAAGTCAAGAATAACATGGAAGGGGGAGTGAATTCAGCCGTTCTGCACTAGTTTATTATGTGTTTACCTTATTTTAAATGAAAGAGTAAAAAAATCGGGCTGCGAAATGCCCGATTTTTTTGTGCTTTATAAATAGAAAGGTATATATCATTATTTCATGTAACAGGATTTTTTTACGGCGTCCATATTGGTGACAGGTATTTATTTTTAAAAGTTTATACCATTTTCCTTGTTATATTTTCCTGCAGGGAACAGGTTAACTGGGTATCAATCTGTTTGAGCACATTTGCTATTTCCAGAGCCATATCCATGACAAGAGACAAACGGGTATTTTGTAAAACCGTGTGTTCCATAAAGCCGCTGACGTTTACAACACCGGTCAGATTGATATCGCCTACCTGAGGGAGTTGTTTATTCAATGCCAGGCCGGGTTTTAAAGGTTTATTTTCAGCGATAATACTTCCGACAGAACTGCTTTTGCCCAGGCAAGCATCAATGGCAATCAAATAAGGTTTTTCATACCTTTCATAAATACTTGAAAGTGATTCTTGTAAATTAACAGCATGGACAGGTTGATGTACGGTTCCGAAGATATGCATATTCCGGGGCCGCATTTCTTCCAAATAAGTTCCTGCAAGCGGGCCAAGTGCATCTCCCGTCGATCGGTCGGTTCCGATAAAAACGGCAATATAATTATTTTCCTTTAAAGGAAGCCAGGGGAATACTTGATTAGATAATGTTTTAGCGATGTCTGGTTCCTGATAATTTGCTCGGAATTGGCTGGGTTGGATACGCAGGTAATTTTTTAGATTCATAGCAGTTCCTCCAAAATCATATTGTTACAGTATACGGTAATTTGCGGAGAACTATACGTATGAATTGGAGGAAAAACGATGTGGAAAAGAAGCCTGCAATGGATAACGTTAATCCTGGGTGCGACGATTGGTGCCGGGTATATTTCGGGAAGGGAACTTTGGCAGTTTTTTGGCCATGAAAGTGGACTGGCTATTGTTATATTTGCTTTTCTTTTTTCGGTTTGCTGTTATGTCATCATGTTGATCAGCTATAAAATGAAAAGTGCAAATTATGTACCTGTTTTAGAAGTGATCGCAGGGAAAAAACTGACAAAAGTGTTTGACGGGTTTATTTTATTGTATCTTTTTACGACGACCATGATTATGATTGCCGGAAGCGGCGCAGCTGGACAAGTATTTCATTTGCCATACAGTGTCGGCATAGGAATTACCGGTCTTTTCCTGGTGTTGTTATTTTTAAAGGGAATAAATGGCTTATTAACAATCAATCAATTAATTTTACCAATTTTGATTGGCGGACTATTGTATGTATTAGCAACGTATGTTTCGAATGAAAATTTACAATTATTTGCATATTGGCATGAGCAGCGCAACTGGTTTGCTGCCTTTCCTTTTACTGCGCTGAATATTCTTCCTTTAATCGCTATTTTAGGAGCGATCGGAAATAAAATAAAAGGGAGAGGAGAAATGATTATATCCTGTATCGGGACAGGAGTTGCTTTGGGAATTGTTTCATATATTTATAACAGCAGCCTTATCCAGATTGCAGATGAAATTGTATTATATGAAATTCCTTTATTTGCTATTTTGAAAGATTTTCCTTTTAGTATGATTCTATTTATGTCTATTCTTCTCTGGCTGGCTATCTTTACAACCGCTGCTGCCGGCATGCTGGGAATTGCTACAAGAGTGCAGCCTTTTTTAAAAGAAGAAAAACCCATGTATCTGATTGTGCTTATTATGGTCCTCTTGATGCTTCCATTAACAGGGTTCGGTTTTTCTAATTTAATTAATTTCCTCTATCCATTATACGGCATTCTGAATTTATATATTTTAGCGCGGTTAGTAACCTATCCTTTATGGAAAAGGGCGCAAGAATAACTGCATGGAAAATATACCTTGAAAAAGCTATTTTCTATGAAAATCCTATTAGAGGATGTTCAAAAAGTCGAATAAAAATGACACGGCGAATTTCTGCGTTGACAAGATTTTTTCGATACTCACGTATTATAAACCATACGCTCCATTCGAAAAAATCTCGTCGCCTTGAACTTCTTGGTCCTATTTATCGGACTTTTTGAGAAAGATTAAGAAAGTATACGATTTCCTTTTTAAATTTTTATTCAGGAATAGCCATGTCCAGCTCCAAGCGCCAAAAACTAGGAGCCAACACGTGAGTGCCCTACTATAAAGAAGACTTAGCGATTGGCAAGCCGGCAGGCGCAGACAGAGCTAAAGTCGCACTTATGCCCTGCGGGTGAAAAGAAGACTTGCTGACTGGCAAGCCGGCAGGCGCAGACAGAAGTAAAGTCGCACTTTCATCGACTAAGAACGGTCACGTCCTGTGACCAACGTCGATACTAGGACGTCGTGTCCGTCGTGCCCCGCGGGTGAAAGTCATCATCCGTTTAAGGTGAAGGAAGGCCGACTAATACCAGGCTAAAGCCTAACGTCGGCATACCCCTAAAGGGGCATGATTCCTTTATCTCGTAAGCGATGGAAGTTCGACCAAGGTCGAAGAACCACCCCGAAAGACCGGGGGCGCAGTCTCTACGTTTTTAAACGGGCGCTCCTGTGCTTTTCGTTCACACGCACTATTAGCGAAGATTAGATTATCAAAGTATGTATAAAGCATTTAAAAACTTGCATTAAAAATAGATTTTATGTTTATAATTTTAACAGATTGGGAAATACTTTGATGATATGCTAAAATAGAGCCGTTTGTATGGTAGAGAAGGGAGAAAGGAACACATGAAATTGAGTTTTATAGGTAATCAAATAGACAGACTGTGGAGTTATATAAGTAACCCAGAGTTATGGTTGACGATTCTAGGCGGAGCCGTCCGGATTATTTTGATTGCCCTTATTGCATGGATAGTCGTTCGTATTGCTCGAAAAATAATAGATAGATTATTTGTCCAGCGGCAGAACGGTCCTATACAGATTCCCAAACGCAGAGAAGATACACTGAAGCAATTGGTTAAGAGTGTAGTCGGGTATGTTGTTTATTTTATGGCAATTGTCATGATATTAGAGGTCTTTAACTTTGAAATTGGTCCACTCTTGGCAGGTGCCGGTGTTGCAGGTCTGGCGATTGGTTTTGGTGCACAGAACCTTGTTAGGGATATCCTTACCGGTTTCTTTATTATCTTTGAAGATCAGTTTTCTGTAGGGGATTATGTGTCAGCTTCCGGAATTGAAGGGACCGTGGAAGAAATTGGTCTACGTACTTCCAAAATTCTTTCTTGGACAGGAGAACTGAATATTATACCTAATGGAAATATTGACCAGGTAATTAATTATTCGTCACGGAACGGGCTTTCTGTTGTTGATGTGAATGTGGCATATGAAAGTGATGTAGCAGAAGTTGAGAAAATTATTAATGAAGTAGGAGAAACGCTTCCGGATAAATATGAATTTATCATAGGTGTCCCAGAAATTATCGGTGTACAAAATCTGGATGTTTCCAATTTCGTTGTTCGTGTTATTGCAGAAACAAAACCGGAATTTCAATGGGCAGGCGAACGCAATATTCGCAAAGAAATTCAGGACAGGCTATATAAATCCGGTATTCAAATCCCTTCACCTCGTATTGTTACCTATACAGAGGATCAGGTAGAGAAATTAACCGAGGAACGTCAACGAAATCGCGGTTAAATCCTTTTGAAATTTGTTATAATGAATGTAAGAGAAGCTCCGCGCACTGAATGAAGTGGGTGTCCGGAGTCAGATAGCATTATTTCAAAAAGGAGCAGGAGTTATGGATAAAGAGTTTGGTTTGAATGACGTTGTTCAAATGAAAAAGCCGCATCCATGCGGAGAGAACCGCTGGCAAATTATCCGTATGGGAATGGACATCCGGATTAAATGTCTCGGATGCGGGCACAGTGTGCTTATCCCGAGAAGAGATTTTACAAAGAAAATGAAAAAAATTTTAGAAAAACGGGCAGAATAGTAAAAACGAATTTTATCTGTGAAAAGATAAGACAAAAAGGAATATTCCCTTAGAAGAAAACTCAAAATTGGGTCTGAGAAAGGCTCGGTTTTGAGTTTTCTCATGACTTGTCTTTTTAACAAGGACTATCTATAATTGGAGTTACGAAATGTTCATGAACGAATCCTTAAGGAGTTGAAGAAAGAAATATGGCATTAACAGCAGGAATTGTCGGCCTTCCAAACGTAGGAAAATCTACTTTATTTAATGCAATCACACAGGCTGGAGCAGAAGCGGCAAATTATCCATTTGCTACGATTGATCCGAATGTAGGTATTGTGGAAGTACCGGACGAACGTTTAAATAAACTGACAGAACTTGTAAAACCGAAGAAAACCATCCCGACGGCATTTGAATTTACCGACATTGCGGGAATTGTAAAGGGCGCGAGCAAAGGGGAAGGATTAGGCAATCAATTCTTATCCCATATTAGACAGGTGGATGCCATTTGTCAGGTTGTGCGCTGTTTTGAAGACGGAAATATTACACATGTTTCCGGCAAGGTAAATCCGATTGATGATATTGAAATTATTAATCTGGAGCTGATTTTAGCAGATTTGGAAACCGTTAATAAACGATTGCAGCGGGTTGAAAAAATGGCACGTCAAAAAGACAAGGAAGCATTGGCAGAACAAGAGATATTAAATAAGCTTAAAGAAGGTCTGGAAAATGATGAGCCGGTCCGAGCTATGGAATTTTCGGAAGAACAGGAAAAAATAGTGAAAGGACTGCATCTGTTAACCAGTAAGCCGACATTATATGTGGCTAATGTAAGTGAAGATGACGTAGCAGATCCTTCTTCCAATGCGTATGTTCAAAAGGTAAAGGAACATGCAGCAAATGAAAATGCGGAAGTGATTGTTGTTTGTGCCCGTATTGAAGAAGAAATAGCAGAGTTGGAAACTGAAGAAAAAGAAGCATTTTTAGAAGATTTGGGTATCTCTGAATCAGGTTTGGATCAGTTAATCAAAGCATCCTACAATCTGCTCGGCTTAGCGACGTATTTTACAGCCGGCGAACAGGAAGTGCGTGCATGGACCTTCCGCCAGGGCATTAAAGCTCCTCAGGCAGCAGGAATTATTCATACTGATTTTGAGCGCGGGTTTATACGTGCAGAGACCGTATCATATGATAATTTGGTAGATGCCGGCAATATGGTAACAGCAAAAGAAAGAGGTAAAGTCAGACTGGAAGGAAAAGACTATATTGTGCAAGACGGGGATGTCATTCATTTCCGATTTAATGTATAAAAGTATTCTGGCTGACAGGAAGAGCAGCAAAAGTAAATCAGGTTCTCTCGAAAAGCTTGTCATAACATAAATTATTTGGTATAATACTGCATTGTGAGTAATTATATGATTATTCCTTGCTCTTATATCCTGGATTCATTCGGAATCGAGGAGAACGGAGCCGCTAAGACCAAAAGGAGGTGTTACGGATGAGAAAATACGAAATTATGTACATCATCCGCCCGGATATGGAGGAAGACGCACAAACTGCTTTAATTGAGCGTTTCAACAAAATCCTTACTGATAACGGAGCGGAAATCGAAAAAGTTGATGAAAAAGGCAAGAAACGTCTTGCTTATGAAATCAAAGACTATCGTGATGGATATTATGTTGTTATCAATTTCCAAAGTGATGAAACTGCAATCAATGAGTTTGATCGCCTAGCGAAATTTAACGATGACATCATTCGCCATATGGCTATTCGAGATGAAAAATAATAAGGAGTGGTTCTGATGTTAAATCGTGTCGTGTTGGTTGGCAGATTAACGAGGGATCCTGATTTACGCTATACTCCAAATGGTGTGGCAGTAGCCAATTTTAGTATTGCTGTCAATAGACCTTTTACGAATCAACAGGGAGACCGTGAAGCAGATTTTATTAACTGTGTCGTTTGGCGCAGACCTGCGGAAAACCTGGCAAATTATATGAAAAAGGGCAGTATGATTGGTGTCGATGGACGTGTACAGACACGTAATTTCGAAGGCCAGGATGGCAAACGGGTGTATGTCACAGAAATAGTTGCTGATAGTGTCCAATTCTTGGAAACGAAAGGTTCCCAAGGCGGCGGACAGTTTCAATCTGATGGATACCAGAATAATCAGAACCAATATCAACAAAACCCATTTTCATCAAATCAAAACCAAAACCAAGGGTTTAATCAAAACCAAAATCAGGAAGATCCATTTAAAAACAATGGAGAACCGATTGATATATCAGATGATGATTTACCGTTTTAAATCATTATCATAGGAACCTAAATTTATAAAAAGGAGTGTATTCACATGGCAGCTCGTCGCGGACGCGCAAAGCGTAAAAAAGTGTGTTATTTCACAGCAAATGGAATTACACACATCGATTATAAAGATGTTGATTTGCTGAGACGTTTCGTTTCTGAACGTGGGAAAATTCTTCCTCGTCGTGTAACTGGAACTTCTGCAAAATATCAACGTAAATTAACAGCTGCAATCAAACGTGCTCGTCAAATGGCATTATTGCCATACGTAGCAGATTGATTCATAAAACCCTCAAGTTGGACTAGACTTGGGGGTTTTATTATGTCCTTAAAAACGATAAAAGAGAATTATATAGTTGAATATTTAGAGTAAAGATTGATAATTCCTATTACAAATAGATACAATAATAATTTATTATGATTTTTTTAACAAATCAGTTATTTTATGGAATAAATGAAACCTCTTTGACGCTCCATTCGTAAAAGTAATAGATGGTATAAGAGGGGGCAAAAGAAATGGGAATGGAATTGGGAATCGGCCTGAGTATTGGTGCACTGTTAATTTGGGCTGGCTATATTGTTCGGACAAAACAGGTATTTACCTTTATTGCAGGTTTCAGGGAATCGTGGGAACCCGTTAATAAAGAAAGACTAGGGAACAGAATTGGCACGCTCCTGGTTATCTTAGGTTTTCTTGCTGTGTTAACATCTATTTTCACCATATGGTTCGGAGCTGCAGCTGGAAAAATTTCTGGAATAATCGCTATTATTGATGTCATTTTGGTTATTATTGCAATCGGATTAGACCAAATAGGATATTGAAAGGAGTGTGCGTGTGTGGAAAACTGAAGAATAAAACTAGCCCTGTTATTTACGGTACTAACACAATCGGAATCATTGCTATCATTCCATATGAATTAACTTTAATGAGCGACCAAACTGTACCAGGAGATATACCGACCTCATTAATAGTTATTATAAATTCCGCTGTTCAGGTTTTATATATGTTTGTCATGATATTGGTTGGTTTGAGACTTCAAAATCGCACAGGGTTAAACGCTCCTATATTAAATGGAATGGTTTATCATAAAACACGCGTACATATCTCAAAAAAATGGTTCATCAATGCATTGTTGTAGCGGTAATTGGAAGCCTTATTGTCATTCTTCTTGATGTATTCGTATTTAAGCCTTTGATGGGAACAGCAACAGATCAGCTTGCCTCCCCAAATTGGTGACATGGTTTACTTGCTTCCATATACGGAGGAATTACAGAAGAAATCATGCTGCGATTGTTCGGAATGACACTCATTGTATGGTTACTAGCCTGGATAACCAAAAAACAGAAAGGAGATATTCCTAACAGTTTTTACTATATAGCTATTTTCCTCACAGCTATATTATTCGGATTGGGGCACTTACCGGCCGCAGCACAAGTTTTTGATGGGTTATCTGCAGTTATTGTTATCCGTACATTGGTTTTGAACGGTCTTTTAGGCTTATGGTTCGGTTATTTGTATTGGAAAGAAGGTTTAGAATACACAATCATTGCACATATATCAGCAGATATCTTTCTTCTTGTTTTAATGGTGCCGATACTCTATTAAGCCATAAGAACGATTTTCGAGAAATGTGGCAGAAAACGCATTTTGTTTCATCTTGATCTTCAATCAAAAACCCCTTAAGTTTATGACTGACTTGAGGGGCTCATTATGTGTCTTTGAAACGAAAAAAGTCCTGCAAACACAGTTTAGTATATCTGTGCTTGCAGGACTTTTTAATAAATCTGCCAATCTTTCTTTAGAAATTTACAACACCAATCAGAACGGCAAATAATAATAGAACAACACTGAAACCCCATAACCAGAAGAAAGAGTATTTAATATGTTTCCCCATGTTAGCGGAGGCAAGTCCGACACCTAACCATAATGCTGGAGAGAAAGGACTGACGAATGTACCGATAATATTCCCGATCATCATAGAATGAGCGGTGGATAGGGAAGAGATTCCTTGTGTACTTGCAATCTGATCAACAATAGGTAACAATGCAAAGTAATAAGCATCTGTGCTTGTTAATAAGTCTAATGGAACCCCAATGATTCCCACAATAATATGGATAAACGGAATAACAAAAGATGGCATAATTGCTACTGCCGCTAATGCAATGTGTTCAAGCATACCGGAACCGTTAAGAACGCCAAGAAAGACACCAGCAGACAGAATAACTGCGGCCATCATTAAGGCATTTGGGGCATGTACTTTTACGCGGTTCATTTGATTATCAACGCCACGGTAATTCAATGGGAGAGCAATGGCTGTCCCGATCATAAATGCGTATTGAGGATCCAATAAACCGGCGATCATCGTACCTAAAACCAGTACAGTCAATATAAGGTTTGCTACGTTTCTTCCTTTTATATCTCGCGGCTGTTCTTCGGCAGCGGCCATTTCTTCATGTTGTTTTTGTGTAAAGTTATCTGCAATTGCATGAATATCGATATTTTCCTTTTTAGTAATTTCCCCTGCTGCAGCCTTTTTGTTAATTTTCCTTTTTTCACGGAAACCAAGAAAAGCGGCTAATGTCAAAATAAGTACAACTCCAATTCCTTGTATAGGAATAAGCGGTAAGTAGAAATCAATTAAATCTATATTGATAGCTGTAGAAGCCCGGGCAGCTGGCCCGCCCCACGGAACCATATTAATAATACTGGAGCTCAGAGCTACTATTAACAGCAATAAGTAACGACTCATATGTAATTCCTTATATAGAGGGAGTAACGCAGGGATACAAAGAAGGAATGTTGATGCACCGGCTCCATCCAGTTGTGCCATCATTCCAATGACTGCTGTAGCCATGGTAACAACGATGACATTTCCTTTTGTTATTAAAATCATAAAACGTATAAATGGATTAAATAATCCACTGTCTTGCATAATTCCAAAAAAGATAATGGCAAAAATGAACATGATTACGACACCCATTACCCGGTCGGAACCATCTGCCAGGAATTCAGAAAGATCGCTAAAATTAAATCCTGCTATAAACGCTCCGATGATTGGAATAATTGTCATCCCGACAATAGGACTAATTTTACTCGCTATTAGCAGGCCAACAATTGAAAAAATAATTAAAAGACCGACAATTGTCAGCCCAACTGAAACATCTTCCATAATAAACCCCTTTTCTTTGTAAACGCTTTACAGAATTGTTGAAAAAATCCATATTAATACTATAAAACGTTTACACGTTAATTTCAATCATTTCTTTGTTTGATTTTTCTCATCGGCTTCTTCTCTGAGGGTATAGGAATATCATTCGTATCAACAGAAGTAAAGGATAAATAACAACAATAAATAGATACCAATCTGGAATAGACCAAATAAAGGAAATAAATGTGAATACCAGAAGAGGGACGGTAAAAGAACAAGCTGCTAATTTCCACAATGTACCGTAGTGAAGTTTTCTGTTTGCGAGGTGAACGACTCCTCTGCCTATATAAGCAATGAAGGAAATAACAACTAATAATAACATTGATGAAATAAGATAATAAAACATAAAGAAATAGATAAGCTGGAAAATAATATTCATTTCTCCACCTAAACCTGTCCAGCTTGCCAAACGGGATATCAGTTCAGGTAATGAAAAGACCATGAATAAGATAAAGAGATAAATCATAATTTTATCCATTTCCATACGGTTAATCTGAAACATTGCTTTTTTTTGTGGGAGTAGAAGACTCTCTTTAAGTATTTTGATTAACTGCATTTGATTCATCCTTTGATTTAACCCATTTTTAGTTGGCAATACTCATATTATAAAGGAATAAACGTATTTATGTGTAGGGAAACAGCAAAATTCGACAAATTTCCCGGGAAATAATATAAATATTTGTTCAAAAAATTGTCAAATTGAAACAGTTGAGGAAATATATAATGCCATGATTTACCTGCACAAAAGGTTGGAAAACTTGTTGAATAACTTTTTCCATTTTACTGCGAATGATATGCTGTTTAAATGAGGTTATAAAAAGTATATATATTCGTAAAGAACAAGGTGTGATACAAGCCATTCTATAAAATTCATGTTATTATAGTAGAATATGTGTTGTATTATTTTGTTCTTTTCCTCCTTTGATTTTGGTATAGCGCCAAAATATTCGCAAGAAGGAAAGAAGGAGGTATTTTAATAAATACGTTTCATAAATGATGGATTTTAAAAATATGGATTCATTTTTTATAATAGCGTGTAGAATAGTTTCTATCCCTATTTATTTTTGTTAGAACGAGGTGCATGAAATGAATCAATCCAAAAAAGTAGCAGAAGGAGCAATGATGATTGCCATTTTGATGGTAATGTTAGTGGCGTCTATGCTCCCAGTACTTAGTTTAATTACCATTATTACATTACCTGTTCCTTTTATTTTCTATGTAAAGCGGCATGGAATGAAAGCAGGTCTGATAATGACACTGGCTGTAGCTATTATTTCTACATTACTGATGTCGCTGATTATGCTGCCAATTGTGTTCGTTGCAGCAGCAGGCGGTATATTTGTCGGTTACGCCATGTCGAAAGGAAATACAGCGTATGAAACGCTGGCCCAAGGAACTTTTGGTTTTCTTGTTGGTATGTTATTGGCTTTTGTTTTTAGTCAAACACTGATGGATGTTAATATTGTAACGGAATACAGGAATATGGTAGAAGAATCTGTGAACATGAGTGCATCAATGGTCGAAAGTGTTAACCCTTCTCTGAATGAAGAAGAGTTGGAAGCATTGCAAGAGACGCAGATTAACTTATTTCAGCAGTTAATCCCAACATTTATGGTTGTGCTTGCTCTTATTATAGCTTTTCTTTCTCAATGGATCACTTATAAATTATTGAATCGGATAGAGAAAGAAAAATTCTCTTTTCCGCCGTTTCGTCAATTGCAATTTCCGAGTTCGGTTATCTGGCTTTACCTGTTGGCGTTAATTTTATCGTTGATTGGTTTTGAAGAAGGAAGTACCATGGATTTTGGAGCACAGAATTTATTGATGATTGTTGGAATGGCATTATCACTGCAAGGATTATCTTTTGTTTTTTACTTTTCGTATATCAAAAAAATATCCAAAGCAGTTCCTATTTTAATTGTCGTAGCAACGATTCTTTTTCCAGGATTTCTTCTTTATTTCGTCCGAATCTTAGGTATAATTGATATAGGTTTCCGGTTAAGAGAACGATTAAAGTAAGGAAAGCGATGATTTACATGGCAGCTCGCAGTTTGCAGACCGGGCGCCGGACGCATTAACAAGACAGCCCGGGAATAAATACACGTAGAAAAGACAGAAAGATTGTTGGATTATGAAGGAGCTGAATGCCGTGCCAGATTTACAGAATAGACCAACACTAAGCAAGCATGTATGGATTATTTATATTCTTACTTTTCTATTGCTTTTATTTGTGTGGTACTATCAATGGATAGTTGGCTTGATAATGACAATTGTCTTCGCTGCTTCATTTTATTATAGTGTTCGAACGGAAAGAGTGCTTCTGGATGAGGCGGAAGAATATATATCGACGATTTCCCACCGCGTGAAAAAGGTAGGTTCGGAGGCTTTATTAGAGATGCCTTTCGGGATTATATTGTTCAATGAAAATTATCAAATTGAATGGTCTAACCCGTTTATGAATCAATTTAAACAAAGTAAGGATACAATCATAGGGGAGTCCCTGAATCATCTATCCGAAGATTTAATTCCGATGATTATAGAGAATAGGAACGAGATTTGGGTAGAAATTGAGGATTATACGTTTCTTTGTGTGATTAAAAAAGAAGAAAAACTGCTCTATTTTCTGGATCGAACCGAACACCAGAAGCTAAAGGAACGTTATTACAATGAACAGACGGTACTTGCTATTATCTTTTTAGATAACTATGAAGAAATCACGCAAAATATGGACGATACAGTCAAGAGTCAATTAAATTCGCAAGTAACAGCCATTTTAAACGAATGGTCCAGCCGTTATGGATTGTACTTAAAGCGGACGTCTCAGGAGCGGTTCTTAGCTGTTGGGAATACAGAAATTCTGCAAGAACTGGAAGATGTAAAATTCTCTATTCTGGATGAAGTCCGGGAGATGGGAGGTTCCGAGAGCAATCCGGTGACGTTAAGTATCGGTGTTGGTGTTGGAAACATGGCACTGCCTGAGATGGGTGAAGTAGCACAGTCCAGTCTGGATTTAGCTTTAGGCCGCGGTGGTGACCAGGTTGCCATCAAGGATGAGGATGGTAAAGTACGTTTCTATGGCGGAAAAACCAATCCAATGGAAAAACGTACCCGAGTAAGAGCGCGCGTTATTTCCCATGCATTGAAAGAGCTTGTCCGCGCCAGTGATAATGTTATCATTATGGGGCATAAATCGCCGGATATGGATTCGATTGGTGCAGCTATCGGTGTTTTAAATATTGCGAAGACCAATCATGTCCCAGGTTATGTAGTCGTTGATAAGAATGACTTGGAAACAGGTGTTTCCAAACTGATGGAACATATTCGACATGATGATGAACTTTGGGAACAATTTATCAGCCCGGAAGAAGCTGAAGAGCTGATGACAGGCCGGCAAAGTTTACTTATTGTTGTTGATACGCATAAACCGAATATGGTAGCTGCAGGAAATTTATTAAATTATACGGATTATAAAATTGTTATTGACCATCATCGTCGGGCAGAAGATTTTATTGATAATCCGACACTGGTGTATATGGAGCCTTATGCGTCCTCAACAGCAGAACTTGTTACAGAGCTGCTGGAGTATCAGCCTAAGGGAACCAAACTTAAAGTATTGGAAGCAACAGCACTGTTGGCCGGTATTATCGTGGATACGAAAAGTTTTACACTGCGTACAGGTTCCAGAACGTTTGATGCTGCTTCTTATCTCCGGTCTCAAGGAGCAGATACGGTATTGGTTCAGCGTCTCTTGAAAGAAGACCTGGATGTATTTGTCCAGCGCAGTCATATTATAGAGAGAACGCAAATATATAATGATTATATTGCAATAGCGACAGCACCAAGCGGTAAAAACTATAGCCCGGTATTGATTGCGAAAACAGCGGATACGTTACTGTCCATGGAGAACGTTTCTGCATCCTTTGTTATCTCGGAACGATCGGATGGCAGAGTTGGAGTCAGTGCAAGATCACTGGGTGACGTTAATGTACAGGTGATCATGGAAGAGATGAATGGCGGCGGCCATTTAACCAATGCAGCTACGCAAATTGAGGGTAAAACCATTGATGAAGTAAAAGAAATGCTTGTTGAAATTATTGATCAGCTGGAGTATAAAAAAAGGAGAGATTCGGAATGAAAGTTATTTTCTTAAAAGACGTTAAGGGGAAAGCAAAAAAAGGCGAAGTAAAAAACGTTTCTGACGGCTATGCCCGCAATTACTTGTTAAAAAATAATCTGGCAGAAGAAGCTACTTCTGGAAATCTGAAAGCACTCGATGCGAAACAGAAAAAACAAGATAGAAAAGAAATAGAAGAAAAAGAAAACGCGATTCAACTAAAAAATACATTAGCTGATATAACCGTTGAACTGGAAGCAAAATCTGGAGATAAGGGTCGCTTATTCGGTTCCATTACAAATAAACAGATTTCAGAAGCACTAAGCAAACAGTATGGTTATAAAATTGATAAGCGGAAGATAGAATTAGATGAGCCAATCCGTGAATTAGGTTATACGGATGTACCGGTTAAATTGCATCCGGAAGTAACCGGTTCTATTAAGGTTCATGTGGCAGAAAAATAAGCAGGATAACAAAGTGATATAAAGGGAAAGCAAAGAAAAAAAGAAATTGGCATCATACAAGTGCGCCGGTTTCTTTTTTTCGCACCGAGGGCGTCAGCTGGAAAGATTCTAAGAAAGTAAAAGCAGCCCTCGGAAATAATGCCCTTTCATCAATGCAAGTTTAACGAATGACGCATATTATAAGAATATGGAGGAGAGGGAATGAGTGCAGCTTTGAATGATCGTACGCCGCCGCATAATTTAGAAGCAGAGCAATCGGTTTTAGGCGCTGTCTTTTTAGAGCCGTCAGCATTTGTGCAGGCTTCGGAAATATTGATTCCGGAAGATTTTTACCGCGCAGCGCATCAGCTTATTTTTACGGCGATGATGACCTTGTCTGAACGGACCGAACCAATTGATGTTGTAACGGTCACCACGTTTTTAAATGACAGGAAACAGCTGGAAGAGGTTGGCGGTGTATCTTACTTAACAGAGCTGGCGGAGAGTGTGCCTACTGCTGCAAATGTCGAATATTACAGCAAAATTGTAGAAGAAAAATCGACACTTCGCAGTTTAATCCGGAAAGCGACAGATATTGTCACCGCGTCTTTCGAAAAGGAAGATGAAGTGGAAGATGTGTTAAATGATGCAGAAAAAAGCATCTTGGAAGTTTCTGGTCGTAAAAACTCCGGCGCGTTCAAAAATATAAAAGATGTCTTGATTGATGTGTATGATAATATTGAACAGCTCCATCAACAGACGGGTGATGTAACCGGTGTGCCGACCGGATTCATGGATTTAGACCGCATTACATCAGGATTTCAGCGAAATGATTTAATCATTATCGCCGCACGCCCTTCAGTAGGAAAAACCGCTTTTGCATTAAATGTGGCTCAGAACGTTGCCGTTAAAACAGGTGAAAATGTAGCTATCTTCAGTCTGGAGATGGGTGCAGATCAGCTAGTGCAGCGTATGCTTTGTGCTGAGGGCAACATTGATGCACAACGGCTGCGAAATGGGCAGCTTCAGGCAGATGATTGGAGTAAATTAACGATGTCGATGGGTTCCTTGTCGAATGCTGGCATTTACATTGATGATACACCAGGCGTTCGTGTTAATGAAATTCGCTCGAAGTGCCGGCGTCTGAAACAGGAGCATGGACTGGGCATGATTCTGATTGATTATCTGCAGCTGATTCAGGGAAGCGGCAGTTCGAAGGAAAACCGTCAGCAAGAGGTTTCCGAGATTTCCCGTGCGTTAAAAGCATTAGCCCGTGAGTTGGAAGTGCCGCTGATTGCTTTATCTCAGTTGTCCCGCGGTGTGGAATCAAGACAGGATAAACGGCCAATGATGTCCGATATCCGTGAATCAGGAAGTATTGAGCAAGACGCGGATATTGTCGGTTTCTTATATCGTGATGACTATTACGATCAAGAGACAGAAAAAGACAATATTATTGAGATTATTATCGCAAAACAGCGTAATGGACCAACGGGTACGGTAGAGTTAGCTTTTGTCAAAGAATATAATAAATTTGTTGATTTAGATCATCGTTACGGGGAAGGGGATATTCCGCCGGCTCCGGCGATGTAATCTGAAAGAAGCTATTTTGCAAAAAAGGAGGATTCCCGTAAATAGACGGCAGAATCCTCCTTTTTTAGGTTGAAAAAGTTAATTTATATGACTTAACTTACGCACTTTAAGAAGTCACTTTCATTCCATAGGAACAAGGGTTGATCGTTTCTTCTATACAGCTGAAGAGGAGAAGATAAGGTGTTAAATTACCGCTGCGGCGGACCGTTTTGCTTTCCTAGGGGCACGCTCTTCAGCTAACTTTTGCCAAGAAGAGCGCTTGGCAAAAGTGGATCTTCAGATGGTGCTGATCCCTCAGGAGTCAAAACGGTCCGCCTCCGCTAGTGGGGTATTCTATACATGAAATAGATGAACAAATAAAATCATCTAACTTCATTAGAATGTTATTTCTTTCAAGCACTGTAGCATCCTATTAGAGCGCAGGCCAACCACGTAGATTCCTATGTGGTTGGTAGGCTAAAACCGTGACTCCTAGGGGTGGAGCTGCGCTTATTCGCCCCATCGAAAAGAGTTGTGCATCGCAGGGCGAACTGAAGATCCACTTGAAAAGCGGGGTGGTTGGCCGGAGCGGAAAGCTATACACCCTACCCTGTTCAAAAAATAGAAGGATGATTGAACGAAAAGCTAGAATAATAATAGAGATCATGTTCATTTTGGAACAGCAACGTTTATATGTTTATTCTTAGGTGTGAAAGTTGAGTTAATTTATATGATAAAATAGAAACAATAATAATAGCTACAGAGAGATGTAATAGACGAATAAACTGCCAAGCATCAAAACTATTACTGTACAGCCTGTTATAAAAGGGATAATGTAATGTTGGGGAGCGAGCTCTGAGAGCGGGCGGCGATCCCTGTTAGACATCCGGCTGAAAAAATATTGGAAACTGTAGAAAACAATGTCAAAAAAACGTCCTTTGACTACATAACCGGCCATCGCGTACAAGATAAGAGCGGCACCTGTAACAAAAGAAACATTTATGTAAGATAAAAGATGAATGTTTTGGTAAAAAAGAAAACTAAATAGCACAATGAGGATTTGAGAGATTGCAATCCATATAAGTGATTTTTTAATCATAACTATCAACGTCCTTGCCAATGTATATGTAGCATATTATATCATTAATGTATTAAAACGTGTAATGGATTATAAAAATAATAGACACAGATAGATATGTTATTTACCATATTTAAATTGAAAAACCTTTTCAATTTGGAATAAACTGTAATAATAAAAAGAAGTTATCAAATACAATTTCAAAAAATAAACTAGGTAAAAAGAACGATTTTTTAAATGCAAAACGTAAAATGGAAAGCTTTTAAATTGTAAAATTAAAGTAATAAAAGGAAATGTAAAAGCTGATTTGCCAACATTTATGTAAGCGTTTTATCATTGTTGTGTTAGTCTTCGGAAACAAATTATCTTTCTTTTCTGTATTAATGAAATTATAAAAAATATTTACAATTATATTTCAAAGAGTATAATATGTTATAGATTACAAAAAAAGGGGTGTACGAAAAAGTGAAAAAGTCTAAATATTATCTCATTATTGTTTTGGCGTTGACGATGGTGATTATTTCAGCATGCGGATCAGACAATAGCGGCGAGGGAAGTTCAGAAAATTCGGAAGGCGGAGAATCAACTGCTTCAGGCGAGCAGGTGTTTAATATGGTAGAAACAGCGGAAATTCCGACAGGTGATCCTACGTTGGCAACAGATGCTGCTAGTTTTATTGTTTTTGGACAAACAATGGAAGGTCTTTATACTTTAGATGAAAATGATACACCGGTACCAGCTATTTCGGACGGTGAACCAGAAATAAGTGATGACGGACTTGTTTATACTTTTACATTACGTGAAGATGCCAATTGGTCTAATGGAGATCCGGTAACAGCTCATGATTTTGTCTATTCCTGGCAAAGAGCAGTAGATCCAGAGACAGGCTCTGAGTATGCTTATATGTTCTCCGATGTTATTGAAAATGGCACAGATATTATAAATGATGAAGCTGATCCGGAAGAATTAGGTGTAGAAGCTACTGATGATTATACTTTAGAAGTTACACTTGAACAGCCGGTGGAATACTTTGACTCTTTACTTGCATTTGGCACGTATTTACCTTTAAATGAAGATTTTGTAGAAGAAAGCGGCGACAGCTTTGGAACCAACAGTGACAATATGCTCGCTAATGGTCCATTTGAATTGACTGAATGGGATGGTTCCGGCCTGACTTGGAAATATGTAAGAAATGATGAATATTATGATACAGATAATGTAGCTCTTGATGAAGTAAACGTACAAGTTGCAAAAGATCCGGGTACAGCAGTAAACCTATTTACAACAGACGAAGTAGATCGTACAGCAGCATTAAGTGCTGAGTATGCGAAACAATATGCTGAAGATGAAAATGCTGCTACTTTTGAAGAAGGAAGCTCCTGGTATCTTAAGTTCAACCAAGAACGAGATGGGGAGGAAACACCTCTAGCAAATGAAAACATCCGTAAAGCAATTGCGATGGCTTATGACAAAGAGTCATTTACTGAGCAAGTGTTATCCAATGGTTCTGTGCCTACAGATGGATATGTACCGCGTGGACTAGCAGAAAATCCGGAAAGCGGGGAAGATTTCCGTGACGAAAGCGGTGATTTATTAGGATACGATCTGGAACAAGCACAAGAGTATTGGGAACAGGGCTTAGATGAATTAGGTGTAGATGAAATTTCATTGGATTATTTAAGTGATGATACTGAAAATGCGAAGACAACTTCAGAATATTTTAAATCGCAATTAGAATCTAACTTGGAAGGCTTATCAATTAGCTTATCCAATGTTCCATTTAAGAACCGTCTGGACCGGACAACTAGCCAAGATTACGATATTGTAATGCATGGCTGGGGACCTGACTATCTGGACCCACTTACTTTCTTAGATTTATATGTAACAGATGGAACAAATAATAATACTGGTTATTCCAGTGAAGAGTATGATCAGTTGATTGAAGATGCTAAAGTAACGTATGCAAACGATCCTGAGCAACGTTGGGAAGTAATGCTTGAAGCAGAAAAACTTCTCGTTGAGGAAGATACCGTTATTGCACCAATTTATCAACGTGGTAGATTAACGCTTATCAAGCCGAATGTAAATGGGCTGGAAGAGCATTTATTTGGACCAGATTATACACTGAAAAATGTAACTATCGAAAATTAATCTTTTAAGAATTAATAAATTAAAAGTTTAAGGGTGAAGAGAGAGACTTTCATAGTAAAGTACTCTCTTTTCCTCATTATGAGAAGTTTTTTAGAAAATTTTTATTTATTCGCATTTAGGGGGATACGATATGGTGAAGTATATTACCAAGCGTATAATTTACTTGATTATCACGCTGTTTATTATTGCTTCCGTAACATTTTTTCTGATGAAGTTTTTACCAGGCACGCCATTCTCCAATGAAGAAAGGCTATCGGTAGAACAGCGGGAAATATTAAATGCAAAATATGGACTGGATCAACCAGTTCCGATTCAATATATGAACTATATGCTGAATATTGCTAAAGGTGATTTGGGAGTTTCCTTTCAGTTTGATAATCAGCCGGTGCTTGAACTGCTAAAAAATAGGATTGGCCCATCATTGCAATTGGGTGTACAAGCTATGGTTATAGGAACCTTGCTAGGGATTGTTCTAGGTGTGCTCGCTTCCATGTTTCAAAATACGTGGATTGACTATGGCAGCACATTCCTGGCTATTTTAGGTAAGTCTATCCCGTCCTTTGTATTGGCAGCAGTAATGCAGTACTATATTGGAGTGAAGCTTGGTTGGCTGCCGGTAGCCTCATGGGATAGTTTTGCATCTTCCATTATGCCGACCATTGCACTGGCTATTTTTCCTGTTGCAACGGCAGCTCGTTTTATGAGAACAGAATTAATAGAGGTATTTGGTTCAGATTATATTACTTTGGCCAAAGCAAAAGGAAATTCACGAATGGAAGTGGCATTTAAGCATGCTATTCGTAATGGATTAATTCCTATGATTACGGTTATGGGGCCAATGGCGGTAGGTTTAATGACAGGTTCCATGGTTGTAGAGAATATATTTGCAGTTCCAGGAATTGGAGAGCAATTTGTTAAGTCTATCCAGACAAATGACTTCCCTATTATTATGGGAACAACCTTATTCTTTGCCTTCTTGCTGACTGTTATTATTCTAATCATCGATATCCTGTACGGAATTATTGATCCAAGAATACGTCTGACAGGAGGCGATAAATAATGAACAGAGACATAGAAGAAATACCTAAAGAACGTTTTGAACCCGCTCCGCCCAATGAAGGGGAAATGGAGAAAATCGAGAAACCGCAACTTTCGTTTATGAAGGATGCTTGGCTTCGGGTTCGTAAAAATAAAGCCGCTCTTATCAGTTTATTCATTTTGGGAATTGTAGTACTTATGGCGGCTATTGGTCCTTATCTTTCTCCGCATGACGGTTATGCACAAGATGTAACCAAAAATAATCTACCACCGCGTGTGCCGGGGTTAGAACAAATCGGAATATTTGATGGTACGCAAACAGTTGGCGGTGTAGAGACAAATAAATATGAAGATATGAATATAGAAGAATACTATTGGTTCGGGACCGATAGTCTTGGGCGGGATTTGTTTACCAGAGTATGGTTAGGAACCAGAGTATCATTATATATTGCTGTTTTAGCTGCAGTAATTGATATGCTTGTTGGTGTGATTTATGGATTGATTTCCGGATTTAAAGGCGGCAGAGTTGATAATGTTATGCAGCGTATTTTGGAAATTATGTCTGGTATCCCTAACTTGATTGTAGTTATTTTAATGCTTCTTATTTTTGAACCTGGCATTATGTCTATTACACTGGCGATGGTTATAACAGGATGGATAGGGATGGCGAGGGTTGTCCGTGGACAAGTTCTAAAGTTAAAGGATCAGGAATATATTCTTGCCTCTCGGACACTAGGAGCGAATAATAATCGTTTATTATTTAAGCATTTGTTGCCAAATTTATCAGGAGTCATTATTATCAATACGATGTTTACGATTCCCAGCGCTATTTTCTTCGAAGCTTTCTTAAGCTTTATTGGAATTGGTTTGCAAGCACCAGCGGCATCCTTGGGTACACTGATTGAAGATGGTTATAAAACATTCCAATTTTTACCTCATTTAATGATCATCCCGTGTATTCTTATCTGTGTCATTTTGATTGTATGTAATTTAATTGGAGATGGGTTACGTGATGCATTTGACCCTAAAATGCGTGATTAAAGGTGAGGTGAAACGATATGAAAAAAATACTGGAAGTGAAAGACCTTCATATATCATTCCATACATTTGCAGGAGAAGTACAGGCAATCCGAGGCGTCGATTTTGATTTATACGAAGGGGAGACGCTTGCGATTGTCGGAGAATCTGGATCAGGAAAATCGGTAACAACCAAATCCATTATGCGGCTATTGCCGGAAGGGAATTCCGAAATTAAATCGGGAAATATACTTTTTGGCGATGATGATCTTGCCAAAGCTTCAGATAAGAAGATGCAGAAAATACGCGGAAAAGATATTTCGATGATTTTCCAGGATCCAATGACTTCATTGAATCCGACCATGACTATTGGCAAACAAATTATGGAACCTTTAATAAAACATCGGAAATATGGTAAAGGTGAAGCGAAAAAACGAGCTATTGAACTTTTGGACTTAGTTGGTATTACCAAACCGGAACAGCGTCTGAAACAATATCCGCACCAATTCTCCGGCGGAATGAGACAGCGTGTGGTGATTGCCATTGCTCTTGCCTGTGCTCCGAAAGTATTGATTGCTGATGAGCCAACAACAGCATTAGACGTTACCATACAGGGACAAATATTGGATTTGATGAAAGAACTGCAGAAAAAAATCGAAACTTCCATTGTGTTTATTACTCATGATCTGGGAGTAGTTGCCAATGTTGCCGATCGTGTGGCAGTCATGTATGGCGGAAAAATTGTTGAAATTGGCACTGTAGATGAAATATTTTATAATCCCCAGCATCCATATACGTGGGGGCTAATCAGTTCCATGCCGAACTTGGATACGGAGGAAGAGGAGCTATACGTTATCCCAGGCACACCGCCTGACTTACTGAATCCTCCTCAGGGAGATGCTTTTGCTCTGAGAAACCCGTATGCTATGAAAATAGATACAGAAGAGCAACCGCCGATGTTTAAGGTTTCTGATACCCATTATGCTGCTACGTGGTTATTGCATCCAAGCGCACCTAAGGTAGAGCCGCCTTTGGCAGTAAAAGAAAGAAAGGCTATTTTCGAGAAAAAACAAGCCGCTTCTGTAAGGGGAGGAAAATAACATGGCGGAAAAACTGTTAGAAGTCAAAAATCTGAAGCAGTACTTTCATGTTGGAAAGCCAAAAGAAGTACGTGCTGTTGATGATATCACTTTTGATATTTATAAAGGAGAGACGCTCGGACTGGTTGGTGAATCCGGATGCGGCAAATCAACGACAGGGAGATCTATGATTCGTCTGTATAATGCAACAGATGGAGAAGTACTTTATCAGGGTAAGAATGTGCATGGTAAAAAATCAAAATCACAGTTAAAAGAATTTAACAGAAAAATGCAGATGATTTTCCAAGATCCTTATGCATCTCTGAATCCTCGGATGAAAGTGGCTGACTTGATTGCAGAAGGAATCGATATCCATGGACTTGCTAAAAATTCAAAAGAAAGAATGGAGAAAGTCCATGAACTGCTGGAAATTGTCGGACTCAGCCGAGAGCATGCGACGCGTTATCCGCATGAGTTTTCAGGTGGTCAGAGACAAAGACTCGGAATTGCCCGTGCGCTAGCAGTGGAGCCGGAATTCATTATTGCGGATGAACCCATATCTGCTTTGGACGTATCCATTCAAGCGCAAGTGGTTAATTTGTTGAAAAAATTACAGAAAGAACGCGGGTTAACGTACTTATTTATTGCGCATGATTTGTCCATGGTGAAATATATCAGTGACCGTATCGGAGTGATGTATTTCGGGAGGTTAGTTGAACTTGCTCCTGCAGACGATTTGTATCGTAATCCAATGCACCCGTATACGCAATCTCTGCTTTCAGCAATTCCGCTGCCGGATCCGGATTATGAGCGGTCACGCACACGGAAATCCTATCGTCCGGAAAATCATCAGTATGAGGATGGAGAAGATGTCAGAATGCGTGAAATTTCTCCAGGTCATTTTGTACTTTGCTCTGAAAAAGAGTTTGAGCAATATCAAGCGGGCTATAACCATAAAAAATAAGCAAAAAATAGAATGCAATTAAGGTAAAAAGCCGTATAAAACCAGTCTTTCTGGTTTTATACGGCTTTTTATATTTAAGATGCAGTAGACAAAATTATTATGAAAACGATAGATTTTGGCGAGAGTAATACGTATGTCATACAGGTTATTTTTTGTTTTAGAACAGTAGGAAGTATGCAGGAAAATCTAGTATAATGATAATAATTTAAAATATTCAATGCATCTTTATGAAACATGTATGTAACAACAGCCGGTAAAGAAGAGGTGAAATGCGTGAAGAAAAAATTTGTATGGAACCCTGCTAGATTGTTCTTTCAGGATACAGGGACAGAAAAAATTGAAGCGCTGTCAACGGAAGGATGGAGAGTGGAAAAACTGCAGTTAGGCGGTCTGCTATTTCAATTAACAGAAGATACGCCAAAGGAAGTGCAATATCAATTAGGATTTCATTCGATACAACATATTGATAAGAATATGGAAGAAAGTAAAGGCTGGCAGCTTATTGACGCCCAAGACTATATGCAAGTTTATGAAGGGATCCCGGAAGCTGCTCCAATGCATGGGAATCAGGAACAGCTGCTAGAGCAAATAATGCAAGAAGAGCACTATCTGAGGAAGTATACCATCATTTCATGGTTTTTCTTCCTTCTTTTGTTGATATTTCATATGAATATCGATTGGCCTCCTGTGCAAATGATTCTGCTTGGCGGAATCATGATGTTATCGATAGCATGTATTTTCATGCTTGCTTTGTTCTTATTAAACAAATATAGACAGTATAATTTAAGAAACATGTCATAAACTAGAAATTATTGTAATAAAACAGTAAACTATCTGAAGTAAAAAAACCATTTTGTAATATAACAGAAGTATTATGGAGATTTTCAAAGAAAAAGGCAGAAAACATCGGTTTATTTTCCATAGACGCAAAAGATTGCCTTATATTGTCGATAAATGAAGCTCAGCGCATTTTGAGCTTCTTTGTTATTTCTTTTATAATGAACTATGTGCTTGTTAATGAGCGGATACATCTATATAAGAAGGGTAATGAAATGAGTTGAAAGTCAGTTCATTTCTTTTATATTTTCTTATAAATGAATCATTAGTACCAAAGATTGTATTTTTTTAGATATTCTGTGAATCGCAAATAATATTAAAGAGGTGATTACATGGCAGTAGTAGAAGCAAAAAACCTGTCTAAAATCTTTGGTAAACATATTAATCAATCTATCGAGATGTTGGATCAAGGTAAAACCAAAGAAGAAATATTAAAACAAACAGGAAGTACTGTCGGCGTAAACCGAGCTAGTTTCTCCGTAGAAGAAGGAGAAATTTTTGTTATTATGGGGCTTTCAGGAAGCGGGAAGTCTACGCTGGTCCGGTTAATTAATCGTTTAATAGAGCCTAGTGAAGGGTCTATTACCATTGAAGGAGAAGAATTATCGACACTGGATAAACAGGCATTAAGAAAAGTACGCCGTGAAAAGTTGGGAATGGTATTCCAGCAATTTGCCCTTTTCCCGCATCGTACGATTTTACAAAATGCTGCGTTTGGATTAGAAATACAAGGTAAAGATAAATCCGAACGCGAAAAAAAAGCAGAGGATTCTTTAAATATGGTCGGTTTAGGGAACTATATCCATCAGAAACCAGGTCAACTATCTGGCGGAATGCAGCAGCGTGTCGGTTTGGCTCGGGCACTGGCAAACGACCCGAAAGTGCTGTTAATGGATGAAGCTTTCTCCGCACTTGATCCGCTTATCCGTAAAGAAATGCAGGATGAGCTGGTTGATATTCAGGATTCAATGAAAAAAACAATCATTTTTATCACGCATGATCTGGATGAAGCACTTCGCATAGGAGATCGGATTGCATTAATGAAAGATGGTGCTATCGTTCAGATTGGTACTCCGGAAGAAATATTAATGAATCCTGCGAATGACTACGTAGAGAAATTCGTAGAAGATGTAGACCGTTCCAAGGTACTCACTGCAGAACATATTATGAAAAAACCGGAAACAGTTGGAGTGGACAGAGGTCCTAAAGTCGCTTTAAGACAGATGAAAGAATATGGTGTATCAACGATTTATGTAGTGGACAAAAGAAGAAAATTACTTGGTTATGTAACAGCTGACTTGGCAGATGAAGCAAATAAAGAAGGTAAAACAATAGAAGATGTCATGGTGACAGATTTACCAAGAATCAAGCCGGATACATTACTGACGGATTTATTTGAACCGATGGCTGATCAAAAGGCGCCTCTCTCTGTCGTGGACGATAATGGCAGGTTAGTCGGTATTATCGTAAGAGGTTCCGTTATTGGTGCACTTGCGGGCGATGACCAAGTGTTGAACGGAAACGGGGAGGTGACAGCAGATGAATAATACAGAAGATGGAGCATTGTTTCCGAAATTACCATTAGATGAATGGGTCGAGTCGTTTGAGGACTTTTTAACAACATATCTATCCGCATTTTTTGACACTATCTCCAATGTTATTGAATTTATTACTGAAAATTTTGTTTCTGTATTGGAAATGGTGCCAGCACTGGTACTGATTGTGGTTGTTGCTTTGCTGGCATGGTGGCTTAACGGCTGGAAACTGGGACTTTTTGCTTTAATCGGCTTAGGAGTTATTAATAATCTCGGTTATTGGCCGGAAACATTACAAACAGTATCCCTTGTTATTGTATCCGTAATTATTTCCATGATTATTGGGATTCCAATTGGTATCTGGATGTCCCAAAAGGCAACGGTGCAATCGATTATTACTCCGATTCTGGACTTTATGCAGACAATGCCGGCCTTTGTTTATTTGATTCCGGCAGTGGTTTTCTTCAGTCTCGGTATGGTTCCGGGCGTGGTGGCAACCATTATTTTCTCTATGCCGCCAACTGTCAGAATGACGAACTTAGGTATCCGGCAAGTACATCCGGAGTTAGTAGAAGCATCTGAAGCATTTGGTTCTACAACAGGACAGCGATTAGGTAAAGTACAAATACCGCTCGCGATGCCGACCATTATGGCTGGTATTAACCAGACCATCATGCTTTCCCTTTCTATGGTTGTTATTGCTTCGATGGTAGGAGCACCAGGTCTTGGTGTTATTGTTTACCGGGCAGTGACACAGGTTAATATCGGATCCGGGTTTGAAGGCGGCATATCGCTGGTTATCTTAGCAATGTTATTAGATCGCTTTACACAAGGATTTAATAAGAAGAAATAGTTAGTTTAAAGATTTTTAGCTTTTAAAAATCTTTGCTATATAAAATTTTAAAAAAGGGGGACATTCTTAAAATGTTTAAGAACGTCAAATCTATCGGTTTTATCGCATTGCTTGCACTAGTTCTTTTATTAGCTGCATGCGGCGGAGAAGAAGAAGAAGACACAGGTTCTGGCGACAATGAAGGTGGCGAAGAAGCTTCCGGCACGGAACTTGGTGAGACAGATCTTTCCGTTCCATATGTTGCTTGGGCAGGTGCTATTGCTCGTACGCCTTTAGTCCAACAAGTACTGGAAGAAGTAGGGTACACAGTGGATATAACACAAGTTGAAGCAGGTGCGATGTGGACAAGTGTTGCCAATCAGGACTCGGCATTTATGACCGCTTCATGGCTTCCGGTGACACACCAAGCTTACCAAGAGCAATATGGTGACGATGTAGAAGAACTTGGAAATTTCGTAGATGAAGCACCTCTGTCAATGACAGTACCATCTTATATGGATGTTGATTCTATTGAAGATTTGAAAGATAATGAAGAACTAGGTGAAGCTGTAGACTGGACTGTTACCGGTATTGATCCGGGTGCTGGTGTCATGGAGAGTACTGAAACAGCAATTGAAGAGTATGAATTAGATAACTGGGAACTGTCTGCAAGCTCTGAAGGTGCAATGCTGTCAGAACTACAGACTGCCGTTGACAATGAGGAACCAATCGTTGTTACAGGTTGGCAGCCGCATCCGATGTTCGCAACAATGGATTTAAAATTACTTGAAGACCCTCAGGAAGTCTATGGCGGTGATGGTGACCGTATCGGAGCTGTAGCACATACAGACTTCCAGGAAGAGTCTCCTGCAGCATATGAAGTTATGCAACGTTTACTAGAAGACTATGATCAGGATATGGAAAACGAACTGTTAGCTGCTATTGATGAAGGCGCAGAACCAGAAGATGCTGCTGCTCAGTTCCTCGAAGACAATCCAGAGCTTTTAGAAGCATGGACAGAAGGCTTAGGTGAATAATTACCTAATTAATACAAGATAAAAGCAGTATCATCCTAAAGGAACTTCCCTTTTCAGCAGACAATGGTTTGCTGGGAGGGAAGTTTTTTATTTGCAAATAAATCCGAATATAAATTATTTTTATCATATTTACATACGGTTTTTACACAAGGAATTATAAAATAAATACAAATGAAGCGGATGATAGAAGTAAAATAGAAAAATAATGTTCGTATTTTACATTGACGTGTCTTTTTTTTATTGATAAAATACTAATTGGTGATTAAAAAGCAAATGATGCTAAGAGATTGTGCTGTTATGAATCGATATAAATAAAATCATGCAGGGCAAGAATCTTCATATATAAAATCAATCTTGGAGGTGCACCATGTCCTCAGTAGTAGTTGTAGGTACGCAATGGGGAGATGAAGGGAAAGGTAAAATTACTGATTTCCTGTCTCAAAATGCAGAAGTAGTTGCTCGTTATCAAGGCGGAAATAACGCTGGTCATACGATTAAATTTGATGATGTAACATACAAGTTACATTTAATTCCATCTGGAATTTTCTTTAATGAAAAAACGTGTGTTCTCGGAAACGGAATGGTTATTGATCCGAAAGCATTTGTCGAAGAAGTGGCTTATTTACATGAACGTAATGTATCCACAGAAAATCTTCGTATTAGTAATCGTGCACATGTGATTCTTCCATATCACTTGAAGCTGGATATTCTTCAAGAAGAAGAAAAGGGCGAAAATAAAATCGGTACGACGAAAAAAGGAATCGGCCCTGCCTATATGGATAAAGCGGCACGTGTCGGTATCCGCATTGCTGATTTAATGGATAAAGAAGTATTCCATGGTAAATTAGTACAAAACTTAAAAGAAAAGAACCGTTTATTTGAAAAAGTATATGAGTCTGACCCGATTCAAGTAGAGGAAATTCTTGATGAATACTTTGAATATGGACAGCAGCTGGCTCCTTATGTGGTAGATACATCCGTTGTTTTAAACGATGCGATTGATGAAGGAAAGCGTGTCCTGTTTGAAGGTGCGCAGGGAGTTATGCTCGATATTGACCAAGGTACGTATCCGTTTGTAACGTCTTCTAACCCGATTGCTGGAGGGGTTACGATTGGTTCTGGTGTAGGTCCTTCCAAAATCAATCATGTAGTAGGTGTGTCAAAAGCATATACCACCCGTGTTGGCGATGGCCCATTCCCAACCGAATTGCATGATGAAGTAGGGAACCAAATTCGTGAGGTTGGCCGTGAATATGGTACAACCACAGGACGTCCGCGCCGTGTAGGCTGGTTTGACAGTGTCGTTGTCCGCCATGCACGCCGTGTGAGCGGAATTACGGATTTATCTCTCAACTCCATTGACGTATTAACAGGTATTGAAACATTAAAGATTTGTGTTGCCTATCGCTACAGAGGAGAAGTTATTAAAGAATTCCCGGCAAGTTTAAAAGCATTAGCGGAATGTGAACCCGTATATGAAGAGATGCCTGGCTGGACAGAAGATATCACAGGCGTGAAGACGTTGGATGAACTTCCACCTAATGCACGTCACTATCTAGAACGGATTTCCCAGCTGACAGAAATTAATTTATCTATCTTTTCTGTCGGCCCCGACCGTTCGCAGACAAATGTCGTAAGAAGTGTGTATCGTCCGTAATATCATAAGAAAAATACAGGAAAAGGAGCTGATTGCAGAAATCAGCTCCTTTTCTTGTTGGATGTAAATAAAAACCTTTTATTTTATGGTAACTCAACTTACGCACCTAAGAATAAGCATATAACTCTTGCTGTACCAGGATGAACATGATTTCTATTATCATGCTTGCTTTTCGTTCAATCATCTTTTTATTTTTGAACAGGATATGGTGTATAGCAACCGCTCCGCCGCAGCGATCGCCTTACACCTTACCCGCTAACCTCCTTCAACAGATGTATAGAAAAAACGATTGACCCTTGTTCCTGTGGGAGGGAAGTTACTTTTTAAAGTGCGAAAGTTGAGTGGTAATATGAGAGAATAGATTGTAAATCAAAAAGTTATCCTGTTTTTCTGATGCATATTCCTGTATACCTACAAGACAGAAGAGCTATTTTACGTTAAAATAGAAAGAAGGAGTCTAGCCAATTATTTTGTTTTTATCATGATTATGAAATGACTAAGCTGGGTTATCCATGAACAATGATTCATTTTTGTAATAAAGATGAAAATCCATAATTTTACGATGAATAGATTCAAATAAACAAAAACGATAATAAAAAAGGATGTGCAATCAATGAGTCAAAAAATACTAGTTGTTGACGATGAACAGCCAATTGCAGATATATTACAATTTAATTTGGAAAAAGAAGGTTACCAGGTCGTCGTAGCCAATGATGGCGATACAGCCATTGAACTGGCTGAAGCTGATCGCCCTAATTTAATTTTATTGGATATTATGCTTCCTGGAAAAGATGGAAATGAAGTGTTGCGTGAGATACGAAAAACACAGAGTGTTCCGGTAATTATGCTGACCGCAAAAGATGCAGAAATTGATAAAGTACTCGGGCTGGAGCTTGGGGCAGATGATTATGTGACCAAGCCATTCAGTAACCGGGAATTAATTGCACGTGTGAAAGCAAACCTGCGTCGTGAAAATGTACCGGCAGATGAATCAACTAAAACATCCAGAGATATTGTGATTGGTGATTTAGCTGTTCATCCAGATGCTTATGTTGTTTCCCGGAAAGGCGTGGAAATTGAATTAACACATCGTGAGTTTGAACTGTTGCACTACCTGGCCCGTCATATCGGACAAGTGATGACACGTGAACATTTGCTGGAAACGGTATGGGGTTATGACTATTTTGGTGATGTGCGCACAGTAGATGTGACCGTCCGGCGTTTGCGTGAAAAGATTGAAGAAAACCCTAGTAACCCTCTGTGGATTGTAACAAGAAGAGGTGTCGGTTATTATCTGCGTAATCCTGAACAGGAGTAAGGATGTATGAATAAAGTTGGTTTTTTTAGGTCAATCCAGTTAAAGTTCATTATTATTTATATCTTGTTGTTAATTTTAGCTGTGCAAGTTATTGGGTCTTTTTTTACCGACCGTTTGGAAGAAGATTTGATGAATACCTTCGAGGCTTCTGTTAACGAACGTGTGGAAATGCTGAGCTATAATCTGGAGCAGGCTTTTACCAGAGAACGTTCCGAAGAAGATGATAGTTTAGAACAGGAAATTCAAGCAATCATTGATGATGTCAATACAGATAATCTGGCAACAAACATCCATGTTTATGACAGTCAAGGCGGTATTTTAGGGACCAATCAGCTCGATGGACGCTCAGATATTGGAAAGAAATCTACAGAAACGAATGTGAAAAACACATTACTATTTGATCAGTCCCAGGAGAATAGGTACTTTGATCCGCAAACGGACAGCAGGATGTATGTCCATGTGGAACCGCTTATTGGAAATGAAGGACTGTCGGTGGGTGCTGTGCAATTTAGAGCCTCTATGGAGGAAGTCTATAATCAGATTGAAGAAATTAATAATATCTTTTTACAAGGTTCTATTTTAGCAATCAGTATTTCAGCGATACTGGGTATTCTCGTAGCACGTACCATTACTAAACCAATTAAAGAAATGCGTGAACAAGCGCTGATTATGTCGAATGGAGACTTCACGCAAAAGCTTGATGTTTACGGACGGGATGAGATTGGCCAGCTGGCGGAAACCTTTAATGATTTGAATAGCAGGCTAAAGCATTCTTATGCCACGATTGAGGAAGAACGGCGGAAATTGAGCTCGGTTCTTTCCTATATGAGTGATGGCGTTATTGCGACAGACCAGACAGGAGCTGTCACATTGCTGAATGACGCTGCGGCTAATATGATCGGTTTGAACCCGGATGATGTGATAGGTGATGACCTAATTGATGTTTTGAACTTGGAAGAAAAATTAGTTGATATCACGAAGCTCCCGGACAGCGGTTCGATGATTATTGATTTTAGTGATGAGGAAACACCATTTATTATACGTGCCAATTTTTCAACCGTCGTGGATGAAGAAGAAGAAGCTACTGGTTACATTACGGTGATTAGTGATGTTACAGAACAAGAAAAAATCGAGCAGGAGCGCAGAGACTTTGTATCGAATGTATCGCATGAACTCCGGACACCGTTGACCACGATGAAAAGCTACTTAGAAGCACTGTCAGACGGAGCTTGGGAAAACAAAGAGATTGCACCGCGGTTTTTAGATGTTACACAGAAAGAAACCGATCGTATGATACGAATGGTAAATGATCTGTTGCAGCTGTCTAAGATGGATTCAGACGAGTTGCCGATGCATAAGGAAAGAACGGAATTTATGGGCTATACGCAGCAGGTTCTGGACCGGTATGAAATGAATCTGCCAGAAACGATTACATTGGAACGCCAGATACCAAAAGGAAAATCATACGTATGGATGGATAAAGATAAAATCACTCAGGTGTTTGATAATGTCATTACCAATGCGATTAAATACTCGCCAGAAGGTGGGAAAGTACGTGTGAATCTAGAAGTAAAACGTCACATGGTTATTGTCAGCATTCAAGATGAAGGGATGGGCGTTCCATATGATAAACTCGATAAAATATTTGATCGTTTCTACCGTGCCGATCGTGCAAGAACAAGAAAACTTGGCGGAACAGGACTGGGCTTAGCGATAACGAGGGAGCTTGTCGAAGCCCATCATGGAAAGATCTGGGCACAAAGTAAAGACGGAAAAGGAACCACAATTCTATTTACCTTGCCACTCATGGGATCGAATCGGGGGAAAGGCAAATGAAGTTAGAAACTGCAAAATCATTGTTATTGATTATTTTAATTAGCACGAGTTTAGTTCTTACATTCGGAATGTGGAATTACCGCCCAGAATATGAGCCATTGAGTGACGTAGACTCTGTTGATAAAGAAGACTTAGGCGGGGATATCATGCAAGCAAGTGATGTGATGCAGCCGACTGATGTTGTTTTTAAAATGAATGGACAATATTTTGGTTATACAGACCCTGTGGACAGTACACAGTTTTTTGAAGAGATGCAGCAATGGGAATTAACAAATATTCGAAGCAGTGATATTGAAGAGGACAGGGAATCGGGGGCGGAAGTGGAAATCATTTTTCCTACAGATGTTCCATTATCGGTATTTGATAATATTTTAAATACCAACAGTTCATTGACAGATATCACCAATTTTTATACAGACCGTTTTTATATTGATTTAGAGGAGGATGAAGAATCGCTGCATGTTCAATTTGTTTCCTCGGAAGGAGATCAAATTGTGGAGGCGGATATTCCTTCTATGTCTAACTTCGACAGACTGTTAACGATATTTGGTGAGCTGGACGAGGAAGAATATGAAGAACAGCATTTAATGACAGAGACGGACAAGGATATTTATATTCCTACTGGACAGAAGACATTAACATCCTATTCTTACACGTTTGATACGATTCCGGCTGGTGATATTAGAAATATTATGTTCAGCAATCCTAATTTGGTCAATGTGTCGGAATCAGAGTCCGGATCAATTATGTACCGTACGGATAATAGACAAATAAATATTGCCGGGCATGGCATGCGATTTATTGATGTGGCGGAAAGAAATAATGAGCCGACAGATAAGAGCGTATTGCAGCAAAGCTTAGAAGATATTAATGATCATGCCGGTTTTACCGATGATTATCGCTTAGAAAACTTTACCGATGACAGTGTTTCATATCGTCTGTTTCATTTTCAATATCCTGTTATCAATAATTCGAACCCGGATTTGTCGTTGATCTATCAACAATGGCAGAACGATCAATTAAGTGAGTATAACCGGTCGTTGATTTCTTTGGAAACAGTCGCTAATACCTCCTCAACCAAGTTAAGAGACAGCGGTGAAGTTATGGAAAGTATCTGGCAAAATGATAATGTGGAGGATATTCAAGATATTCAGATTGCGTATCATTTAACCATTGAATCCGATGATAATGGAGAAGATTATGTGTTACTAGAGCCGGATTGGTATCAGCGAATTAACAATAACTGGTCACCAGTACCGGAACAAAACACGGATGCGCAGCAAAATACAGAAGGGGGAAATTGAGAATGCAATGGTCACATATTAAAACGCTATTTATTCTCAGTTTCCTTGTCTTGAATGTTTATTTACTATTTCAATTTATGGACAAACAGGAGGATATGGATTTTCCGGAGCTGGAGGTTAGTGATATGAATCTGGATGAGGAGCTGGATCAAGAAAATATTACAGTATCCGCAGATATTGATTTTGAAGTTCCGGAGCTGAGTTATATTTCATCATCACAAAAGGAATTCTCCCGCTCGGAAATCAGTGACTTAAATGATATAGAGGATATCGAAGCGGAGAAAAGTATGGATAATAAGTTGTTAACCGCAGAATTCGATTCTCCTTTGGAAATTCCGGAAAATTTGGAGCGGGGGGACTTGTCTGACTTGGTCAGTCCTTATGTTTTAAACGCTTCAGAATTCAGTTTTGGCACATGGAATCATGATTTAAATATTATCGTTTTCTTTCAAAATAAAGAAGATTATCCGATTTATTTAAATCAACATGCGATGCTGACCTTTTATGTCAATGATGATAGAGAAATAACGCATTATACGCAAACCATGATTGGTGATGCGAATACGCAAGGAAGTGCCGATTTGAATGCACCAATGATTGCTATTGGTTCGCTGTATCATAATCGCTTTTTAAATGCAGAAGAAGATGTAACAGATGTGACGTACGGGTATTATTCCAGAATTGACGAAGAAGGGGAAGGAACGCAGGTGTTTGCACCAACCTATAAAATAACGGTAGATGATGAGCGTGATTATTTTGTCAATGCTGCAGAATCCTTTACCTATCCGGGAGATTATACGGAATATCTTACAAGTATGCTGGATGAGAATTATTTACAAAAACTGAATGCAATGTCAGAGGAAGATGAGCAAATAGCAGATGACCTTATCTCCATGATGGAGGATAAGATTGCACCTTTTAGGAGTGATGAGTCAGAATAAATAAAAGAAATATTGAATTGACGGGGTTTTATAGAAATAAATCCCGTCTTTTTTCTGCGAAACCAACAAAAACCTAACAATTAATCTAAAAACGTTAATTCATTTAAAATTTCGCTATGATGCGAAGCAACATTATGGACTGATTTTTTTCTCATTTTATTTGTAACATGTGTATAAACTCTTAAAGTTGTATTCGGATCTTTGTGCCCCACTCTTTCCATTATTGTGGATAATTCGGCGCCTGCTTCAGTCTGCATTGAAATATGTGTATGTCTGAATGAATGAGGTGTTAGGTGCTTCCCTATATCGATTTTTTCCATAATTCTCTCCATTCGTGTTGCCACAAACTGCCTTATATATGGATAACCATTTTGCCTTTGAAAAACAAAGTCCTTATCGTGAAAGTCTTCTATTTGAGTGCGATATTTCAATTTATGCATGTCGTTTTTATGCACAAGTTTTTTAAGAATCATCATTATGCTTTCATCCACATCAATGATTCTAATATCACTAGTTTTCGTTGTTTCTAAAGAGTACTCCCTCATATTAGAGTTTTCGCTTGTGAGTGTTTTGCTTATTCTTATTTTATTGTTGTCAAAATCTAAGTCCTGTTTTTTCAAAGCAATCACTTCACCAGGGCGCATCCCAGTGAATGCAAGAGTAAAGAACCATTCTTTATCTAAATTAAGACCTTTCTCCAAAACTGTTTTTAAAAACAATTCAAGTTCATGTTTTTCAAAAAACTCATCTTGAATTGATTGGTTTTCCAATTCATCGATAGTTTTTGCCTTTTTAGGTATTTCAGCATCGTCAGTTGGGTTTTCAGTTATTAATCTGTTCTTTTTAGCGAATTTAAAAATCATTTTAGCGCAAGTGTTAATTCCCCTTATCGCTCCCTCTGAATACGGCTCTCCTTTGTTTCCGTCTACACTTAATTTAATTAGTAAGTCTTGATATACAGCGTGCGTTATTGAAGTGATAGGGGTGTCACCGAAATATTTGTTTAATACCTTGATTTCATCTTCTCGTATCCTAACAGTACCTCTTTTAACACCGGCTGTAACCTCATATACGCTAATCCATTTTTCGGCTAGTTTGCTAAAGGTAACCTTAGCACTAGCTTTTTTGTCAAACTGTTCCACTGTTAATTCGTCAATTACTTTTCGAACCTTTTCTTTTGCTTCCTTTTTAGTTTTTCCGCGTCTTTCAATTTGCCTTCTTTTCCCTGTCGTTGGATGGGCGGGAGCATCAGCAACACAAAACCATCTAGTTTGCCCTGATTTCAACTTGATTTTATCACAATGCATTTTTAATCATCCTCCAAAAAGTATTTTGGGACCTCTTTATAAGCGATCAAATCCCCATCCAATTCACCATCGTTATTAACCCAGACAGAGTTATAAACGGGTAGTACCGCCATATCTTCCATCGCTTTCTGTTTCTTTTTCTCTTCCAATGATGTGATTTTCATGTTAATCATCCTTTCTTTTTGTCTTTATCTAAAATCATTTGGTTATAATGCAGCGTGTGCAGCAATTGATAAGCCATAATCTTGGAATCTTCTCTCGACCATTCCACGCCATCATTTTCATAGTTTTTACCACTAAAATAATGGGCAATTAACTTTTCTAGCATTTTGTTCAATTCTATAAACACCCATCTTTGATTTGCTTTCTTAGCCACTTCTAGCATTTCTTCTAAAGCAATTCCTACTTCTCCATTCCTAAAATCTCTACTTTTCATAAAGATACACTCCTTGTATATTGTTTGTTTTCATACATTTCTAGTCTTCTTAATGCAAATTCATAATCGACTTCGAAATGCTTTATAATATCCTCTGCACAACTAATATCCAACTTGTCCAACATAAAAGTAGGGACGCAGAAATGATAAGCGAAATAATCAGCTTGATACTCCTGTAAGTCCACGAATAATTTATTCATAACTAATTGAATGCCAACGTGTCTGAGATAATGGCATATTTCATGTCCGAACATCATCCATTCACTTCTGATCGTTCCTTTGTTTAATGCGATTTCATTTTCCATTCTAATTGCTCTATTTTGGTAAGAAATTACAACCCCCAATAATTTAGCGATTAAAAACATGTCCATTTCAGACGGTTTAGTGATTCCGATTTTCATATAAAGCTCATAGATGTAATCCTCAAGGTGTGAATACAAACTAAATCCCCCAATTTAAAGAATGTATGTTCTGTTTATGGTTAAAAGAGAAGGCATGCGCAAGCACACCCTCAGTTGACTATTTAGTTATTTGTTTTAAGTTACCATTGAACATCGTCCATACCTTCAATTCCGACTGCTCTAACATTAGCGTGGTCAGCATTATCTTTTATAATAGGAGGTAAGGAGGTTCCACCGCCAAATTCAAAGCTGGTTTCTCCATTTGCGCCCAATGAATAGTTTTGATCCATATATATTGATTCAGCAGCTATAAAATTATCATCCGAATCATAAATACCTATGGCGCCAGTTGTATCATCTTCCGTAAAATCTATATCGGTATCATTTTCCAAAAATCCTGTTACAGATATGTCAGCAGATTCTTTTCCCCATGTATCAACCTTGAAATTTTCGTCTCTTGTCGAGAAATCCACAACCTCAGTTTTCGAAACCGGCATAGGGGATAACTCAATTTCTATTTCCTCTAAATTTTCATATTCATCAATACTTCCTTCTATTTCAGTTGAAACATATCCGACTTCTCCCGGGTTCAAATAACTGGGAGTGATTGATGAATCGCCTACAGAAATAACACCGCCATCGGAATCTAAATAAGTAATATCAGCTCGGCCTGCATCCACAACTGTTTCACTTGTATTCTCTATTTCAGCATATACAGCAATAGTTTCTGTGGATATAGCTTCATCCATGTATTGATAATGTTCTATTGCATTTACTTCTGCAGTAGCTTCTTGTTCCTCTAAATTCTCCATCTGTATTTCAGCAGATGATTTTTCTACATCTTGATTTGGTTCATCCGATGCATTGTTACTGTCTGCATCATTTTCACTGCAGGCAGCAAGTAATAAAATAAGTGCAAAAACAAAAATTATTTTTTTCAAACTATCGACCCCTCTATTTCATTTTCTATCTATATCAAAGCCACTTTATTCATTTTGGCTCTTTTTGAATTTAATAAATTCATACACTTCTTTCAAATCTTCTGCAGTCAGAGATTCCATATCATGAAACATTAAATCGATATCAGGGAACTCTGTGACGATTTTGTTTTTGTAATAATCGAATTTATTTTCTTCTGCATTTCTCCCTAATAAGTAATCAGCTGATACATCGAAAAAAGTTGCAATATCCACTATTAGTTCTGGATCGGGCTTCGATTTACCACTTTCATATCTGGATAATTGGTACGGACTTATCCCAAGTGAGTCGGCGACTTGCTTTTGTTTTATGTCTTTTGCATCTCTCAATGATTTTATTCTTTTCCCTAATATATTATCCAAAGCCTTTTCCTCCAAGCTCTAAGTTATAACTAATATATCATTTTTGCAGTTATTGCAAATAAAAATTGCAAAATATGCATAAAAACTATTGACATTGCAAAAAATGCAATATATACTTTAGTTAATCAATTGCAAAAAGTGCAACAGAAAGAGGTGATCATATGAAGAAAGTAAACCTTCAAAAAGTTAAAGATATACGGAAGAAAAAAGGTTTATCTCAAGAAGATATGGCTAAATTATTGGATCTGAAATCTCTTTATCCTTATCACAGGAAAGAATCAGGAACACAAAAATTCACTGCCGAAGAGATTCATGCCATATCCATTTACTTTGATTTACCAATTGAATATTTTTTTGATAATGAACTTGCAAAAAATGCAATTTAACAAATCGTATAGGAGGTAACTCAATGTCTGATGAGCCAATAGAAAACCTAAGCGAAATTGCTGATGTAATCAATAAAGCTAATACAGTCCCATCTGAAATACTTCAAGTATTCATTAAACAAAATTGCACTGTTGAAGAAGCTAAGGATTTGCTCAATGTAATTCTTAAAGTACTCGATGAAGGAACGCAAAAATATCCAGAAAGAGAAAATGAATTGATTAAAGAAAATTTATTCAAATCCCAATAGGAGGTGCACTAATGTTCCGTAAAAGAAGAAATACAGTTTCAAGAATCCAACAACAAATGAGTATTGCTGTATCTAAAATAAAAGATGATGTTACCGAATTATCCACAGAAGCAAAACAGTTGCGAAAAGAAGTTCGCAAATTAACAAAAGAAGTAGAACGATTAACTGAGCTTAAGGAAGACTTAAAGCAAGACCTACGAGAAATGGGCGGGGGCAACTGATTATTTTTTTATCCTAACATCTTCTCTAATTCTTTTGATCTTTTGGATATATAAGCAAGTTTCCTTTTGGTAGAAGGACTAAACTTCTCTCTGTTATCCACGCGGCAACGTGGACAAACTAATTTAGTCTTTCCGTCAAAAACATCTTTTAATTTAACTTGAAATTTATGCTTGCAATTCGAACAATCAATTTTTTCTTTTTCATCACCAAAAATTAATTCTAAATCAATCTTACTCAATTAATCCCTACTTCCTAAAGTTGCCCCCTACGGCAATATTCGACAGGAAGTAAGAAAAAACCTTTTAAGGAGTGAAACAAATGAATCAACTAACAAAAATGTTTGAAGATCAAAACTTAATCATTGTAACTAATGGTGAAAATCACGAGTTTTTATTAAGAGATTTGTGTAACATTCTAGAACTTGGTCAAACAAGTGCGGTAAAAAGGCGCTTAGACGATGACGTGATTTCAAATCACCCCATCCAAGATTCACTAGGAAGAACACAGACGGCAACTTTCGTGAATGAAGATGGTCTTTACGATGTCATCCTCGATAGCCGTAAAAAGGAAGCTAAACAGTTTAGAAAATGGATTACTTCAGAAGTCATTCCATCAATCAGAAAAACAGGCGGATATATCCAACAAGACAGAGCAATAGATTTTGTTAATTCTTGGTTACCGCAGTTGGATGACAATTCTAAGCATGCAGTTGCTTCAACACTTGAACAGAATAAGCATTTGGTGAATGAAAATAAGCAATTAGTGACTACTATCGAAACACAAAAGCCAAAAGTTGTTTTCGCAGATGCTTACGAAGTTTCAGAGGATTCAATAACTATTAAGGAAATGGCTAATCTACTAAAACAAAAAGGCTTAGATACCGGCGAAAAACGTCTTTATATTTGGCTTCGAGAAAATGGCTATGTGTGCAAGAAAGTTGGTGGAATGTACAACCTACCAACACAACGTTCTCTTGATTTAGGAATATTGGAAATCAAGAAAGGTGTCAGAACTGGAACAGGTGGTGCTTTACGCCAAACCAGGACCACTAAAATTACTGGAAAAGGTCAAATTTACTTTGTAAATAAATTATTACCAGAAACGGCGGTGATGTAATGGCTGAAATAAAACAATTCAACAGTTTTCCGGTTAGCTATAACAAATTGACAGACTTTACTAATAAAAGGGTGCTTGCAGAATACTATCATCACGATACGCCATCAGAACCATCCGTTTCAGTTCTTGGAACTTTAACAGACGTTTTTATATCTACGGATAATGACGGATACATTTCTCTTAGATTCAAATATGGTACTGACGTTTCTTTTCACGAAGAAAACTACTTCACTAACCTTTCTTACGATTCGGTAGTATTTGCATCCAAAAACGATGAAGAAACCTATTGCATTATCACATTAATTTAAAGGAGTGATCTAAATGCCAGTAACAACATTTACTGACGAAGAAATCCAAGCAATCGCAAAAGAAGTCACAAAGCAATTGCTGCCGATTTTAACGGAACATTTCAACAAAGATTCATTGCCGCCATTAATGACCAGAAAGCAATTCATGGAATTTCTAAATATCGGCGGAACAAAATGTAATGAGCTATTCAATCAAGATGGTTTCCCTGTAACTAGAGAGTTAGGTCACCCAAGAGTCATTACTGAAAAATTCTTTGAGTGGATTAACGAATCGGCTGAGGGGCCAGATAATCCACTCAGATATTACCAACAAGCGAACTAACTTCAATTTAAAACAAGCAAACTAGAAACCAACTGAGGGGTTGGTAACTACCATTATAGCAATATACAAAACTATTAAAAGACACTTTGTAGAGCAAGCAACGATGTTGCAGATTATGCAACAAAGGAGGTGATCTTATGCAGATTTCAGAGGGGGAGTTGCTGCGAAGAATGAGAGCAATAGCCGGGTATACCCAAACCCATATGGCAAAGCTCATGAATTGCGATAAATCTCTAATATCAAGGATTGAAAATGGATCAGTTGCAGTAACGTTAAATCGAGCAATGGTGTGGGCGGTCAAAACAGGCAATCAAGATATGCTAATCGCTTTTGTTTCCAGCGGAACCATTGTCGCAGAAACACTTATTAATACACCTGGGGTCATAGGAGTTGTATCAATACTATGTACTGTACTAGGAGGAATCTTATGAAGAGAGACGATGGTCTTGCTTATGTAGGGATTATTTTAGCTGTATTCACCATCATTTCACACATTTAGGAGGGTTTATGTAATGGATATTAACGAAAGATTCCAAAAAGAAAAGGACTGCTATTTGTACAACAGAAAATTAGAAGCAAAAGCATTACGTTCCGGAAATGCTAAGAAAGCACTTGTTTATGCGGAAAACGCAACTAGGTCATTAGAAGAAGTTATGAAGATTGAAAAATATATGAAAGAGCTAAAAGAAATAAAATTTTTAGTTACAAAGATTGACCGATATCACGCTGCTTTTCTGGAGTCCCGCATATGAGCGAACGATTTTACAAATGGATGCATACCATCGGTTTTATCGGAGCAATGACGTTTTTGTACTACATGTTAATTAATGTTTAGGAGGTTGGTTATGAGAGCTTATATCAATGTTTGGGGTAAGAAGTATTTAGTTGAATCTATTAGTTGGTTCAGAAACGAAGGAAGTAAAAGCATTTCTTATATTTCTTTTGAGGACGAGGATAGATTAACTTATGTAGTTCATAACAAGATGATGTTTGACAAAGAAAACATTGAAAAAATGAAAGGTTATCAAGACGGAATTATTCATGGTGATTTAGAAAAATACATTACATGGGAGGAATCATGATGAATATCAAAGCAGGAGCTTGGCAGTTGCTTAGCAAAGAAATCAAAGAAATCCTACTAGATGTGTATTCTAATCAATCAAAAAGAAAGGGTGCTTAACATGGATATAGAACATCCAGAAATCACAAGAGTAAGACGCACTGGCTACCCATACAGCGAACGCAGGCAAATGTTTGTAACTGATGGATTGGGTAACGATGTGCATTCAGGGGATGAAATATTGGAATTCGATGATGAATTTTATCTTGTGGACGAGCTTTCAGTAGATGCTAGGGAGATATTAGAGAAGCACGGAGCAGATTATGTAATTGCAAAATAAAAAACGCCTCTGCAAAGGCGCTTTAAGAAAGTATAGTGAGAAAACTACTTATGTGCCTATTATACGGCACTCAGGAGGATTTGGCAATGACAGAAAGATACGCTAAACAAGAACGATTCACTTATAAAGGTAAAAAATTTTTAATTTCGACGGTGGATTTGCAAGTCAATCACGGGTTTCTTATACCTCTGTATTACGAAACCATGATATTCAATGAAACTGACAGCGTGTATTGCAAGAGATATTCAACGAAAGATGAAGCAATAAAAGGTCATCAAGACACATTAAAAAGTATCAAGAACGGTACTCTGCAATTAATTGATGGATGTTTTGAGGAGGTTGAGTAGATGGCGACTAACCGTTTTGTGCGAATGTATAAAAATAAACTCGCAGAAGGCAAAAGCATCGAACAAGCATTTATTTCGGTAACTAGTCATTTAGCTTGGACTGGGGATATAGAGGATTTGCAACAACTGGAAGAAGCTTATTGGAAAGATTTCAGAATAGATTTTGATCAAAAAATGAAAGAGTTAGGGGATGCTATTTATGAACAATCTACAAGCGCAGTATGAACAAAACCAACAAACAGGTGGCGCAGTCGCTCAATCTTCCGCCAGTCGTGAAATGGAGGAAGTTAAAGGGCAGATTTTCATGGCTCGCCAATTTCCAAGAAACGTATTCCAGGCAGAAAATCGTATCTTGGATGCTTGTAAACGTCCGGCATTGGCGCAAGGCGCTATTTACAGCTATCCGAGAGGCGGAACAAAGGTAACTGGTCCATCTATCAGACTAGCAGAAGTGCTTGCTCAGAACTGGGGAAATCTATCATTTGGCGTACAAGAAATTGAACAGCGAGAAGGTGAATCGGTAGCTAAAGCCTTCTGCTGGGATTTAGAAACCAACGTCAGACAAGAAAAAATATTTACTGTTCCACATAGTCGAAAAGCAAACGGGAAGCTGCAAAAACTCAATGATCCGAGAGACATTTACGAATTAGTTGCTAATAACGGATCAAGACGAGTGAGAGCGTGCATCTTAGGGGTTATTCCTGGGGACATCGTTGAAAAAGCCGTAGAAGAATGTAACAAGACAATGGCAGGAGCTAACGAAACACCTTTGAAAGACCGCATCGCTAACGGCATCAAAGCATTTAAAGAAAATTACAAAGTAACACAGGAGCAGATTGAAGAGAAATTCGGATACAACGTTGCTTCTTTCTCTGAAACAGATTACGTGGAATTGATTAATATTTTCAACTCATTAAAAGATGGTATGGCAAAACCTGCTGATATTTTCAGCAAGAAACAACCTGCAGATAAACAAAGTAAAGAACAGCCAAAATCGAATCTAACAGAAGCTTTTGAGGAGAATGAGACCAAAGATGTCGGAACATCAGGAAATGGCGCTGAACAGATGGAAAAAGAGGATGTGAAGGCAGATGACAGCGACAGCGAACAAGCAAGCTTTGACATCAGTTAATTATTATTCACGGGATTCGGACATGCAGTATATGTCCGTCTCCCAATTTAAGAAATTCGTTGAATGCGAAGCTGAATCAATGGCGTATCTCAACGGAGAGGTTGACCGGCAACAAAATAAAGCAATGCAAGTCGGTTCTTATATTCATGCTGCATTTGAGAGTGACGATGCTTTCAATCAATTCATTGAAGAAAATTCAAGCTCTATCTTGAAGAAAAACGGCGGTAAATACGCTGATTTTGAAAAAGCGGACCAGATCATTGAAACGCTGAAAGAAGATAACTTTGCCATGTTCGCCATGACCGGCGAAAAAGAGCGGATATTCACAGCAAATTTATTCGGTGTAGATTGGAAAATCAAAGTCGATAACGTTAATCCAGAGTTAGGATTCTTCTCTGATTTAAAGACCACGAGGGATATACACCAACGGTTCTGGAGCAATAAATACGGTGGTTGGGTGTCGTTTGTCGAGCAGTGGGATTATGTGTTGCAGATGGCTATGTATCGCAAGGTTATTGAAGAATCAACCGGATTAACCCTTACACCTTATATAGTCGCTGTAACAAAAGAAGATATCCCCAACAAAGCAGTGATTCACTTTGATGAATCGAGGTTCCAGTTTGAATATGAGTACGTCGAATTGATGCTGGAACGGATTGTACAGGTTAAGAATGGTGATGTTGAGCCAGTTGGCTGTGGTAAATGTGATTACTGCAAAAGCAAGAAAAAATTAAATAATACGATTGAGGTTGGTGAATTGATTTATGAGTAAAGGACAATGCGCAACTTGTGAAGGTGAATTTCAACGATCGGAAGAAGTTTATTTATCTATTGAGAATAAAACGTATTGCGAAGTTTGCTACAAAGAATGGATGAAAGAGTTTTATGTAAATGCATAACAAAAGCAACGTATTGCTCCCGGAATCAATCTGGGAGCAATCAAAAAACGAACAGGAATTAAAGCAGCGCATCCTACATTATATGCGTAGATATCCCGGATATACCGTTTTAGAAGTAAAAGGTAGGTTTGCTATATGTGAGATACCAAGATAGGAGTGATTGGATGGAAAAGATTAAATCATGTCCTGAAGTATGGAAAAACGTTGTTGGTTATGAAGGGTTATATCAAGTTTCAAATAAAGGAAGGGTTTACTCTTTCGGAGTTGATTTTATAAAAGATAACAAGAAAAGGCATTTTGTTAAAAGTGGTATTTTGAAAGCTGCTAAATCACATGATGGATATTTAATAGTCAAGTTATACAAAAACAAACGAGGTAAAGATTTTAGAGTTCATAGGCTTGTAGCTGGTGCTTTTGTAGAAAATGATGATTTGGAAAATAAGACGATAGTTAATCATATTAACGGCGACAAGGCTGATAATAACACAGAAAACTTAGAATGGTGCACTTATACCGATAACGCAATTCATGCTTTTAAAACTGGATTACGAAAACCGCCTAACGCAAATGCTAATGGCAATAGCCAAGGAGAAAAAGTGCATAATTCTAAACTTAATGATGAAAAAGTTAAGTTTATTCGCAAAAACGCAAGAATTAATGGAGGAATCTACACGAATAGTCAGTTAGCAAAAAAGCTTAACGTTTGTACTACAACTATATGGCAAGTGATTAATAAGAAAACTTGGAACCACGTTAAGCAAGAGATTAGATAAGTAATTTTAACAAGGAAACGCAAGGAGTGATAAAGCGTGGTGAATAGATTAGATCTATATGTACAAAAACAGTTAGATTTATTCAATGATTTGCCTTCGAAAGTAAAAACAGAAATTGAAAGAAGTCTGATGTATAAAAAATCGGGATTGACGGGCTTTGTTAGCAGGTGCGATTCACCGATTGAACAATTACTTGGAGTTCATTTAATGGAAGTGGAGCAGCATCTTTATATGGAGTTGCCAACTCTAAAGAACTTTAAATCTCTTCATACAATTCCGCAAAAAGAGATAGAAACCGACGGAGGAAAGTATCGATTAGATTTCTTAATAGAATGCGCCATGCATGATAAGACTTACAATTTCGCTATTGAGTGCGACGGACATAATTTCCATGAGAAGACAAAAGAACAAGCGGCTAAAGACAAAAGCAGGGAACGTTCCCTCATGAAAGAAGGCATTATAATGATGCGTTTTACCGGGTCGGAGATATGGAAAGATCCATCAAAATGTGCTGCAGAAGTGATAAAGATAATTTCTAAAACAGTGGGTTTAGATGATTATATTCAAAAATTAATTGATGAAATGTATATAAGTAATTAAGGAGAAGTGATCCAAAAATGAGTGATGTGAAGTGGATAAAAATAAGTACAAATATGTTTGAGGACGAGAAGATACGACTGATAGAGCAGATGCCGGAAGCTGACACCATCCTCATTATTTGGGTCAAGCTTCTCTCGCAAGCAGGTAGAACAAATGCCAGCGGATATATCTATTTAAGTGAAAACATTCCTTACACAGATGAAATGCTTGCGACTATATTTAACCGCCCTATTGGAACGGTCAGATTGGCATTAGAAACATTTCAGCAGTTCGGAATGATAGAGATTGATGAACATTCTTTTATCTCTATATCTAATTGGGAGAAACACCAGAACATTGAAGGTATGGAACGAGTTAAGGCGTTGAATGCCGAGCGCAACAGGAAATATCGAGAAAGAAAAAAACAGAAATTAATTCAAAATGAACACGATGACGTTAGCGTGACGTCACGTGACGGTACAGAAGAAGAAAGAGAAGAAGAAAAAGAGAAAGAAAAGAATAAAGACTACTCGTCAAAAATCAAAGATTTATTGCCGGTCTTTTCTCCAATCAACAATTTTAATCAATTAAATAAAAAATATTGGGATGTCATAAGAGAAACCAGAAAAACTGGAAAAGTGTCAGAGAGTGTAATATACAACGCCATGTATAAGTGGCAGAAATACGACCCGGTAGTAATCGAATATGCATTGAAGGCTCATATCGAACTGCATGCCGGCAAAAAAGAGGAGTACACCATTGGGATAATGAGAAATACCAGAAAAGAAGAAGCGAAAGAACGATTGAATTTAAATAATACAATCCCCTTCAAACCTAGAAAAGCAGCAAACGACATTGATTGGGAAGGATTTGATCTAAGTGACTAAAACAGAAGTACTGGAGCTTTTTAAACTAATCAAGTCCGTATATCCAAATTTTGAAGTAACACAGGAAAAAATTGATATGTGGGCAGATGTTATGAAAGGCATGGACTTTGACAGAGTGATGGCGCGAGCAAAGGAACATATAACAACGAATAAGTTTCCTCCGACAATCGCAGAGATTTCAGCTTATGCGCCAGAAAAAAATGACCATCTAGAGAAGTTCGAAAGGTGGAAACAGGAAGCTGCGCAAGTGCCGGAATCCAAGAAACGAGAATTTTATGACGCTGTTAAAAAATTGATTGAGGAGAAAAGCAAATGAATTACAACGAGACTGCAGAACAATCGGTTATCGGTTCTTTGCTGATTGAAGGAAGTTTGATTGGCAATTTAACCATTGAACCGAAACATTTTTATTCGGCAAAGCATAAACGCATTTATGAAGCCATGCAGAAGGTCAATGAAAAAGGAACAGAAATTAACGTTGTCACCGTCGTAACGGAGTTAGGAGATTCCGTAAGCGAGATTGGTGGGGTCGGTTATCTCACAGAACTAGCCGAATCCATTCCAAGTACAGCTCCAATCAAAAACTATGAATCTAGCATTTATGCGGACTATCGGTTAAGAGAGAGTCAGAAGCTGACATCCGAATACATGAAATCACCTAGCGAGGAATCACTTCATAAACTCATGGTGGATTTGGACAAAGTGAAGAATGAAGGTATTCAGACAGACGAAAAAACCGTAAATGATTATCTTCTGGAAATCGCAGAAGAACTGATGTATCCGGATGAATCGCAAAATAAAGGATTTCCGACAGGATATAAAGACTTGGACGAAATGACAGGCGGAACACAGCTGGGGGATTTAATCATTATTGCTGCAAGGCCATCCGTGGGGAAGACAGCATTTGCCTTAAATATAGGGTCCGGTCATTGTAAAAATGGCGGAACGACACATTTGTACAGTTTAGAAATGGGGCCCGATTTGCTGCTGAAAAGGATGATTTCAAGCGAGGGGCGAGTAGATATTCAAAAATGGAAATCCTTGGTGTTTTCTGACCAAGATTATTCGCAAGGAATTACAGCCATCGGAACGATTGCGGACTGGAAGTTGAATGTATACCAGCAAACTAACACCATCAATCAGATCAAGACGTCCATTCGTAAGGCGGTACAAGATAATCCGGACGAAAAACATCTTGTCATTATTGATTATTTGCAGTTAATTGCTTCTTCCGGCAGACATGAGCGTCGGGACCTTGAAGTTGGAGCAATGACCAGAGATTTAAAACTATTAGCGCAGGAACTGAATATACCAATCATTTTACTATCGCAACTTTCCAGAGGCGTTGAACAACGACAAGACAAGCGCCCGATGATGTCGGACTTGCGGGAATCGGGAAATATCGAGCAGGATGCTGATTTAATCGGGTTCTTGTATCGAGACGATTACTATGACCGTGATTCAGAAAAGCAGAACATCATCGAGATTATCATATCCAAGCAAAGACAGGGACCGACCGGAACAGTGGAATTAGCTTTTTTAAAAGAATATGGGGAGTTTGTAAGCTTAGCTAGAAATTATGAGGAGGTTGCACATGGGTAGTTTAATCGGCCACGCAGAAAGCAAGGAACAGGAGTTTGAGGATTTGCAGAAGATCGTTGTCGCCGAATTTATTAAAGGGGAGATTACGGAATTGCAGTTGCGGCAGGCTATGAAAAAGTCATTCATGTTGGGTCACAGTGCAGGTCATTCAAGGGGAGAAATTTACTTGGAAAGGATGTTGAGTGAAATGGGAGGTATGGATTGATGAAAGCAGAAATGGTCCCAACTGACAACCAACCATTGTATCTTAAGCCGGGATTGGATTACGTGTATGCGTTCGAGGACTTGGAGCTTGTATTCACGAAAAAGCAATTAAACAGCATAGCCGTTCGTTGGGAATCCGGTTATGATCTGCCGGATATTGCAGAAAGAGAGCGCAGGCCAGAAATTGAAATCCTTCTTGCTTTGATCCATTTAGCAAGGACGAGAGTTTTTAAAAGACCTTTTGCATTAAGATAGGGAAATTCGCAACAAATAATAGCCTCATGGATTAGATTAATAGATTTGAGACTAAATATACCCGAAAGTATTAAAACGTCTCAGAAATGGCTTATTTTGATTGGAGGGATAGCGTGAAACAAAAGATATGGAAATTAATTGGTGATGTGGCACTTTCAGCGCTTGTAGCAACTACTGCAACGGCTGTGATTGTCGCATATGTCACAGTGGATGAAATGAAGGCGGAAAACGAGCAGTTAAAACAGGAAAATGCTGAATTACAGATGGATTATATTAATTTAGAGATAGATTATGAAAATATTCGGGATGCTTACTGGCAACTTAATAATCAGCTGGAGAGGGAGCAGGAATGAAAACTCCATTAAAAAACATTAAAAAAGGCGATTATATTAATTTGTATAGATTTACAGAAAATGAACGATCAAGAGGATATCCGTACAAGGTTACGCACATTGAATTTAATTCCCAAGAAAAGAGAGTTATAGATTTAATCCTGCATGATGAGCTTGGGAATAAAAAGCATTATAGTTTCTTGAATTGGGATAGAGAAGTTGAAACGTCGGAAGTGATTGAATCAGATGTATGTCCTTGTTGTGGTCGGAAATTAAAGAGTGCTGATTAGATTAAAGTATCAAATAAATTAAAAATTCGAGGGATTAATCAAAGGAGGATGATGAGTGATGCGGGAGATTAAGTTTAGGGCTTGGCTTAAACAGCATGACATCATGATAGCAGTAGATTCTATCGACTTTGCGGAAGAAGAAATCATGATTATTGATGATACGGGGATAGACAGATATTTTCCTTTTGAAGAAATTGAATTATTGCAATACACCGGGATAAAGGACAAGAACGGTGAGGAGATTTATGAACAAGATTACGTTAAAGACCATAAAGGACACGCATACACAGTTCGTTATAACGATTTTTGCGCCTCTATGCTGTATCCGTTAGATGGTGGTGAATTCATGGCGATTTATCCAGGAATCGAATTAGAAGTAATCGGCAACATTTATGAAAATCCAGAGTTATTGGAGGAATCATGATGGATGAACGGTTGGAAGAAATTAAAGAACGGCTTCTCATGGATGCAGAAATAAAATTTGAAGATGCCTACTGGCTTATCAAGCAAGCTGAAAAGATTCCGGAGTTGCAGAAAGAAAACCAGCGCCATAAAGTGGCTTTGGAAAAAATAGAAGAAGAAATAAACGGTAATGCTGAAGGTTTGGATGCAGAGCGTTATCTGGATGAAGCAAAAGAAATAGCGCACAAAGCATTGGAGGAATCCTCATGAAAAAATGTATTGAATGCGGAACGAACGATGTACAACGTAAGCATAGTAGTCTATGTGAGAACTGCTTTGACAAGGAACTTGAAAGGAAAATAGTGCAGGCTCCGGAGCAAAGTTGGTGGTGATGACGATGGATACGGTAGAAATGTACGAAGAAATTGAAACATTGCAGGGAGAACCGAGTTTAACGGGCGAGCAGGTGATACGTATGAAAAAGTTACAGTCACAGTTGAATTATAAGAGAATGAATCAAGAGAAAATTAATCGGATCTTGGTCAAAGGACAGGATATGAAGCAATCTGAGGTACTGATGTTGTTAGAGGCTAACGTAACGAGAGACCAGATTCGCAGGGCTTTAGAAATGCACAAGGAAGAGTTTCGTGAGTATTTGCGGAACATCGGCGTAAAAGTCAGAAATAGAAAGAGTTCCTAAAATGCCTAAGAAAAAACCATACACTTTTTACTGGTGCAAGGATTGCGAAGTGGATTTTATCATCATGAAAGACATTAAAAGACCGTGTTGTCCTGTCTGCGCAGACGGCATTTATGTGCAGTCGGTTAGAGATATTTGGTTGGAACGGCCGTTTAATTATAAAAGGCCATGGACTGATGACGAGGACGAGATTTTGTTGATCGGTGCCGAAAGAGGGATGACGCATGCTGAAATTGGCAAGGAAATCAATCGAACAGGCAAGGCTGTGACGAGGAGATTGAGCCAGTTGAGGAGGTCTCTGGATGAGAAAAATTTATGTTAAAGAAACTACTGAGAAAACGCACGATGATGATGTGCTGGTGGTTGTTAAAACGTATCACAGTAAGGTTCGGAATTATGATTATGTGGTGTTTAGATGAAACAGCTTAGTATGTTTAGAAATTTAAGCCAAAAAGAACTTGAGAACCTAGCTTGGCATCAAAAACACAAATTAATACAGCAAGGTAAATATGTAGAGGAATTAAAAGAAATATGGCGGAGAACTTGGCTCATGGAATATCCGCACATGAGTGACTGTACTGGAGAAATATACAGAATTGGGGAGTGACGGAATGAGAGCAAGCGAATTAACGGATTTGATAAAAATATGGGCTATGGATAAAGACTTGCATGAAGCTGCACCAGAAAAGCAAATGCTCAAACTCATGGAAGAAGTCGGGGAATTGGCTCAAGGGTTAGCTAAAGGAAATCAAGAGCAAGTCATAGATTCTGTCGGTGATGTTTATGTGGTATTGACCATTTTATCCATGCAACTTGATTTGGATATTGAGGATTGTATTGAACAAGCGTATGTGGAGATTGCGGATAGAAAAGGGAGGATGGTAAATGGTGTGTTTGTTAAAGAAAGTGATTTGCCATGAATAAAAAACGACAAGCCATATGGGATAAATCCGGCGGCAAGTGCTGGTACTGTGGATGCAATTTACCCGAAAAAGGATGGCATGCAGACCACTTTGAACCGATACAGCGTAACTGGTGGAACGGAACATGTGAGCATCCAGAAAGAGATACAGTGGAGAATTTAGTGCCTGCATGTGCGTCTTGCAATCTAAATAAGCACTCTATGCCATTGGAAAGCTGGAGAAAGATAATTCAGGGTTATGTATTTAGCTTGAATAGAGATTCAACACAATACAGGCTGGCTAAACGGTATGGATTGGTACAGGAAACAGAAGTGAAGGTTACATTTTGGTTTGAAGAGAATGGATATTAGGAGGTATAGAATGAGTGAAATCGAAGCGAAGAAACGCAAGAAACAGCTTATCCATGAATTGAATCGACAAGGAATCTACTACACTAGCGATGGTAGAAAGTTAGAGGAATGCAACCTTTATACAGTGCTTTGGAATTATATAGATGTTAAATGCGAGGAAGGAAGATTACTCAGTGAGGAGTGATTGATATGGGGATGAGAGCTGTTAGCAGAGTCCGACACGCCGATAAACGAAAATGTCTGATGCTGTGTATTGACAAGGAAAAGTCCGGTTTTGAGTGTGTGCGTCCCATCGAACAAATAAGGTCATATGAAAAGATTTTTAGCAAACGCGGACATTATATCAGAACGATTGAAGAAACGTACTATCAGGCTGTTTATGTAAAGGAGAGGGGAAAGTGATTAAGTTTGTTATCCCATTAAAACCAGTACCTGCTGTCAGAATGACTCAAAAAAGCATGTATGCCAATAAATACGCTAAACGTTATCTCCGGTATAAAAAGCAAGTCGCATGGATTGCTAAGGCAAGCATGAAAACACAACCGATTGACGGGGACGTAGGAGTTAAATTAACACATTATGCGCATGGTAATCGTGCTGATATTGATAACCTATTCAAGGGAGTGACGGACGCTCTCAATAAGGTTGTATATAACGATGACAGGCAGGTTAAACATATGGTGTCGAGTATTGTTAAGTGCGGCAAAGAGGAAGAACGAACAGAGGTTGAGGTTTATCGATTGGAGGCAGTGAAGTGATTATCTTATTCCAGATTCTAATGTTTTTTATAATCTTTATTTCGTTTGTGATGATTTTCGCACCAACTATCAGCAAAGAAAATAAACAAATAACATCATGTATATGCATTACAGCAATCGCTGCTGTTTGTGTGACGGCTATTTTATAGGGGGTACAGCATGAAGGAAACAAGCAAAGTAGAAATCGATCTGAGGGAAGATGCTGTTCTTGTGGTGAAGAACGGTGAAATAGAAAAAGTACCAAAGCCAGACAGTGGTTTTGGGGAGACGAGCATTACGTGGCAGAACGGGAAAATACATGCCAAGAAGGTTAGTTATACGATGAAATGAGGTGAAATTATGGTTAGAAAGATTCCGTTGCAAAATGGAGAGTTTGCTCTTGTGGATGACGAAGATTTTCTTATATGCAGTCAATATATTTGGAGGAAAACTTCACTATTAACAATAAGTGCAATCATAAACGGTAAATCTAAAACTATGAGTGAACACTTGATGAATCCACAAAAAGAAGAAATGGTCATTCACGAAAACGGAGACATTTATGATTACACAAAAGATAACCTTAAAATTATTAGCGAAAAAGATGGAATAAAAACCAGAGAAAAGCCTAACAAAAATGGATTCAGAGGAGTTTACCAACCTAACAAAAACAAAAACAAATACGGAGCAAGGATATCTTTTAAAGGGAGAGAGTTTTATATAGGGATTTTTGATACAAAAGAACAAGCTGCCAAGGCTTATGATAAAAAAGCTCATGAATTACATGGAGATAAAGCAATATTAAACTTCCCGGAGTCGAGAGAAGAATATAAGAAACAATTAAATAGTTAGTCCTATGAAAACAATTCAGGGGCAGATTTGGATTTGAGGGAATCCGGTCTGTCCTTTTTTATTTGAGGGGAGTCGGTGAAATGTATAAAATCCTATGGAAAACAAGCCCATATAGACGCGACAAGCGTACAGGAGCGATAAGTCCAGTAAGACCTAGCAAATACTACAAAGAACTGCTGAGAGGGGCTGGAATCAATGAATAAGCACGAAATACATGAAACAATTAAAAATTATCGTTGGATGATGAAATTATTGATTAATAAACGCCTGGAAAATGTTGAACAAACTAATACCCTTGTATCTAAATACGGTATCGAAGCGACTATGCCAAAAGCGCAAGGAAGTACTAGTGACCCTGTTTATCAAGAGATAGTAAGGATGGAGAAGCACGAAAGGAAAACGAAAAAAATACGAAATAAAATCATTTTGATTCAAAAGCACTCTGCAGCAGTTAAAAATGAGCGCGACCAATTAATACTTGATGAATTGCTAGACGGTAAACCCTTAAGAGAGATTGCGATTGAAATGGATATGTCTTTATCCGCAGTTAATCGAAGAAAAATCAATATAGTTAATCAAATATACTCGTCGATACAAGCGGAACAAATGGCACAAACGGAACAAAAGGAAAGAATTTGTAACTAAGAAATCCTTTACTGTAAACTGGAAGGCAGGAGGAGAGGCTGAACTACTCAGTCGATGCTCCTGTCTATTTAAAACATCATTTGTTTATTTAATTATTATGTATTCAGCAATGGTGTTTTACCTATATCTTATTGATCAGGCGCAGGTTCCTTGCGAGGGCTGCGCTGTTTTTTTACAAAAAATACATAGAACAGAATACCGAATATAGGAGGCTGGTGAATATGTGATGTCATGGGATGAAATTAGAAACGAATGGGAAACTAGCAAAATTGCATTGAAAGATTTAGCTGCAAAATATGATGTGAAACTAGGTACTTTGAAAAGCAGAAAAAGTCGTGAAGGTTGGTCGAGGGATTCAAACAAAAAAGATGCAACTAAAACAAAAAAGGTTGCAACCTCGGATAAAAGAGGTGCTCCTAGGAAAAGGAGTGGAAATCCTAATCCAAAAAACCAATTCACGAAACGGAACGCAGCAGCAGTCACTCATGGGTTGTTTGCTAAGTATCTACCAGAAGAAACATTGGATATAGTTAATAGCATGGATTCCATTTCACCAATAGAAATCCTGTGGATGAATATCAAGATGCAGTTTGCTTCTATCATGAGAGCACAGCAGATTATGTTCGTTGAAGATAAATACGATACCACAGAGGTAGAGAAGAAAACCGCCAGTGGTGACGGATTCGAATCAACCGAATACGAAATACAATTCGCTTGGGATAAACAGGCGAATTTTTTAAATTCTCAAAGCCGAGCCATGGGGGAGTTAAGAAGTTTGCTTAAGCAGTTTAGGGATATGGCTTACGAGGACGACATAAGGCTGCTGGAAGTAGAGAAAATGCAAGTCACTATTGATAAAGCAAAAGCTGAAACAGCCAAAATAAAAGGTGATGATGGTACCGAATATGAAGATGATGGCTTTATGGATGCAATAAAATCAACAACAAGCATATGGGATGATGACGATGAGTAAGAAGCCGGCGCTGTTCAAATTCAAACCATTCTCTAAAAAGCAGTTGAAGGTCCTTAACTGGTGGACAGAAGATTCTCCACATAAAGATAAAGACGGAATCATTTGTGATGGTTCTGTTCGTTCCGGAAAAACAGTAGTTATGTCATTATCTTATGTCATGTGGGGCATGGAAACCTTTGAAGATGAAAATATCGGAATGGCAGGAAAAACCATTGGTTCTTTTCGTCGTAATGTGGTGAAGCCTTTAAAACGGATGTTGCGGTCTCGGAAATATAAAGTTAAAGATCATCGCGCTGACAACATGTTGGAAGTGACTAAAAACGGCACAACCAATTATTTCTATGTATTTGGTGGTAAGGACGAAGGTTCTCAAGACCTTATTCAAGGGATTACACTGGCTGGAATGCTGTTTGATGAAGTAGCTTTAATGCCTGAATCATTTGTCAATCAAGCCACAGCTCGTTGTTCTGTGGATGGTTCAAAATTGTGGTTCAACTGTAACCCGGAAGGTCCACATCATTGGTTTAAAACAGAGTACCTGGATAATTTAGAAGAAAAGAACATGTTGCATCTGCATTTCACGATGGATGACAACCTTTCGTTATCTGGGAGGATTAAAGAACGATATAGACGCATGTACAGCGGCATATTCTATCAGCGCTTCATTTTGGGACTTTGGGTCTTAGCACAAGGCGTTATTTATGACATGTTTAATAAAGATAAGCATGTTGTTCCGACAGAACAAAGGCGATATTCAAAATATTATGTGTCGATTGACTACGGCACACAGAACCCGACAACCTTTGGTTTGTGGGGTTTTTATCGTGATACATGGTATAAGGTCAAAGAGTACCATTACAGCGGGCGAGAGCAGTCAAAACAAAAGACAGACCAAGAATATTTAGAGGATTTGCAAGACTTTATAAAAGATATTCGCACAAGTGGAATTATCGTGGACCCGTCAGCTGCATCATTTATCGCATTGCTAAAAAAGAATCGATTTTATGTGATTCCAGCTAAAAATGATGTGCTGGATGGTATTCGTAATGTAGCTACCGCATTAAACGACGGATTGATTAAATATAACGATTGCTGCGAAGAAACATTCAGAGAGTTTTCTTCTTACGTTTGGGATGAAAAAGCTGCTAAACGCGGCGAAGATAAACCTGTAAAGGCTAATGACCATTGTTTAGATTCTGACCGCTATTTTGTAAACACTATAATTTTCGCTCCAAAAGCAGGAATCAGCGGTGCTAGCGCATGGTAAAGGAGGGATTCAATGACAATAGACTGGAAAGAGTTTAACGAAAAAGTTGTAACGAAAACGCATGGGAAAGTACACTTCTATCGTGATTTATACGAAGGCAATCACTCACAGTTATTTTCCCGGGCAAAGCGATTGATTGAAAAAGGCGAGATTGTAGATGAAATCATATATGGTACCAAGGAAAGTCAAAATGTACAGACGCCATATATTGTAGCGAATGTATCGAAATTAATACCCGAAATCCCTGCCATGCTTGTTAGCCGTTCGATAGGCAATATACAGACTTCTTTGTCTTCCGATGATTATGATTCAGAGGATGACAACAGAGCAGAGGATGAAAATTACGATAATCTCACGACGCAGCAGGAAGCTATCCGAGATATAGAATCAAACTCACACCTTGAATTTGAGCATTGGGGGAACATCGTACAGCAACAAGTAGATGGCGGACTGGTTGGCGTTCCTTGGTTAGATGACAAAGGATTACGATTGGAATTTAAAGCCCGCGATGTTTATTATCCCCATCCGGATGGAATGGGCGTAGATTTAGCATACACCGTCGAGATTGACGAGGAAGACTATTTACAGGTATACCGGGAACGACTGGAAAACGGCGGACTGAGAGCAACGCATATGCTTTTTAGCTGCAATCAATCCGGAAAGACTGAGCCACTGGAAGAAGATGAAACGAAAGAATTGCTGCATATGGATGAACTTGAAACCTTTTACGAAAATCGTGAGAGGTTTTTTATTGTGTACTGGCCAAACGAAAAGACGTTTATGAATCCTCTGGGTGTCAGTTGCCTTAAGAACCAGGAAGGTAAGCAAGATGAAATCAATTGGACTTTGACAAGGAACGGAATCACCTTTGAACGCAACGGAAAGCCAAGAATTGCTGTTACTCAAGACATCATGAGAGAGCTTCAAGATAAAGCGATGCAACGTTATGGTGATGATGCAAAAATTGATCATAGAGATTTAGAAATGACTACATTTGATGACAATGGAAAAGCCATGGAAATCATTCAGATTGATATCACGAAAATTGGTGATGTGACTTGGGTTAAAGACTTAATGAAACTCATGCTCATGGAAACGAAGACATCTGAAAAGGCTGTTGATTATTACATGGACGGCTCTAATTCAGCGCAATCCGGTGTGGCAAAGTTTTACGATTTATTCACTTCATTGCTAAAAGCTGAACAGTTGCAGAGTGAATACATTTATTTTCTAAAGCAATTGCTTGAATCGGCACTATGGCTAGGGAATCAAGTGGAGCCGAATATTATGATTGAGCAACCAGAAATTCAGCTGAAAGCTATGATTCCTATTTCTCGTAAAGAATTGATTGAGGAAAACAACATGGCTTATACACAAGGTGCGCAATCGCTTGAAACAACGATTCGCAGGAATAACCCTAACGCATCCGAAGAGTGGATACAGGAGGAATTGGCCAGAGTTGAGGAAGATAAATCGAATGATGATTCTAATTCTCTCATGAGAGGTCGACAAACGCTTAATAACTTTATGGATAACCGAATGGGAGAAGAAGAGGAAGGTGACGGTGAAGAATAATGAATGAAGATAAACTCTTAAAATATGCCCGTGACATATCCTTAAACATCTTGGAAAGAATATCTGCAACTGATTTAACAAAGGAAAAGCAGGCCGAGAAGTTATTGAGTGAGATTGGTCATATTCTAGACCAATACAGCTTGCAAGTAGATGAAGTGTTGCCGGAATCTGTTGTCAATCATTATTTTAATGGTGTAGATGGTGCAACAAGTGCCTTGAAAGACATCATGGATGAACCAAGACCAATAAGCCGCATTATCCATCAAGAAGCCGTAGAGAAGATAAGTGACGACACATTGATGGACATGCATGCAGCGATTCGGACTGCTAAAGCTAATGCTATTTCTACTGTCTCTAACGCTTTAGAAAACGTGCAGGGTGATTTAGCTAAAGGTCTTCTCAAGGGTGAGCCGAGGAAGGTTATGCAGCAGCATGTTGCCAAGTCGTTTGAGGCAGAGGGGTTGACGGCAATGATAACCAAGGACAACCGCAAATTGCCGATTGACTTCTATTCTATGACGATAACTCGTTCCAAAATGAAAACCGCTCAAATCGAAGGTGCTGTTCAAAGGTACAAAGAGAATGACCAAGACTTGGTACAAATCATTGAGAATGATGATTCGTGCGAAGTTTGTGCCGCACATAGAGGGGTGGTGGTTAGTCTTTCGGGTGAAACGGCTGGATACAAAAGCGCTGACGAAGTGCAACTTCCGCCATTTCACCCGAACTAGCTAGAACTGCAGAGGCTCTATAGCTCCGTTCGCTGAATCATTCAAGACCGAAAAGGAAATAAACGACGCAAAAGAGAATTCCATGAACTTTGACCCAGAGGAGGACCCGCGAACGCCGGAACAAAAGAAAGCCTACGAGAAAGAACAAGATGCAAGAAGGCGTGCGAATGCAGAGAAACAGCAGTATGCGCGTTTTAAAGGCGTATTAGGCGATGATGCTCCTAAAAATCTGGGCGCTTTTAGACGTATGAAACGCCAAAATACCGTTAAATTCCAAGAAATGCAGTCGGAGTATCGGAGTTTGGCACAGCGGATTAGTGGAGGTGGTTAAATGGATAATGAGTTTGCAATAGAAGATAATGAATATATATTAATAAGTTCGTCATTCGATATGTCACAGCATAAAAAATCATTAGATGAATCTGGTATCAAATACAAATGTGCAGAAGACCCTATATTAGAAGATGAATGTCTGTTAGTAGAAATTAATTCGCTGGAAGATTTATTCGAATTAGGAGATGCGGTCGAGGAACAATTAGTTTTATTAAACGATGTAAGGATAGAAATATATGATTCATATAGGGAGTGAGACGTGATGTCTAAAATAATCAATATCATTGATAAAGGAACCAGAGAATTGATTGTTTCAATATCCGATGATGACATTATATTAAAAGATGGCTATGAAGTAATTGAAACAGATGATGAATAAAGGAGGGTTCACATGAAAATAGTAATTGACCGAATCAACTTTCACAACGAGGAAGTTTATGCTGATGGAAACTGCACTGGCATTCTCTCTCTTTATGTAGAAATTGATTATAACGCAAACGTCGGAAATGAGTGGTTGCAGGGGACTTTGGAGAAAATCCCTTATGATAATTACATCAAGCTCACTCACGATGAATTGATAAAAGAAATTGAATTACGATTGAAATAATAAGCACCTAGCAGAAAGCGTTAGGTGCTTTTATTGTGAGGTGATTTCCATTACTAGAAAAAGACCTATTAGATATCATATTTGGCAAATAATGCATCATCCAGATGGCGATGAAACTCATTTCAAAATTCGTAAAGGATTATCGAGAGCAAAAGCAGTTAAATTTATTGGATACCGGGACCGAGTTGGAAGCGATAGGTATTCTTTTAAAATGAGCATCGAAAGAAAATTCGGTTATCAATCAGAGAAAGACATGATTAGAAAACGTAAATCACGTCCTAACCCTGACTAGGACATTAAATATAAACGGCAGGATTGACCTAAGCAAGTCATTAAAAGGCTTTTTTATTATGCAATAAATCGCCCGCACAGCGTTACCGTGCTAATCCATCGAGGTCATACTCGTAAAAATTATGTAGGAGGATAAAAATGCAAAGAGAATTTTTAAAAGAACTCGGATTAGAAGATGAAGCAATCGATAAAATCATGGCTGAACACGGGAAGGCGGTAAACACAACGAAAGAAGACCTGTCCAGTGCACAGACAGAGCGAGATACGTTGAAAGAACAATTGTCTGAACGTGATACACAGCTGGAAGATTTACGAGGGAAAGCGCAGGGCAACGAGGATTTGCAAGCTACCATTGATTCTCTCAAGGAAGCTAACACGCAAGCCAAAGAATCCTATGAAAAGCAACTGAAAGAACAGAAGTTTAATTATGAGTTGGACAGGGAGCTTATGACTGCACAAGCAAGAAACCCTGTTGCTGTTCGAGCATTGCTTGACACCGAGGTAATTAAACTTGATGAAGATGGCAAAATCAAAGGATTATCAGAGCAATTGGATGGCTTGAAAGAAAGCGACAGCTATCTCTTTACGAGCGAGGAAGGAACACCACCTTCAAGCTCTAATTTTAATCCTGGTTCAAAGCAAAAAATGAATACCCCTAAAGATGTTGACCCTTACGATGCAGGGCGTCAAAAAGCATTAGAACGACACAAAAAGGAGGAAGAATAAATGAATTTACAACCACACTACCAAAAGATTTTTGGGCAAAAAGAATTCTTGCGTAACAACGTCGGAACGGAATATAAAACAGGCGGCGCTACTTTAGATGCAAATGCATTTGAAGAAGTAGCGGAAAACGGTTATATCAAAGCTGGTACTGCCACTTATCTTGGAGAAGATGGCTTTTATGTACCGTGGGAAGACCCGTCTACAGATGAAGATGGAAATACCGAAACTCGTGAAGGTGCTGGATTAACATCTCATGATATTAAACTTGTCAAAGGCACTAAACCTATCGTTGGTGTGCTTGTGGCAGGACACCCATTAGAACGCAAATGTACAGCTGTCACAGAAGGGTTTAAAGCAGAAGTAAAAGGATATCTGCGCTTTGATGCGTAAGAAGGACAAGGAGGAATAATACATGCCATTACATTTAAATGAATTTCAACAACCACAATTAACCGGATACGTGCAGAACGTACCGCCAACACGAGAATATTTGCTTGCTAGCTTCATGCCGGAAGAATCTGTTTATGATATTAATTTTGCTTATAATGTTATCAACGGAAGATATGCCCAAGCGGCATCTATCACAGGGTGGAATGCTAGTGCTCCATTACGTGATACAGCTGAACAAGAGCGTGCATTTGGTCAAGTAGCTAAATTACAGCATGGTTTCAGGTTAGATGAAACGCAATTGCTGCAATACAACCGCCCACGCGCAGAACAAGAAGCGAACGCAGTAATCGAAGGGATTTATACTTCTACTGATGAATTGTCTCAAGGCGTAGATGACATTAAAGAGTATTTACGTGCTCAAGCTATCTATAACGGAGAACTTGTGTATGATGATGATGAAAACAATATCCATCTAAACATTGATTTCGGTATGCCTGGAGAGAATAAACTTACAGCTACTACTCAATGGAGCGATGAAGGTTCGACGCCATTAACCGATATTCAAGCAGCGGTGAAGCAATTCAAAGAAACCAACCAAAAACAGAAGCCTGTGGTAATGCATATCACCAGTGCTACGGAAGCACACCTTTTAAATAATGAGCAAATTCGTACACAAATTTATGGAACAGATAATGGGAATCGTTTGTTAACTAAAACAGATATCCAAAATGTGTTTAGTGCATTGAGTTTGCCACCTTATCAAGTAAATGATGATGTTATTGTTATTGATGATGAGGAAGTGCAGTTGTTAGATGATAACAAAGTAGTTTTTCTAGGTTCTGGTTTAGGTAAAACTATGATCGGTCCAACTTATGAGAATAATTACTCACCAGGTAAATATGCAAAACCATCTATTAAAGAGAATCCACCAGAACAATCCGTTATTGTTGGTGAAACAGCATTTCCTGCATTAAAACGTAAAAAAGCAATCGTAACGATGAGCGTCTAAAGCAGACGCTCTTTTAATTTATAAAAAGGAGGACACACCATGCCAAAATATACAGCAAATGCTTATTTGTCGCATCAAGGCAAGATTGTTAAACCTGGAACAGAAGTCGAGCTGACAGCAAAACAAGCTGATTTTCTCGGCGATAAAGTAACCGCAGTTAAAAAGCCTGCTGCTAAAACAGCCGCAAAAGCTGATGAAAAGGAAGAAGAACAAAAAGAAACGAAGTGATCGCATGATTACAAATGAATCTATTAAAGCGTATATCAATAAAATGCCAGGAAACGATGACTTTTTAGCGCTTGTAGATGATGAACAAGATAAAATCATCTTTTCATCTCACGAATTGCTCAAAGACCACTATAAAGAGAAGGATATAACCGATAGAGCAGTCGCTCTGCAAGTCCTATTCTCCATTGAAGGGGAAGATGAGGAATACGCCAAACTCAAACGACACGGCATCACATCGTACTCTGTGAAAGGTGTTTCTGTCACGTTTGAAGGTGGAGAAATTGCAGCATCTGTTATCGCTATTTTAGGGAAACCGAGAACCGGTGGCGCAAAGGTAGGTAGATTGATATGAAACCACCTATGCGGCAAGAAGTGTGGTTTGAGTTTCCTGTGTTAGATACTGATGGAAATCCTATCACAGACAGATATGGCAAACCTAAAACCGAGAAAAGAAAATCAAAAGCCCGGGTGCAGTTCAAGGCGAATATCGTAAAAGATGCCAAAGGCGAGGAAAGACGTACTTCCGTCGAAGTTGATTTGCCGACGTCGTTTAATCCAACAGTAGGAGCTGGCTATGAATACACCGATATCAGCGGAAACACTACCACAGGAGCGCTTATCTCTAAAGATGAAGCTATTAATCTAGCAGGTACGAAAGTCTACTATAGGACGGTGTATTGCGATGGCTAAAGATAATGTGCAGATTGTATGGGAAGGTTTAAAAGAATTTTCGGAGGAACTTGGCAAGATGGACAAGTTACTGGAAAAGAATCTATTCGCCGCCATGAAAGAATATCTCAAATTGGTAGAGGAAGGCGCGAAAGCACTATCTCCGAGAGATGAAGGTGATTTAGAAGATTCTATCCAGTTTACGAATCCGAAAATGGAAGGTTTTAAAGTTGTTTCGGAGGGAGGCTCTAATCTCGATTATGCATTGAGACGGCATGAGCAACCTTATTCGTCCGGAACATGGAGCAAATACGATAACGGTGCTCTAATTGAAGGATATTACACTGACGGTCGCGGACAACGCACTTGGAGCAAAGGTAGTTGGCGTGGTGAACAACCAGGACGGAAATACCTTGAAAGAGCCATCCAATTAACCGAAGATGACTTTGAAAAAATCATGGCGAGAGCGCTTGAAAAAACGTTGGGAGGGAAGTAGTTGATTCAATATCATTTAATGAAAAAGTTACAGCTTATACTTCCTGACCTGGAGTGGACAGTAGATTATAAAACCGCCAACGACAACACAGGAACCGTTTATTACGAGGGTGGCGGGTCACCGGGTATATATGATGTACCAATCAGACACCCGCGCTATATGGTCTATGTATCGTCATCTGATTGGGGTTATGCAGAGTATGCGGCTCAGACTGTGCATGACACATTGCACAAAATATTTAACGAGCCGGTAACAGTTGAATTTATGAAAAACGGAAACGTGGTAGCTACCAAAAGTTATCGCGTTTTTTTAATTAAATCAGCGTCGGAGCCACTGCCGTTAGGTGTTGAGCACGACAAGATGGACTACAGCGTCAATTTTGATGTGACGTTAGTTGAAAATAAGGAGGAATTATAGATGGCCGAAAAAAAAGAAATTGTTTTTGGGATAGCCGATATCACAATAGGCGAAGGTGAAGATCAGATTTCATTTGATGGAAAAAACTATCTGCAAGCAGAAGGTGGCACCTTAGAACTGACGCCTACTTATGCCGAGATTACGGTAGCAGACGCAGGAGAAACGATTATCGAAAGACGGTTGAATGGATGGGAAGGTTCTGTGACTATTTCTGCAGCAGAGGAAGATGTCGATATCCTTGAAGTTGCACTTGCTTCAACAGAACGAATTACAAATACAGATGGCGGCGCAGACGGTGCGATGGACGCAAAAATAGGTTCCAAGCCAAAAGGAAGAAAAGTTCGTGTGCACCCTCGTCATCTTCCGGAAAGCGTCCAAGACATGGATTGGGTTATTTACAATATGGCGGCTACAGAAGGATTTAGTCGTGAATACGGAGCAGAACAAGGAAACATCGAGATTACTTTGACAATGATGCCAAGAGAAGGGTTTGACTTTTCTGAGCCAGGAAATTTCTTTTATCGGGGTAGTGTTGACCCGAATGCTGATGACAGTGGTGGAAGTGATGGCGGCGGGGAAGATTCCCCAAACTAATAAACGGCATTCAACATCCAGGGTTAGCAAACTTTTTCGGTTGAGTGTCGGTAACAAGGAGGTAAACAATGCCAAAAGAAGATAAAGAAGTGTTATATACCGAAGTCTACGGCAACAAAGTAGCTTTGCCACAGTATTACGATGCTGGCGGTAATCCGGTGGCTATTTCAACGGACAATCCATTGCCGGTAGCGATGCAGGGTGGAGCTGACGGGAAGTCAGCCTATGAAATTGCAGTTGATAACGGATTTGAAGGTACAGAAGAAGAGTGGTTGGAATCACTCAAAGGTCCAAAAGGAGACCAAGGTGAACCTGGACAAGATGGGGCGCCCGGAAGTGATGGAGAAGACGGCACAGATGGCGCCAGTGTAACTGGTGCAACATCTGATGGCACAAACATCACATTCGAATTATCCAACGGAGAAACAATCGATATTCTGTGGCCAGATCAAAACACAGAAGAGTAAGGGATTTTCCCTGCTCTTCTTTTATTTATTAGGAGGTTGAAGCAATGAAAGTAAATTTAAAGATTAAAAACGACAACACCGTAGAGACCGTGCCTCACGAAGTGGAATCAATCAATATATTCCAGTTTCAGAAAGCACTAAAAGCAATTAAAAATATTCTCGGTATTGTCAATGAGGATGAAGCCTTGAAACAAACCTTTAACGACATGTTTGCTAGAGAAAATGATGACCAAGAAATATCTCCGCAATATGTTATCTCGCGTGCAGCAGGAGCATTTGAAGCTGTGTTACTCGAAATCCCGGATGAAGGGTTCGATTTGCTAGCAACACTGTCCGGAATCGAGAAGAAAACACTCATGGAGCAAAAAGTAGAGGATGTATTTGATATTTATGACGCAGTCCTTGAGGTAAATGACATTGAAAAAATCGTTGAACGAGCAAAAAAGTCTTTCGCCGCCACGAAGTCAGCGACGAAGTTTATGAGGAAACGAGTGGAAGCGACGGCACAGAAACAAGCATAGCTGAGGCTTTTATTTTTAAACTGGGCAAATCGTTAGGCGGCAGAAAAGAAGTTGTCGATAGCCCAGTTGATGAAATACTCAAGTTTATGGACATGGCACTCGAAGAAGATGAGGCTGAGGCAGAGCATGAGCGAGCGAAAATGTATATCCATTATCTAGCTAACGTCTTTGCTCATCCACAACAAGGCAAAAATTCCAAGTTTGAGCAAAATCGGAAAGAATTTGAAAAGATGCTAAAACCACAGAAACAAGAAAGAAGAGAAACCAACAAGACATACGAGTGGGATTTTGATCCGCAAGAATTAATAGAGCAACACAATACTTAAAAAGAAGGGAGGTTGAGCGATGGCGACGGTTAAGGAGTTAAAAGCCAAGTTTGAAGGTACGACGAAAGGCATACAATCATCTATTTCCAGCGTTGAAAAGCAAGTAGAAGATTTGGATAAAAAGACAAAAGATGCCACCAAGTCCATGAGCCAGAAGTTTACCGATTTTGGAGATAGTCTGAAAAGCAAGGGAAAAACCATGTTTAAAGGCGTTACTGTACCTTTAATGGCTTTGGGCGGTGCGGCGTTTACTGCGGCTTATGATATGGATAAAGCGTACAATAATATCATTGTCGGTACTGGTGCTACAGGTGATGCACTTGAAGGCCTAAAAGATACGATGAAAAATGTCATGAAAGAAGTTCCTAACAGCGCTGATGAGGTGTCTAATGCTATATCCAATATAAATACCATTACAGGCGCCACTGGCGGAACGCTGGAAGATTTGACAACCAAAGTATTAGATGCAAGTCGGATGCTTGGAGAAGATGGCGTAGCTAACTCTATGGCTTTTTCCAAGGCGTTAGAACAGTTTCAGATTCCCGCGGAAGACGGAGTGGGAGAGCTGGAAAATTTATTTAAAATGACACAGGATTACGGCATTGGCCTAGGTGATTTAACTGGATATCTAACTAAATTCGGTCCAGTCATGAGCAATGCCGGATTTTCTATGGGTGAAACTGCTGCATTTATGTCGCAACTAGAGGCAAACGGCATCCAAGTTACACGTGTTATGCCTGGTTTAAACCAAGGTTTCCGTAAATGGGCAGAAGAAGGCAAGGATGTCCGTAAAGAATTTGATAATGTTATCACGAAAATGCAAGGAGCCAGTACAGAGTCAGAGGCTTTAAATATCGCATCAAAGGCATTCGGCGCAGAAGGAGCGCAACGAATCACGACAGCTGTACGTAATGGCACCATCCCTAGTTTAGATGGTCTAGGCGATGTTTTAGAAGGAAACGAAGGTCTTATCGACAGCACGAATGAGCGCACTAAAACAATGGGTGAGCGCATGATGGAAATGAAAAACCGCGTGCAAGTTGCTGTCGAACCAATGGGGCGCATCCTTATGGATTTTGCTGAATCTATCATGCCGAAAGTAGAACAAGCCATTGAGAAACTAGCAAACTGGTTTGGCTCCATATCCGAAAAAACTCAAAAATGGATGGTCATCCTTGGTATGATGGCCGCGGCCATAGGTCCTGTACTTATGGTGTTGGGGACGTTCGCTGGATGGATTGGAAATTTAATTAAGCTTTTCGCTCCATTTATCAACGTTATTAAAAATGCCGGCGGGATAGTTTCGTTTCTTGGCGGTATTATCAAAACAATAGCAAGTAGGTTTTCATTCTTGCTAGGACCGATAGGATTAGTCATAGGGATTATTACGACATTAGCTAGTATCTTTACATTGGCTTATAAAAAATCGGAAACATTTAGAAATGGCGTAAATGAAATCATTGATGCGGTCAAAATTGCCTTTGGAAACATTGAGGAATTTGTTGAAGGCATAAAAGGACTGTTTCAAGATGACGGACAATCCGGAAGAGATATATTGGCCAGTCTCGGGTTTTCGGAAGGATTCATTTCGACCGTAGATGATATCGCTTTGAAGTTAGCAAGATTCCGGAACTTTATTTCCGATTTCATCGATGGCATCAAAGGTTTGTTCCAGGATGACGGTCAAGAAGGTCGAGACATATTAAGCAATTTAGGTATATCAGACAAAACGATTGCTCTTTTTGACGACATTGCTGTTAAACTCGTTCAATTCCGAGAGGATGTAAAGGCGCTAATTGGTGATGTAGTCAATTTCTTTAAAGAAAAATTCGCTGAGTTAAAAGCATTTTGGGACCAAAACGGAGCGCAAATCCTCCAGTCATTTAAAAATGTGTTTAACGGAATTATGGCGGTTGTTAATCCGATCGTAAACGGTATCGTAGCGGTAATTAAGTGGGCTTTCCCGTATATTAAAACGATAATCGGCACGGCGCTCAAATTAGCCCTTTCGCTTGTTAAGCAAATCTGGTCGAATATCCAAGGCGTGATTAACGGAGCCCTAGATGTGATTATGGGACTGGTTAAAACTTTTTCCAGTTTATTTACAGGTGATTGGTCTGGAATGTGGGATGGAATCAAACAGGTTCTATCCGGAGCAGTCCAATTTATCTGGAATTTTATTCAGTTATCCTTCTTCGGTCGAATCCTTAAAGGTGGATTAGCGTTCATAAAAAGCTTTGCTGGGTTCTTCAGCTCGATGTGGCAAGGAATCCGTAATACTTTTTCTACGGTCATAAAATGGATAGCAAATTTTGTGAAAAACAGCTTTAATAATATTAAAAATACGATAGATACCATTACAACAGGTACTCGAAACATAATTTCCAAAATATGGAATGCAATACTATCGTTTTTTAGTAAAATTATCAGCTCTATCGTTAATTTTATAAAAAATCGTTTTAATTCCATGCGCGATACTGTCAACTCTATTACTTCGAGGATACGTGACATAATTTCTAAAATATGGAATTTTATTTGGGGCAAAATTTTCAAGCCGATTATAACGAGTATTTATAATTTTATACGCGACCGCTTTACTTCGGCACGAAATACAATTTCTAGCATTTTTGAAAAAATTAAAAGCATAGCCAAGTCAGCCTGGAATAAAGTCAAAGATTTCATTATCAATCCGATAAAATCCGGCGTCAAGTGGGCAATTGATCGATTTAATAGTTTCAAAGATAGCGTATCCGATATTTTTAAAACTGTCCGTGACAATGTGTCTGAATGGGTAGGAAAAATGATTCAAAATGTCAAAGACATGCCCGGAAAAATGAAAGATGGACTTGTCAAAATGGCTCATAAAGTAAAAGAAGGGGTCAAAGATTTAGGTCAAAAAATGCTTGATGGCATTGGCGGAGGCGTTAATGGCGTCATTGGCGGTGTCAATTGGGTACTGGATAAATTGCAAGTTCCCGAGGATAAACATTTAAAAGAATGGCCGGTTCCAGAACTTGCTCATGGTACAAAAGGACATCCAGGAGGTCCGGCAGTGGTTGAGTTACACAGCCACGCTGTCAAGAAATTGGCAGCATAAATAAGTGGGTGAATTCAGAGGAACCCTAAGGAATTGAATGGTTATATACCATTTTATAACCATTCAATTCTAAGGAAACTCTGAGCCAAGCGGTAGGAATCAATTCAATTGTACTACCGAAGGTGCAACGACTAGAAGGTGAGGATATTGAAACCAATAATCCTTCCACGAGCGCCCGCCACCTAAACAAGTTAAGTTGTAGGTGAAGATATAGTCTGGACTATGCGGAAACGTATAGAAGTAAAGGTTAAATTCCTTTACGATAACAAATCGTGGAGACGGAACCGGCAACAACGCTGGTCCAGAATTAATTTCAGAACCAAATGGAAAACAATATTTATCTCCTGGCAGTCCAACACTGACAAACTTGCCTAAAGGAACCGAAGTTATTCCTGCAAAGAAAACACGGGAACTATTATCGAATGTCCCTGCTTATGCTAAAGGAATATTCGGAAGTGCCTGGGACGGCGTAAAATCCGGCGCAAGTTATGCGTGGGACAAAACAAAACAAGGTGCTGGATATGTCAAAGATGGCGCTGTAACTGCAGGTAAAAAAGTAGCTGAGTGGACCGGGAACGTATGGGATTACGTAAAAGAGCCTGGGAAATTGCTCAATATCGCTCTTGAAAAAGTTGGAGCAAGCATTCCTGATGGCGTCGGGACAATGGCTGAAATGGCAAAAGGTGCATTTACTACTGTTAAGGATAAGGCTGTCGATTTTGTTAAGGAAAAACTGAAAATGGGAAGCCCTGACGCTCCTAATGCTTCTGCCGGAGCGACTGGATGGCGACCTAATATTATGCAAGCAGCTGCTAAGATGGGCGAGTCTGTATCAAGCGCAGAAGTTCAAGGCATCATCGCCCAAATCCAGCGCGAATCCAACGGAAATGAAAAGATTATACAGTCATCTGCTGTGTGGGATGTCAATATGGCTAATAATAACCCAGCGCGTGGATTATTGCAGTATATACCGCAGACGTTTAGTGCTTATAAAGTTCCTGGGCACGGAAACATCCTTAATGGAAATCATCAGTTGATGGCATTCTTCAACAACCGAAACTGGCGCTCTGACCTGCCTTACGGTAAATCTGGGTGGGGTCCATCAGGTGGTCGTAAATACAAGCGCGGAACAAACTACGTTCCCGAAGATGGTCCAGCGTATCTGCATAAGGGCGAGGCTGTTATCCCTGCTGAATACAACCAGTCATCAAAAGGCAAGGATATAATAGGCTTAATCGGTAAGCGATTAGGATTATCCGAAGACACCTTGCTAAACTATCATGAGGGCGTTGTAGGCGAGTTTTCACTCGTGCAAGAATTATTGCGGATTCAGATACAGGAAATCATCAACCAGAATCCATTCCTGCAACGTATGGTTGATGGTGTTAGAAGAACAAAAGAAACACTCTCTAATCAGATCGCGGAAGCTAAACAAGGCATCCAAACTGGTATGAACAGAAATAAAAATGAGCTATCCCAGCAAGAACAAGCCAATGCTGATAAATCGCTTAAACGCATCAATAAAGCGGAGGAATCCATATCTAGTGATGTCGATAAAGAATCAAACAGACTTGCTCAAAATATTGGTAAAAAAGCCGGAGAAATCATATCCGATGTTACGAAATCCGTAAACACTATGGGTACCCGGATTGAAAAAGCAACCGGACAGGCTATAAATAAGCTGGAAACAAAGATTGAATCGGTAGAGAAAAAAGCTGATAAGGCGCAAAGTTCAGCCAATAAAGCGCAGAAATCTTCCAAATCCAAAAGTAAGTCAAGTGGCATTAAAGGTCGAGTTAATAGCCTTATCCAGCAAGGTGGTTCAGCTGCCAAGAAGTACTTTGGTGCCATTGAAGAAGACGGAGACTGGATGAATGACTGGTCTACTCATATCGGCAGCAAAAAGCAACAAAAGCCATATCTGTTAGCTGGATATGATTATGCTAAATCACTTGGTTTTAGAGAAGGTAAGAGTGCTCAAAAACATTTAAACCGCATTAAAGGATATGCCGATGGTGGCATTGTAGACATGAAACAACTTGCTTGGATTGCAGAAGGTGGTTGGGCTGAATCAATCATCAGTCACGATCCAGCTAAGAGAATAAGTCAAAAAGCTATCTGGGAGCGAACAGGAGATATGCTAGGGTTTAGTGATGCAAAAGGAAATAGTGAAGTATTATCTAAACTTGAGAGAATAGCTAAATCAGTTGAAAATAGCCCAGAGTCGCAGTTATTACAAAAACTAATCAAAGTAACAAAAGAAGGAAAAGTGATATCAGTTAATGGTAACGAATTAGCAGAGGTGATGTATGGACCTTTTAAAGAGAAGGAGGCACTTGATGGATTGGGGAGGTATTTTGATTGAATCATTTAAAACGATATGATCAAGCAATATTTTATAATGAAAATATGCAAAAAATAAATACGAAGGATCTGGTATTCTCGAATTTGAGAATGCCTTCGATTCCTTTTGAAAACCAATGGAGCGGCGGAGAGGATGGCATCGCTCCTGTTTTTGTCGGCGCTAACTATCAGCAAAGACCAATCACGTTGGATGTCAAGATGTTCTCCGTAGACGTTCCTGATTATTATTTATTACAAAGTGAAATGTTTTCTATTTTTGGTTACAATACACCTTTTTATATCGTTAAAAAATATGAAAAAGGAAAAAGATACAGAGCGATTTTAGATTCTAATTTTGAAATAGAGAGAATAGATCCAATGTACGGTACAGCTGAGTTAACATTTATAACAGAATCGTTACCATTCGCTGAATCTACAGGAACAACACAAGATATCCAACGAGATGGAATCAACGCAAACAGTGAATTGTGGGGTTTCGGTATGGGATTACAATCAGACCCATTCGCTCTACAATACACTTTCGATGTTAACGAAGAAGAAGGTTTTCGAGTATTTAACGCCGGGAATGTGCCTATCCATCCTTTTGAGAAAGATTTCAAAATGACAATTAAAAATATAGTGAACGCCAGGGGAATGGTGCAAATAAGAAACCAACGTAACATGGACTACATCAGAATTACAGATAACGATATAAAGTCATCAGATGTTTTTGTTTTCGATGGTGCTAATATAACTAAAAACGGATTGAATGCTTTAAGAAAGACAGACAGAACTTTTATTGGTTTAGAACCGGGATATAACCGATTTGAAATTTATCATTGTGACAGCGCAACATTAGAATTTGATTTTAGATACTATTATCGTTAGGGGGTAAATTAATGAAATTAAACAGAACAGAAGTTATTTGGGATAGAACTACCAGAAATGAACTAAACGAAAACTGGGATACTATTGAGGATGAGGTTAATGGCCTTGGGGAAAATGTATCTGTTGAAGTGTTAAATAGATTAACAGACAGAATTAAGGATTTGGCTGATACCGCAATGGTAAATGAAGCTCTAAATGGAGATTTCTCAGAAGGAACAGAGGGTCTGTTTGCTTGGGCGGCATATAGTGGAACTAGTATTAGAGGTCAAAATGGCAAATTAATTATGACTGGAGACGGCGCAAATAGACAAGTGAGAGTCCGTCAAAGTAATGGATACGGGCTTTCAGAAATGTCTTATACAGAAGGACACAAGCTTTATATACAAGGAGATTTTAAAGTGCTAGCTAGCGGATCTACTGGAGTAGGTTTTGAGTTTTACGGAAGTGAAGTTACTGGTACTATACATTCCGTAGTTCAAAATGTGCCAGAAGCTAATAAGGATTACAAAGTTAGTGATATCGTCGAGTTAAAAGGCGGAGCAGGTAAAATGATTATCCAGATTAAAACATTTTTTGCTTCAGCTCCAGAAGCAAATGGTAAATCAACTGAAGTTGATAAAATCCTTGTACTTGATTTGACTAAAATTTTCGGAGCGGGTAACGAGCCATCAAACGAAGAAATGGACTATCTCATGAGTTATTATGATTATAATTGGTTTGATATGGCTGGAGCAGGTAAAATGGCTCTTGCTGGGTTTAAGCTATCAATGGAAAATAGGTCCCAAGACGATACGGAATTAAATATCATAAACGATGTACAAAACGGCAATTTCGAAACTGCTAATAGTTGGTTAGCTTTATCGGGAACAACCATATCAGCAAGTGACAACGCTTTGTATCTGATCGGAACAGGGTCTAATAATTTGGTTCGTGCATATCAGATTACGGATATACCCTATAGATTAGGGGATAAAATTTATGTTCGTGGTGAGTTCGAGGTAGACAATGACGAATGTAAAATGGCGGGATTTTATTTGCGTAGCAGTGGAGTAGCGGCTACGAACGAAACGTTCTTCAGGAAAACAGCTCCCAGAAGAAATGAGCTTTTTGAAATGAGCGGGATAATGGATGTGTGGGATGGAGATGGGGCCGGATCTATATCCGTTTATTTAAGGGCGGATTACACAGATAGCGCATCTGCAAGAGATAATAAATTATCAGTACGAAAGGTAATCGCCGTTAACTTGACAGAGGCTTTCGGAGCGGGTAACGAGCCGACTGACAGAGAAGAGTTTGACAAATTAATTAGACGTTACCCTGACCGATTTTTTGATTACAAACCTAAATCAGGTAAATGGCAAATCGCTTTGACTAATTACCAGGTATCAAATCTCAGAAAACCAAAAGTACCACTTATCGCTTTTACAATCGATGATGGCAACTTAACTGACTATATCACAGCCTATCCTTTGTTTAATCAAAAAGGAATAAAAGGAACGTCTTATCTCGTAAATAAATGGGTAGATTCTAACGATAACCGATTTTTGAACAGAGATATGATACACGAAATGTATGAAAACGGTTGGGATTTTCAGTGTCACACAGCAAATCATAACCATTTTACAGATTATGCAACTGATCAAGAAATACGAAATGAATTTATCATCAACAACCAATCGTTTGCAGATTTAAGTCTGCCGCATCCTGAACACCACGCTTATCCATTTGGAGATTATAATAGAAGAGTTATTGATATTGGATTGCAATATAGAAAGTCGTTGAGAGCAACAGGTATGACAAGTGGCATCGGTTATAATGAGTATGATAGGCCGAACTATGGAGCGTTAAATGCCAGATCTATAGATATAGGTGCATCTGAAATAAGTCGTTTAACAGAGATTAAAAATGTTATTGATGAAACAGTGAAAAATAACGGGGCGTTGATTCTTTATATGCATCAGGTTAAAGATAATCCGGACGACCAATACCAGGCTCAATTAAGTGTAGTTACTGAAATTATTGATTATGCACTAACTTATATTAACAGTGGGAAATTGCAATCTGTTACGCATTCAGAGTTGTTTGAAACAATAAATAACTATCAAATCTGACAAAATAACATTATAATCTTCCTTTTCTGAATATAAATGATATACTTGTGGTAAATACCGGTAAAAAGGGGGGATTATTTGAAAGCAGAAAAAATCAATAAGTATATCGAATACGGAACTACGAAATTGAAGGTTTTGTACAAAGAGAAGCGATTTAAGAGTGAGGGGTATACTATTAAATATATGCTGGAGAAAAACGATAGCGACAGTTTGATAGTAGTGTTGAGTGGTATTCCGAGACAAGGTTTAAAAGCGAGGTATAATTACGGAAGAACATTAAGCAAAATAAAAGCTAATAAACTGTTTATACTTGATGATTTCGGATATGATCAACGCGGAGCTTGGTATTTAGGTAAGAACAAGGATTTTAAAATCAAAGAGGCAACACACAAATTAATTAAAAAGGTAAAAAAAGATTTAAACATTGAAAACACGATTTATTGCGGAAGTAGCAAAGGTGGATACAATGCTCTTATGTTTGGTTTGGAAGATAAAGGGTCTACAATCATCGCAGGTGGTCCGCAATATTATTTAGGTGAACGATTAACAAACGGAGTCTACCCTACGTACACCTTACCTTACATTATGGGAGAAAATTATAATGATGAAGATATACAAGTGTTAAATGATTTATTGCCTAATATTGTGAAAAAATCAAAAGAAAATGATTGTAAAATCTTCCTACATTATTCTGACCAAGAATACATGTATGACACACATGTCAGATATCTGGTTAAGGACTTGCATGATAACGAAATAAATTTTGTTGAAGATGTGCATAAATACAAAAAACATGCTGAGATAGCATATCATTTTCCTAAGTTTTTAGTTAAATCATTAAATAAGATTTTAAGTTAATTGGACTAATATTATATTCTTTTTAAGAAGCAGAGGATATATTTCTTTGCTTCTTTTTCATGTCAGGAGGTGAAAACTATTGCATGTCATCGATTTAGAAGGAAATGAATATGCATTGCAGGCAACTTCTACAAATGAAGGGGAGCTAAACGGAAATCAGTCTTTTTCCTGTACAATCCTTCCAACAAAGGTTAATAAATTGTTCATAGAGGACATCGCTCAAATGTGGAATGTGGTTGATCATGATGACGTTGAGCATAAAATAGTATATTCCAGAAAAAAAGGAGAGGGAAAAAGCCTAACAGTAGATATTAAGGCGATTCCTCTCTTTTTTGATGCACTCGATGGATTAAGAGATGAATATGATCTCAATGAACATTTGACAGCTGAAAGAGCATTCAATCATATTTTTGAAGGTACTGGTTTTGGATTCATACTTAATGGAACTTTCCCGGCCGTTCAATGGGAAGGCTTCGGAAAAGGCGGCGATGAAACAAAGTTACAAACCTTCACTCGTGCATTAAACAGATATAAAGCAGAATTTCGTATCGTCGGCAGAACCATTTATCTTGAAAACCAGATTGGGCGAGACACGCAATTTATGTACCGATATAGGCTGAATGCTAGTAATATTGTGCAGGAGATTGATGCTGCAGCATATTACACTTATGCCAAGGGATATGGTGATTATGAAGACAGTGAAGAAGGCGGATGGGAAAACGCAAAATTAAAACGGATTTATAAATCACCGTTAGCTGATATTCCAGGCATAGGAATAAAGCATGCACCACCTCTTAAAGATGGACGAAGAACTGACGGTGATGCACTATATAATGATTTAAAAACGATTGTTGATGAATCGTTAAAAGTCAGTGTGAGTGCAGATATTCATGATTTAAGTAAACAGGGTTATCCTGTAGCTCAATCAGAATTGGGTGATAGAGTATTTTTAATTGATGAACGTATCCAACTGGATGACGAAGTGCGTGTTATTTTCCAATCAGTAACCCGGAACTGGAAAGGCGAAATCATTAACATTAATATTACCTTTGGAACTGAAGGTATCGCCAAAAGATATCAAGCCGGCATTCAGTCTGCTACCAGAAATATTCAGGAATTACTAGAGGGTAAGATACAGCTCCCTTACAGCGTGTTAGATGATGCAGTTAAAAACGCAACAAGACTAATCCAAAATGCCAATACTGAATTACAATTCCCGAATAGCGGGGGGATTTTAGCAGTAGACCCGGATAATCCGAATTATCTCGTTTCACTAACATCAAGAGGGCTGGGAGTAAGTTCTGACGGTGGAGCAACCTTCCCTGATGCTATAACCGGTCTTGGTATTAATGCAAGTGTCGTTACCACCGGGTCTATGTTGGCTGATAGAATCGCCGGAGGTATCTTAGCAAGCCTTAACGGACGTACAGTTTTTGATTTAAATAATGGTTTGTTAACGATGGAAAACACTGAATTTCGATTAGGAAGTGGAGCTATAATTAATTTCAGGGACAGAGGTAATAAGCTGCAATTCATGGATTCGAATATGGATAGCACAAGACGATATTCGGGATTGGGAGTTGGTTTAGGAGTTGATGATTACCCATATCCAATGACTTACATCGGGACATCAGAAGGTGGAGAAAGACTCGATGCTTTACTGGAGTCCTTTACTGGTTTTATAGCTCACAGTCATAAATCTCTACAAGAAGGCGCTCATAACTCCATAATAGGAAGAAATCTACTGTTAAGAGAAGGAACGTCATACACTAGAGCTTTAAGGATGAATTTAACCGGAAACAACCCGACATTACAACCTCTTAACACAGATCAACATAGCTATCGATTGGGTGTAGAAAACAATCGTTGGGCTGATGTTTGGGCGTGGAATTATCACGGAAACATGGCACAGACTTCTACTCATGCTGCAAAAATGGGAATTGAAGAAGTCGATGACAGAAAAGCTTTTGATCATTTCGAGATGATGGATATTAAATCATGGCTATATCAAGAGGATGATTATGCGAATAAGTTTAACCGCAGGGTCGGTCCTATCATGGAACAACTAGATCCGGTGCTTGAAAATCTATACAAATCTTCACCAGACGAATTGGATTTTAATAGTAATTTCTTTTTACTTGTCCAAGCTGTGAAATATAAATGGGAAGAATTTAATGAAAGATTGGAGTTGTTAGAAAATGGAACAGAAACAGCCTAACAAAGATTATATTAATCAGTCACTCGTAAACCAGTTGGCCGAATCGAATATGAAAATTGCCGAAAGGGATGCATTGATTACGGAACAGTATCAAGAAATCGAAGAATTGAATGAGGAACTGGATGAATTAAAGGGGCAGCAGATTAATGAAATGGATAAGGATGCAGAGAAACCAAAGAAAAAACAGGAGGGTTAATATGCCAGAATTAGAAAGTACTAATCGAAATACAGTGATGTACGAAGATGGAACATTAGAGATGAAAGAGGCAAATTTTAAATATGCGGTCTCAGAATGTCCTTTTACAATTGGAACTGATGAAGCGGAGGTTCAAATGATCAAGAAGGGGATGACCCTCCTTGATTTTAATAAATAGATTTCACTACGAACTCGATCGAATGAACAGTTCTTGCTTTTCTAACGATTTGCCCGTTGGTACCATAAACAACTATATCAGAATCTACGTCCATTGCTTTTTCGAGTTTATTGAACATATCACTGTTAAACTCGTTTGGTAAGATGGGCATACTAGCTGTTGAACCATCTTTGAAGTGTACTATTGTCTCGTATTCCATATGTATTCACCTCCTTCCGAATTATTATATTCGACAGATGTGGATAATTTCCTTTTAAATTTGTAAATTAAAACATATTTTTTAGAAGGATTTTACTATATTTTGTCGAATATTATTATAAAAGACCGAAAGGAGGGATTATGTGGATACTCAATTGTTATTTAGTGATGGGAATTTATCAGGTTATTCAGTAATTCCAGATGGACCAACTTATAAATTGTTATTAAACAAAGATAACGTAACTTTATTAGATTTAAATATCACAATTGCTTCTATTGCAGATATCTCTACTGGAGTTAATGAAAATAACGTTTATGAATGGTTATGGGGAAAAGGTAATGACATTCTTGAAAATAATAACGATATAGAATATCCGATTAAAATCGTTGTTGATTCTAACTGTGTAAATAACGGGGAACTTACTGTTCCATGGAAAAATTTAATAGTAGAAAAACAACAATAAGGTAGATACAAGACATCTCATAACGAGGCGTCTTTTTTCATGCCTTGAAAGGTTGTGATATCAATAATAAAAGCCAAAAAGGCTTATTTTTATGGGGTTAGCGCTATGCTATCCTCTTTTTAATGTCTGATGTAGTAGGGGGTCAACCATGCCAGATAAAGAGGAGATGGGAGACATGGACGCTTGGAAAGAGAGAATGCAACAAGATGTCAGCGAATTAAAAAGCAATTACCATCTTATCAAAAAGGACGTAGAAGGCTTACAGAGAAACGATATACGACAAGATAGCCAAATAGAAAGTATGCAAAAAACACTGTCCGCTATCCAAGATGATACAAATTGGATAAGAAGAAAAATTACCGGAGCTATTATTACTGCCGTTATCACAGCGGTAGTAGGTGGCATTGTTGGAGTAGCTGTGTCACAAATTTGGGGAGGATGATTATATGAAAGAGAAATTAAAGAAAATCGATAACAAATGGGTGCGGTTAATAGTGTTTGTCATTGTAGCTGTTAACTCTGGATTTATGATGGCAGGATATGAATTACTACCATTCGACAACGATCAGATTGTAGTAGGTCTTTCCGTTGTGGCAATGGTGGTTAGTGAGCTATGGAACCATTGGAAAAATAACAGCTATACAAATTCGGCAAAGGTAGCAGACGGTATGTTGCGGGACGATAAACAAAATAAAAAGTTGAAATTCAAAGGGTAGCGTACAGCGTTACTCTTTTTAAATTTATAGGGAGGTTTTATTGTGGTTAATATCAAAAGACAAATAGTCAGTAGCTCCATTGCTAATAGTGTAACGGGTGGTACAGGGAACCCGTGTAATTATATTGTCGTACACGAAACTGCCAATACCAATAAAGGCGCAGGCGCGCAAAATCATGCTAATTTACAATCAAACGGAAATTCAAGACGAGCAAGCTGGCACTATACTGTGGACGACAGTGCTATTGTGCAGTCGTTTGATGATACACGCAAATGCTGGCACGCCGGTAATTCCAAATATAATAACAATGGTATTGGTATCGAGATTGCCGTCAATCCAGACAGCAATTTTAAACAAGCAGTCCAAAATGCAGCTGATCTTATTAAACATTTAATGAGCAAGCATAATATATCTGCTGGCAATGTCGTACAGCATAAAACAGCTAGTGGCAAAGATTGCCCGCACTTTTTACGTAGCGGCTCAAAGGGAGTTACGTGGAGTGATTTAAAAACAGCGATTGGCTCGTCGTCTGGCAACGTCGGTTCATCGGGAGGTAGTTCCAGTTCTGGCGGTGGAACATCCTGGAAGAAAGTTACCGGAAACTGGACTGGCCAAACGCTTGGTAATGGAGAATATGGCAATCCTATAAAGCAAATGCAAACTATGCTCGCCAATAATAATCCACCATTTTTTCCTAATAAAGGCGCCAAAAACAACGGCATTGACAGTTATTTTGGTGGAGATACCGAGGACGCTGTACGTCGTTTTCAATCTTATTATGGACTTGATGTAGACGGGCTGCCTGGTAAGCAAGTGTATAGTAAGCTGAATGGATCTAGTTCCCAAAACGCTAAAAATTCTAAGAAGTCCGTCGCACAAATGGCTAAAGAAGTTAAAGCAGGAAAACACGGAAACGGTCATGATGCTAGACGCAAGTCACTAGGTATTAGTCAATCTGAGTATAATAAAGTTCGTGAATATGTTAATAAAGGCTCTGTCGGCGGTTCTGGAAAATCCGTCAGTCAAATGGCTAACGAGGTTATCCAAGGCAAACATGGTAGTGGACATTCCGCTCGAAGAAAATCACTTGGAATCAGTAAATCAAAATATGAGCAAGTCCGCAAAGAAGTTAATAAACGATTATAAAAATAAGCCCTCACAGTTGTGGGGGCTTTACATATTATTTAAATAACTTCTTAATCCCTTTTCCTGCAGCACGACCCGTAACACGCCTGCCGATTCGTTTACCAACTTTTCCTTTCTTCACAGCATCCACATCGTTCCATATTCTCAAAAATTTATATATGCTTGATTTAAGGCTCATTCTATCACCTTTCTTAGTTCGTAATCCGACGTTTCCTTATCAGTCAATTCTCTATTGTAAGCAACCCATCCAAAGCGACCTTTATTTTCATCGTGGTCTACGAATCCACGCGGTTGGCAACCCGGGGACATTCCTCTGCGAATAAATTCGTACCAGTACATTTAAACACTCCTTTTTATTTATTCAATCCTTGTCACAGTGATATAATCATCGTGTTCATCATAACCTTTTGGCGGGTTGACTCGTTTAAATTTAACGCTAATTTTATTGTCTCTCCATTTATAATCAACTTGATTTGCTTGATCAGTTAAACGGTTTTCGAGGAACCCAGCCCTTGATACGACTCTATTATCAATCCAATCGGCTGTTTCGACAGTATTTAGCGGAACCCTGGCACGCACTAGTTCTTTTATGTCTCTCAATATATATTGCTCTGTTTGCGCTACTACTTGTACATCTTTTTTTTCTTCACGATTGATAACTAATTTTCTGTTTTCAGCGAATTTGTCTGGTTGTGCTGGCATGATTTGGGCCACCTGTATCCCATAACCATGCATAACCGAATAAAAATGACCTCTATTTTCAAGCCACAGCTGTCCATCATTGAATTCAGGATATACTTTAGAAAGTATCTCCCTTGCTCCTTTTAAAAATACCTCTTCTTCTTCACGTTTCGTATATCCGGCAAGAACTTCACCACCTTGCAACCTTTGCTGTTTAGGGTTGGGCTGTTCTTTTAATAAAACCCAGCTATTACCAACTTTCTTGCATTGGACCTTATTGGATTGACACAATCCCTTTACTCGGTCCGGAGACAGCCCCCATAAGCCACTAGCTTCTTGCACACCCATCACTTGATTTAATACATCCATTGTAATTCCTCCTTATACTGCTTTGTGAGCAGCAATTTTATTTTCTAATGTTTTAGTTTTCATGCCCTTGCGAACGCCTTTTATACCCAATTCTTTTGCTTCTTTAAGTAATTCAAGGTTTCGCTCAAGACCTTTATTCATTTTTGTTTGAACAGCGTCAAATTCAGCGTTGAATTGTTCTTGGTTCAAGCATACGCTTTTCGGCGCCCATACAAACAAGTTTCCGAAGTCCGTCATTGCTTTTAATCGGTATGCTTTTTCTGTTTCCTTGATGATTTCAAATTCAGCAGTTTGTAATGTATACGCTTCATTTTGATCGAAATTTTTACGTATAAACCAACTTTTAATAGACACAACCTCATTCATTGCTTTAGCAGCTAATTGTGCAGCGTATTTTGCTTCTTTCCAAGCTTTTTTCAAAGCCAAACTCATTTTCGCTATCCAATCCCCTTCCATTACCTTTGCATTTGCTACCGCCTTGCTCATGATTTCCGTTGTGTTCATTTTCAATTCCTCCTTTTATTTAACCGATATCGGTTATCTTGTAATTTCATTATACAACCGTTATCGGTTAAAGTCAACACATATTTAAAATCTTTTTATAAAAAATAAACACCCGCAATAGCAGGTGTCATTTCCTTTTATCATACCAATCCGATACATCCATAAACTCTATGTTTCTAATTTGATCAATCGCGCAATTAGTCTTACGACCGTCAATTACATCCAGATTTATTTTCCCACCACCATATCCAGCGACTTTACATAGCACATCCTTATAATAACTTCCGTTTCGCATAGTGTTAGCTTGGATTGCGATAGGTGCATCATTTAAAAATGCCTTGTGCAGCACTTCTGATATTTCTACTTCTGTCATTTCTTCTTTAGGTTTAATTTCAGCAGGTTCATTTTCATCTCTTTTTAAAGCATCTGTTTGGTCTGCTAACAACATCCCTTGCCATTTTAAAATCCCTCTGTCTATATATCCAAACTGCTCTGGTGTGACGTAGGTTATAGATACATTTTCCATCATAATTAACCTCCCATTGCTAAAAAATAACAGTACACTTGTTCTTGTTTTTGTGTTACATTCATATTATAACCAGAACAAACATTCGTCAAACGGCAATTTTTGGAGGTGGATTTAAATGATTGGATTACTTCATAAATCTTTAAATAGCAGAGATAAAATCATGATTTATTATATGGATGGGAAGGGCAAGGTTAGCCAGCGCGTTATTAGAGTAGTGGATATTGATAATAAAAGGGCGCTTGCCTATTGCTACTATAGAAAACAGGTCCGCAGTTTTAAACTAAACAATATATTGTCTTGCGGTCCAATTAAAAGAAGTGCATAAAAAAGAAACCCTCATTTATTAAGGATTTCCATTATTTTAACGTTATCTAGAAGTTCTAATGCTTCATTTATTCGTGTTATTCGACTTTTTTAAAACTTCTTGTTTCTCTTGATCTGTGGTTTGTATTAATTTCACACCGGGAGAGGATGCCTCTTTTCGAATAAGTTAGTTTCTATGTTTAGTAAGACTTTAGCTAAATTGAGTGTGGTTGGTATATTTATCTACGGTGGGATTATTGTTATTACATGAAAAAGAACCAACGTAAAATCCAACAAAAAACCAACGCAAAAAAACAAACAGAAATAAATGAGCGAAAACTTTTCTGTTTAAAAAAACCAAAAAACAAGGTAAAGTATATAAATAAACAATAAAACAAAATCGCAAGAAAGCTAACATCTCTTAGGAGTGATGAGTCAGAATGAGTTTACGTTTTAGTGTACTTGCCTCAGGCAGTACAGGAAATGCATTTTATATAGAAACAGCACAGCAGCGTCTGTTAGTAGATGCTGGATTAAGCGGGAAAAAGATGGACGGGCTTTTCCAGCAGATTGATGTGGATCCGGCCGGGCTCGATGGCATTCTGGTAACCCATGAGCATAGCGATCATATTAAAGGATTGGGTATCTTTGCACGCAAGTATCAGCTTCCTATTTATGCGAATGAAAAAACGTGGCAGGCCATGGATTCTTCTCTTGGTAAGCTGACAATAGACCAGAAATTTCAATTCGATAGGAGCTCTGTCCGGAGTTTTGGAGATATCGAAGTGGAATCGTTTGGCGTATCTCATGATGCGGCAGAACCTATGTTTTATACCTTCCGTCACAATGGATACAAGGTAGCACTTGTGACAGATTTGGGTTATGTATCTGAACATATTAAGAAAACGGTGGAGGATGCTGATGCCTATATATTCGAAGCGAATCATGATGTCGAAATGCTGCGGATGGGACGTTATCCTTGGAACGTGAAACGACGTATTTTAGGAGATTCCGGTCACATTTCCAATGAAGACTCCGGCCTTGCGCTGACAGATATTATCTCAGATCGTACGAAGCGGGTTTATTTAGCTCACTTGAGTCAGGATAATAATATGAAGGATCTGGCGCGTATGTCAGTGAATCAAATTTTGACGGAACGGGGCATCGACCTGGAATTGCATGATACCGATCCGGCAGTGCCTACATCGTTATATACTGTCGGTTCCGTGACGGAACGCGTATAAAACGAAACTTCACTCAACCGAAGTTTTATGGACGCTTCTCCGTGATAAATGGCCTTTCACTTCGTGGGAATGAAGGAAACTCGTCCGGCTGAAGGTTACCTATGGCATTGATTTCCGCGCTTTGTCCAAGGAGAAGGGCTTTCGTAGTACATGCAACCAGAATATAGAAAAAGATACAGAGGCTTGTGTAGTTGGGATAAAAAATTCATTTATGCATAAACTGAAATGGATGATACCCAAAAACAAGTCTCTTTTATTTTGTACAACTCACAATTTTGCGTTTAATGATAAATACGTTTCGGGAATACTTAGTTAAATAGTGCGCAAGGAGACTGGGCTGGGATTACGATGATATACCCTGCCGAAAAGGATTGGATAAATGGATAAGGAGAAGGATATATGGAATATAATGACCAGCCGAATCAACCGCAGCCGGAATCCAGACCAGATAAAAAAGGAAAAAGAAAATGGCTTGTTCCATTATTGCTTGGTATTATTATTGGCGGAATACTCGTACTGTTAATTAATCCCGATTTTCTTCAAAATGAAAATGCGGAGCAAATAAGCCCTGAAGAAAAAGGGGAGATTAATGGAAGCGCCAGCAATAACAGCGGTTTGGAACAGCCCCTGCAGGTAGATGTCTCCACACAGCTGACCGACATCATTGAACAAGTAACGCCAGCTGTTGTAGGAATCACAAATCTTCAGCAAAATGTATCCTGGGGAGCCGACGCTGATGGCATTGAAGCCGGAACAGGATCAGGCGTTATTTATAAGGTAGAAGAAGGTGAAACATATATTGTAACGAACCATCATGTGATCGAAGGAGCCGACGCTGTAGAAGTAATTATGCATGATGAAACGCATGTGGAAGCAGAAATGATTGGCAGTGATTTATTTACCGATTTAGCAGTACTTAAAATGGACAGCAGAGATGAAGATATGGCCATGGAAATAGGAACTTCGGAAAATTTAAAAGTAGGAGAACCGGCTGTTGCTGTTGGGAACCCGCTGGGGGCCTACTTATCAAGCACGGTTACTCAAGGCGTTATCAGTGGCATGGAGCGTACAATTCCAATGGATTTTAATTTTGATGGCCAGCCTGACTGGCAGGCAGAAGTAATTCAGACAGATGCGGCGATTAACCCGGGAAATAGCGGCGGTGCACTGGTTAATCTATATGGCCAATTGATCGGAATCAATTCCATGAAAATTAATGAAGAAGCAGTAGAAGGAATCGGCTTTGCCATCCCGATAGATAGTGCTATTCCTGTTATTGAGGAACTGGAGGAAAATGGAGAGGTTATCCGGCCATATTTAGGTGTAGAAATCTATTCCATTGAAGAGCTGCCGCAATATGAATGGAGAAATACATTGCAGTTGCCGATAGAAGTAGAAGGCGGCGTGTATGTATGGAGTGTGGAAAACTTATCCCCGGCTGATAACGCAGGTATTCAACAATATGATGTGATTGTAGCTTTGGATGGCGAACCTGTGCATAATACAATTGATTTACGGAAAATCCTTTATGAAGAGAAAGAAGTCGGCGAATCTGTCAGGGTAGACTTTTACAGAGATGGAGAGTTGCATCAGGAAGAGATGGAACTCGAAATGCAATAAGGAAGCAAATTCTAAGAGTGGATGTAATAAGAATCCACTCTTAGAATTTTTATCCACAAAAATAAAGAGTTTATACACAATTAGTGGATAAAAAAATAAATTTAACTCAATATTTGGTGTGGAAAATAAGTTCCTATACAATATAACTGCGAACATTTGTGCATATGTGTATATAATTGTGGATAAGTTTCGGTTTTCCATAAGCTGTTCACAGATTTTTAGAATTACACAGATGTTATCCACATTTGGATGTGAGAAAGTTAGATGAAAGCTTCTTTATCTTTTCGTTTTGTCCATAGAAAAGCAAGTAATATCAGTAAGGTGATATCTAAACGAGATGCAAAGAGGAAAGCAAACATACCTTCATTAGTTAGTACAGGAATTTTGGTAAAAAAGATCGCTCCAAGCAAGATGAAAATAAGTGGAATAAGACATATGTGGATAAATATTCTGCCGATTAACAGCATCCCCGCCATTACCTCGAAAAGTGCTACAAAAAAATATACATAGTTAGATAAAGGTATCCCCATTTGATCAAAACTGTTTACCATCGAAAGGTCTATAAATTTCATCAATCCAGATACGAGAAACACAAATCCTATAACATAACAAATCAACTTTAATGGTTTCACGTGAAACAACCCCCTTTTTAAATATTATGCAGGGAAAAGGACAAACTTTCCGGCGAATATGAAGATAAGCATATTGTTTTCCCAAGTGATTAACTATATAATTCACTAATGCGACTAATATCTTTTTATCGTATTATCGCAGAAAATAAGAGGGAGGAAGGAGAAACATGCTGCGTCAATTTTTCTCATATTATAAACCGCATAAACGGTTATTTATCATAGATTTCTCTGCTGCAGTCATTGTGGCGCTGATGGAATTAGCTTTTCCGGTAGCGGTGCAATGGTTTATTGATCAATTGCTTCCTGGTCAAGACTGGAATGCGATTGTAGTAGTATCGATTTTATTGCTGATTGTGTACATCATCAGTACCTATTTGCAATATGTCGTTTCTTATTTAGGACATAAGCTGGGAATTAACATAGAAACAGATATGCGCCGTGATTTATTTTATCAAGTACAAAGGCAATCATTTCATTTTTTTGATAACACCAAAACAGGCCATATTATGAGCCGTATCACCAATGATTTATTTGATTTAGGAGAGCTTGCCCACCATGGACCGGAGGATTTTTTTATCTCCATTATGACATTCATGGGTGCTTTCTTTATTATGTTCACGATTAATCCGGTCTTGGCGCTGATTGTGCTCATCACTGTACCTATTTTGATTTTCCTGATTACATTTGGAAATATTCGTATGAACAAAGCATGGCGAAAAATGTATGCCAAAATTGCTGGAGTGAATGCAAGAATAGAGGATGCTGTTTCTGGAGTACGTGTGGTACAATCTTTTACTAATGAAGAATTCGAGAAGCAGCGTTTCCAAGAAAATAATGAAAAATTTCGTATCGTGAAGGTAGGCGCTTATAAAGTGATGGGAATTGTTCATTCGAATATTTTCTTGTTAATGCGTTTAATGACATTGCTTGTCCTTGTCACCGGTGCCTGGTTCACTTATACAGATCGTCTTAGTTATGGAGAGCTGGTCAGTTTTATTTTATTTGTCAATGTATTAACGACGCCAATTAATAAAATTACAGCCCTCTTGGAACTGTATCCGAAAGGGATGGCCGGGTTCAAACGTTTTTCCGATATGATGGCTGTCAATCCGGATGTGGAGGACAAGCCGGATGCTGTGGCAGTTGGTGATTTAAAAGGAGATATCCGGTTTGATCAAGTGAGCTTCAGCTACGATAAAACACAAAAACCGGTGCTGGACGATATCCATTTTCAAATGAATCCGGGAGAAACAGTAGCATTTGTAGGACCTTCCGGAGCAGGTAAGACCACCATTTCTGCATTAATTCCACGATTTTATGATGTGGACGAGGGAGCTGTGACGATTGACGGGATTGATATTCGTGATATGACGAAAGAATCGCTTCGCAAGAATATAGGCGTGGTCCAACAGGATGTATTCCTATTTACCGGAACCTTGCGTGAGAATATTGCTTATGGAAACCTGGAAGCAACAGATGAAGAAATCGAGCTTGCGGCTAAGCGTGCCCATATGGAAGACTTTATTCAAGAACTTCCGGACGGATACGAGACTCAGGTGGGAGAAAGAGGATTGAAGCTGTCAGGAGGTCAAAAACAGCGTATAGCAATTGCCCGTATGTTCTTGAAAAATCCGCCTATCCTTATCTTGGATGAAGCGACCTCCGCACTTGATACAGAAACAGAAATGATTATTCAAAAAGCCTTGAATGATCTTGCGGCCGACCGTACCACCATTGTAATTGCACATCGTCTTGCTACGATAAAAGCAGCCGATCGTATTATGGTCGTAACGAAAAAAGGCATTGAAGAAGAAGGAACACATGAAGAACTTCTACAGAAAGATGGTATTTTTGCGCATCTGCATAGCGTACAAATGAAATAGCAGGACAGGCTGCACCTGAAGCGCAGCCTGTTTTGAACCCTATTTCATTTCCCGGGAAATGAAATCAACCCAACCTGTCTGTTTAGCATAAAAACGCCGAATCGGCAAAAGCTAAGGCTAAATAGGAGGTGGCAATATGAACCGGATATATCGCATCTTTATTGTTGCAGGTATTATTATCATTCCTTTACTCATCGGAACCTGGGTAAATGCAGAGGAACCTGAGTATGCCCCATGGGGACAGGTTGCAATGAAAGAAGTCAAAGCCCGATATCCACAAGAAAAAATCGTGGATTACCTGCATGTAGGCAGACAAACAGAAGGCGAAGAAACCGTTGAAACATTTAAGCTATGGTTAGTCGGCCAAGAGAAGGAATTTGGTGTTATTATTGATATTTATTTTAAAACAAATACGGAAGAAATTGTCGATATTCATATGAAGGAGACGAAAAAGTAAAATAAGTATGTCAGAAAGCATGCGTATGTGTCCACTCTCTTGCTAAGAGTCCGTACACAGCTAAATCTTCATAATGATCATATAGCCATTCCCCCTGCCTGATAATGCCTTCATGGCGGAAATTCAGTCTTTCAGGGATGGCTCTGCTTTTTTTATTATGCATGGAAGCGCGGATCTCCACACGATTTAACCGTAATGTATAAAACGCATAATCAATCATTACCTGCACAGCCGATGTCATGATACCTTTTTTCTGATATGATGGGTCTAACCAATATCCGATTGATGCGCTGCTGTTTTGCCAATCAATAAAATTAAAATTAATGCAGCCGATCAGTTTTCTTTCCTCGAAAATGCCGACATTCAGTGACTGTCTGCGTTTGGCACCTTGTAAACATAAATCAATAAAAGCCAAACAATCGGAAAGACTCCTGGTTGCTTCTATCCATGGAAGCCATTCCCATAATTGTTCTCTTGAGTTTTCTACAGCCATAAACAACGCATTGGCATCTTCCATTTGCAGCTGCCGCAATGTCAGGCGGTCATCTAATTGATAGTAAAACATAGGTCATCCCCCATATTCATACTTATTGTATGGTTATCTTTCTATATCATACGTTATAAACGCTTAGATGTTTAATTATTTGGTGAAAATGTATTACAATAGAGTATACAAACGAAAAAGACCCCTTGTTTCGTATTATATGATGGAAGGAAGAAGGATGGTACATGAGCGAGGAAAATGTCACAAGGATTCAATTAAATGGAAAAGAATATATATTAATCGGTACAGCCCATGTTTCTAAAAATAGCGCTGAACAGGTGAAGGAAGTCGTTGACAGCGAGCAGCCTGATACGATTTGTATCGAGCTGGACGAACAGCGTTTTCAATCGGTAAAGGATGATAATAAATGGAAAAATACAGATATTTTTCAAATTATCCGTGATAAAAAAGCAGTTGCGCTGTTAATGAACTTGGCAGTTTCCTCCTTTCAAAAGCGGATGGCTAAGCAATTTGGCATTCGTCCGGGTGAAGAAATGATACAAGGCATCCAGTCTGCGGAAGAAACAGGCGCCGAACTTGTTTTAGCTGACCGGGATATTCAAATTACATTTGCCCGCATTTGGGGAAATATCAGCTTTAAAGGAAAGGCGATGCTGTTAATGCAAGTGTTTGGCAGTATTTTTAGCAGACAAGAAATTTCCGAAAAAGAGTTAGAAAATATGAAGCAGCAGGATACGATTAATGCCATGCTGCAAGAGTTTACAGACTATTTCCCGGATTTAAAGAAACCCTTGATTGATGAACGCGATCAGTATTTATCACAAAAAATCAAAGATGCTCCCGGCAATAAAGTAGTAGCTATACTGGGTGCAGCCCATGTTCCAGGCATTACCAAAGAAATTGAAAAAGAACAGGATTTAGACAAATTAACAAGACGCCCGCCGAAAGCCAAGTGGCCAAAAGTAGTCGGCTGGATGATTCCTGTTTTCATCATCGCGATTATCGCCTATACGTTTATTACCAATCCAGCAGCAGGTTGGCAACAGACGTTAAGCTGGATACTTTGGAACGGGTCGTTCTCTGCAATCGGGGCTCTTGCTGCTTTCGCACACCCTTTAACTATTTTAACGGCGTTTATCGTCGCACCGTTGACATCCCTTAATCCACTGCTGGCAGCAGGATGGTTTGCCGGATTTGTACAAGCGTATATTAAACGCCCTAACGTCAGCGACTTTGATAAGTTAGCGGATGATGCGCATTCGGTCAAAGGCTTTTGGAATAATAAAGTAACACGGATATTGCTTGTAGTCGTATTAGCAAATATCGGAAGCTCTTTGGGTACACTTATCGGCGGGGCGGATGTTATCCGTGTGTTTATTCAAAACCTGGTATAGGTTGGATTTTGAAGGATAAATTGATGATAGAGAAGGCCGTTTTTCAAAAAGAAAAACTATCTCTTATACTTGTTTTCCATATAAAAATTGTTTTCGTTTAGGAGGAATCTACTCGTGATCATTGCGATCATTTTTTTAATCTTTGTATCACTTTTCTTCTCAGGAAGTGAAACAGCCTTGACAGCAACGAATAAAATGAAGCTGCAGGCGAAAGCGAACGATGGAGACAGCAAAGCAGAAAAGCTGCTACAGCTAGTTTCCAAACCAAGTGAATTTATTACAGCTATTTTAATCGGGAATAATGTGGCAAATATCTTGCTGCCGACACTGGTTACGATGATGGCCATCGACTATGGGTTAAATGTGGGACTTGCTTCAGCAATTTTGACTGTGACAATTATTGTGTTTTCTGAAGTCATCCCCAAATCCGTAGCAGCCAGCTTCCCGGATCGTATTTCTGCACTCATCTTCCCGATTATCCGTGTGGTTGTGTTTATTTTAAAACCAATCACATTTTTATTAAATGGATTGACAGGAATGATTACCAAGGCTCTTTCAAAAGGAGAGATGCAGGCAGAGTCCGTTTCCAAGGAAGAACTGCGGGCGATTGTAGACATTGCTGATTCAGAGGGGGCCTTTCAAAAAGAAGAGTCTTCACGAATCCGCGGTGTATTTGATTTTTATCATTTAAATGTAAAGGATGTGCTGAAAACACCGCGCGTTGAAATCGTCGGCTTAGACCATGATGAAAGTTATGAAGAAGTCAAAGCGTTGGCACTCTCCAGTCCATTTACAAGGTATCCTGTTTTTGGGGAGGATGTCGATGATATTATTGGCATTTTCCACTCAAAATATTTAATCTCCTGGAGTGATGACAAAGAAAAAGCGCTCGTAGATTATAGCGATATGGAACCGCTCCGTGTCTATGAATTTTACAATATCGAATGGGTTTTCCATAAGATGCTGGAAGCAAAGAAACATATGGCCATCGTCCTGGATGAATATGGCGGCACAGAAGGTATTGTAACGCAGGAGGACATTATTGAAGTCATGATCGGGCAAGAAATTGAAGATGAAACGGACATGGAAGAAGATGCTCTGATTGAGAAGCAGACAGAGACGGAAATGATTTGTGATGGAAAAATCACTTTGCATCAGCTAAACAATGCTTTTGATACGGATATTCCTGAGGAAGACGATGTGCTGGCAGCCTATATCCTTCGAAACTTAACCACTTTTCCGGAAGAAGGCGATAAGCTGGAAAAGGAAAACTTAACCTTTCATATTCTGGAAATAGATGGCCGGTATATTAAGCGGGTACAGATTATTAAATAGAAAGACAGGTGGAATAAAAATTTCCACCTTTTTTTCGTCTTAAGTTTTAATAAAAACGCATTCCATAGAGAGAATCCTGTCTCTTTTGGATAGAATTCGTTATAATGTAGGGATAAGAACCGGATAAAGAGGAGTGTGATGCTTTGAAATCTATCAGCGTACAAAACTTAGTAAATGAATTCCAATTAGAAGTACTTGCTGGAGGAGATGAATTAGAACGTACGATTAAAAAGGCCAAGACACATCGTCCGGGTTTAGAGTTTATTGGCTACTTTGACTTTTTTCCAATGGAACGGGTGCAAATCTTAGGGAAAAAGGAAATTACTTTTTTGAAACAGTTGAATATTGACGAACGAAAAGAAAGAATCGATCACGTAGTAAGCTATCATCCGCCGTGCTTTATTGTTACATCAGAGCAGGATGGGCTTACGTATTTAACGAAATTCTGTCAGGAAGAAAATATTCCGCTCCTTCGTACAGCGGATACGGCAGTTGATTTTATTGCCAAGGTGGATAATTATCTGACGCGTAAACTGGCAATGGAAATTGCCGTCCATGGTGTCTGCTTGAATGTATTCGGAATTGGCATTCTAATTCGCGGAGAATCGGGTGTCGGGAAAAGTGAATTGGCACATACCTTAATCGGGCGAGGACATCGTCTCGTTTCGGATGACATCGTTATTTTGAGGAAATTAAGTCATCAGACCGTTCTCGGAACACATAATGATATTAACCGCGAATTTCTCGCACTGCGCAGTGTCGGCTTGCTGAATATTGTTCGTATGTACGGAAGAAAAGCATTTCAAGATGAATCACGTATTTCCCTGGTAATTGAATTGACGAAATGGCAGAAAGATGAGCTTAATAATGAGTTGGAATTGAAAACTGAGACGGAAGATTATATGGGGGTAAAGATTCCTATGATTGAAATTCAGCTGCAGCCGGGGAGAGATGTCGCCGGGTTAGTGGAAGCAGCTGCGAATAATTGGTACCTGCAGCAACAAGGGTATAAAGCTTCTGCGGAATTTATGGAACGTGTGCAATGGGAAGAAGGAGATGATTGATCGTTTTCTTGTGTTGTGTGAATGAGTGAATCGGGGATAAAACAGGTATAAATGTTTTTACTATATAAATTGAATTAATAAACCTATCTTTTTCTTTACTCAACTGACGCACTTTAAAAAGTAACTTCTTTTTCATAAGAACAGAGGTAAATCGTTTCTTCCATACATCTGAAGATGAGAAGGTGAAGTGTAGGGCGACCGCTGCGGCGGACCGTTTGCTTTCCTAGGGGCACGCTCTTCAGCTAACTTTTGCCAAGAAGAGCGCTTGGCAAAAGTGGATCTTCAGATGGTGCTGATCCCTCAGGAGTCAAAACGGTCCGCCTCCGCTAGTGGGATATTCTATACGGTTGAAATAGCTGAACAATTAAAATCCCTCTAACTTCATTAGGATGTTATTTCTTCCATACGCTGCAAAATCCTATTAGAGCGTAGGCCAACCACGTAGACTCCTATGGGAACAGGGCGAGCTGAAGATCCACTTGAAAAGCGGTCTTCTTTTCAAGTTAGCTGAAGCCGTCCCCATGGAAAGCGGAGTGGTTGGCCGGAGCGAACGCCAGAAGGTAAAATATTAATTTCAAGTTATATAGCTTTACCTATTAGAGAATTCTTTCAAGGGAAGGATATAAAGTTGGAATGATTACCTTGTGATTTTGGTAATAGTTCCAACTTTATTTTTCTTCAAAGAAAAGGTATACTAGTAATAACAACGTTGTTATTTGGAGGGATAAGCATTGGGCAACTTTAAATTGCATACACATGAATCGAATCAGATATTGCTATATAATCAAGAACAAGCAATGTACGCGCAAATCAGAGTTTTAGAACCATCTATTATTAATGTGAAAATAAGTGATCAGAAACAAATAGAATTTCCGACATGGACGATTACTCCTGGAGACACGGAACTTCCTTTTGAAGGCGTTTCACGAGATAATTTGAAACCGTTCTCTTCACCTGAATATACCTTTTCCGAGTCGAATGAAACAATTACCATTACAACCACAAAACTAAAATTGGATATTCAAAAAGAAGGATTTTATGTAACGTGGTTCCAAAAAAATGCAGCAGGTGTTTTTGAACAAGTGATGACAGATCGCAAGACACAAAGTTATCAGCACCAAATTAGTCCAAACCATCCTACATGTCATTATTTAGAACGAGATGCAGAGGATATGTATTTTGGATTGGGAGAGAAATCTGGTGTTGCAGATAGACATGGCAGACGATTCCGTATGAATAATATTGACGCAATGGGGTACAATGCGGAGACGACAGATCCGCTGTACAAACATATTCCGTTTTATATTACGTATAAACCAAGCATTCGTCAATCTATTGGCATCTTCTATGATGATTATCAAAATTCCGTGTTGGATTTTGGAAAGGAACTGGATAACTATCATGGATATTACCGTTACTATGAAACCAACAGTGATTTTCTCGATTATTATGTCGTTGCCGGGCCACAGATTAAAGATGTTACAAAGCGGTTTAGCTGGCTGACAGGGAGACCTGCAAAAATGCCAGCATGGGCCATTTCTTATTCTGGATCTACCATGCAGTATACAGACTTGCCGGATTCACAAGAACGATTGAACGATTTTCTGGAGCAATGTGACCATCATGATATTAACGTACGCTCCTTTCATCTTTCTTCCGGTTACACATCTATTGATGGAAAACGCTATGTATTCAACTGGAATTATGATAAATTCCCGGACCCCAAAGCATTTGGAAAGCATTTCGTCGATGAGGGAGTAGAAATTGTTGCTAATATCAAACCTTCTCTGATGCTGAATCATCCATTACTTGATGAGGTTTTGGCTTTTGACGGATTCATTAAAGATGAACATGGAGAACCTTTATTAATTCAGTTCTGGGATGATGAAGGATATTATTTGGACTTCACTAATCCAGATACCATCAACTGGTGGAAAAAACAAGTAAAAACCAAGCTATTAGATAATCATATTAACTGTACATGGAATGATAATAATGAATTTGAGGTTTGGGATGAAAAAGCGCAAGTGCACGGATTTGGAAATGGCGGCAGCTTTCAAAAATACAGAGCTATTATGCCGTTATTAATGGTGAAAGCATCCAGAGAAGTACAGCTTGCCTATAATGAAGAGGAAAATCCTTATGTTATCAGCCGTTCGGGCTGTGCAGGAATCAGCAAATATGTACAGACGTGGACGGGAGATAATCGGACAAGCTGGAACACTTTGAAATTTAACAATAAGATGGCTCTTGGACTGAGTTTGTCTGGCGTATATAATTTTGGACATGACATCGGCGGGTTTTCAGGACCAAAACCTGACCCTGAGTTGTTCTTAAGATGGGTTCAGTGCGGTGTATTCTATCCTCGTTTTTCGATCCATTCGTGGAATGATGATGGTTCTGTTAATGAAGCTTGGATGCATGAAGAAGTATTGGAAGAAGTAAAAGAAGCAATGCACTTGCATGAGCGTCTAAACCCTTATATTCAAAGTTTGGTAGAAAATGCATATGATCATTATGAACCAATCATTCGTCCGACATTTTATGAATTTGAAGAAGACGACAAAACGTATAAAGATACTGATGACTTTATGCTTGGCGATAAGTTACTTGTCTGCCCGATTGTAGAAGAAGGACAAACACAACGGCAGATTTACTTGCCAAAAAATCCAGAAGGCTGGATTGATTATTATACAGGGGATGTTTACGAAGGAGGAAGCACCATTACTGTAGATGTTTCCTTAGCAAATATTCCTTTCTTTGTTAAAAAAGGAACGTCTTTACCGATGTACAATAATGCATTGACTGAAATAGAAGTACAACCGTTTTAATGCAAAAAAACCATCTGAAGCTTCTTATGGAAAGAAAAGCTGTCAGATGGCTTTTTTTCGTAAATGAATACGCTGCATACGAAAAAAGGAAAGCGGTTATCCCGCTCTCCTTTCGTTAATGAACTTACACTCCTGAATAGGAAGAAAACCCGCCGTCAACTGGCACAACAATACCTGTAACAAAACGGCTGGCATTTGAATCAAGCAGCCATAATAATGTACCAACCAAATCTTCCGGATCACCAAATCGATTCATCGGTGTCTGCCCTAGTATTTTTTCTGCACGGTCAGAATAAGAACCATCTTCATTGCGCAGAAGACCTTTATTTTGCGCTGTTTCAAAGAAACCGGGAGCAATCGCGTTAACACGGACTTTTCCTTCAAAATACGTACTGAGCCATTGAGTGAAATTGCTAATTGCAGCTTTAGCTCCGCTGTATGCCGGGATTTTGGTTAAAGGCTGAAAAGCATTCATGGAAGAAATATTAATAATCGAATTCCCTTCACCTTCCGTTAAATCCGTTCCAAACACCTGAATGGGCAGGAAAGTACCGGTGTAATTCAAACGGAAAACACTTTCTACACCTTCCTCGCTTAATCCAAACAGGTTTTTGGATATATCCTTTTGAAAATGTTCATCATCGGTTGTTGCATCGGGATGATTTCCTCCTGCACCATTAATCAGTGCATGCGCAGTACCAAATGTGTCGTTAAATTGCTGCTTAGCCTGCCTGAGGGAGGATTTATCCAGAACATCAGCGGCAAGAACAATGGTATTGTTACCGTCAGGATCTACTTCTGCTGCAAGCTGTTCTAATTTTTCCTTGTTGCGTCCAATTAAACCAACGTGTGCACGTTCTCGAACCATGGCCCGAACAAAAGTGCTTCCAATGACACCGCTCGCTCCTGTAATGACAATGTTTCTTCCCTCTAATGATAATTGCATGCTTATTCCACTCCTTCTATTAAACCATTAATATAGCTGGCACCTAAAGCACGGTCAAAGAGACCATAACCTGCTTTTCCAGTTTCGCCCCAAATCATTCTGCCATGATCGGGACGTATCGTTTTCTGATAGTTAATATCCTTTAACGCACGGATAATCTCTTTCATATCAATCGATCCGAAGTCAGATGGATGTGCTGTTTCTACAAACGAATGGTTATCCAAACGCTTAATATTCCGCATATGAACAAAGTGGATATGATCCCCAAATTCACGAATCAGTGAAGGAAGGTTATTTTCTTCTAAACAGCCTAGTGATCCTGTACAAAAACAAATGCCATTATTTTTAGCATCATTAATGGACAGCAAACGCTGATAACTTTCTCTTCCTTTAATGATTCTTGGAATACCGAAGAGAGACCAAGGTGGATCGTCTGGATGAATGGTCATATCAACGTCATGTTGGATAGCAACGGGTAGTACTTCATCTAAGAAATAACGAAGATTTTCCCAAAGGTCTTCTTTCGAAATGTGGCGGTATTTTTCAATTAAAGCAGCCATTTCTTCCTTTGTATAGCTTTCGTCCCAACCAGGTAAATTTAAATTCGTTGTGACCGGATCGATTTTTTGAATAAAATCATGATCATATAATAAGGCGGTAGAGCTATCCTCTAACTCATGCTCCAAATCCGTCCTTGTCCAATCGAAAACGGGCATGAAATTATAGCAGACGGTTTTAACTCCTGCCTTAGCAAGGTTTTTCAATGATTCCTTATAATTGGCAATATAGTGATCTCGATCCGCATCACCAAGCTTAATAGATTCGTGAACAGGAAGGCTCTCAATCACTGTCAGAGAGAGCCCTTCTTTTTCTACAGATGCTTTCAGATTATCAATACGTTCCTTGGACCAGACTTCACCCACAGGAACGTCATAAATAGCAGAGACGATGTGCTTCATAGCAGGAATTTGTTTTATTTTATCTAACGTTACTGGATCGGTATCTCCGTACCATCTAAAAGATAATTGCATTAGTGAGCCTCCTTGATATTTTCAATCTTAAATAAACGTACGGCATTGTTAAAGCAGATATCTTTTAAAATACCTTCGAGCAGTGCCGGGTCGTCTTCAATTTCTCCCTGTTCGACAAGAGAGCCGATCAGCTGGCAAAGAATTCTTCGGAAGTACTCATGCCGGGAGTAAGACAACAGACTTCGTGAATCGGTAAGCATTCCTGCAAACTGAGAAAGCAATCCGATATTTGCATAATCAATTAAATGTTGGGTCATTCCATCTTTCGTGTCATTGTACCACCACGCAGCACCAAGCTGTACCTGCACATCTTTAGATGTAAAATTTCCAGCAGCAGACTGAACCATTTGATGGTCATGGGCATTATGCGGATAAATAATGGTATTGGTTAAATAACCGTATTGATTTAACTGGTCTAAAAATCGATTTAATGCTGCTGCATCAAGTAAATTGCCAAGGCTGTCAAAACCGGAATCAGTTCCAATCTTTTCAAATTGGCTGGTATTATTGTTGCGAAGCGGCCCAAGGTGCAACTGCATAACCCAATCATATTTTTTATATGATTTTGCCAGCTGCGTTAACAAGTAGCCAGCCAATTCTTGTGTTTTTTGGTGGGATAATGTTTTTCCATTGTTTAAATCGGTAAACAATGCCGCTGCATCTTCTTCGGAAAGCCCCGTTAATATCACTTCTGAGAAACTTTGGTCAGCACTTTTGGCGCCATGTTTGTTGAAATAATCTACACGATTTTCCAAGGCCTTGATGTAATCTGATAGATCGTTAATTTCTGCTCCGGCAGCTTTCTCTAACTTCTGAATTGCTGTCTGGATGCTTTCCTTGTTCAAGCTAATGTAGAAGTCCGGCCGGAATGTTGGACGAACTTCGGTAGCAAATGAAGCGTCTTCCGCTAATTGCTGATGATAATGTAAATCATCACAAGGATCATCGGTTGTGCAGACTACTTGTACATTACTTTTACGCAAGATATTTCTTGGTGACATATCCGGTTGCTGTAACTTGTCATTTAATTTCTGATAAAGTTCTTTTGCATCACTGTACTGTACACCTTCAAAATGGTTGAAATATCGAGCCAATTCTAAATAACACCAATGATACATTGGATTCATGATAGCTTTAGGAAGCATTTCAATAAAAGCTTTAAATTTCTCAAACTTATCACCGTCTCCGGTGATAAGTTTTTCATCAATCCCATAAGCACGCATTAAACGCCATTTATAATGGTCATGTCCAAGCCATAAATCCGTAATTGTATCGAAATTTTTATCTTCATAGATTTCCTTTGGACTTAAATGACAGTGAAAATCATAAATTGGAATATCTTTTACAGATTGATAGAGTTCTTTCGCTTTAGTCGTTGTTAATAAAAAGTTTTCATTGATAAGTGTCATATATATCTCCTTATTTTTATAGATTAAATAAATTTGGTAAGAACATCGTCAATTGCGGTATAAATGTAATAGCCAGCAACATAATAACGAGTGCAATGAAATACGGAATGAGTGTCTTAATAACACTTTCAATCCTTACATTGGCCACACTTGCCCCAACAAACAGGGCACTTCCTACTGGAGGTGTAATGTTACCAATACACAAGTTGAATGCAATCACAATACCGAAATGTACTGGATCCAGACCGATTGATGTGGCAATCGGAAGGAAAATTGGTGTGAAAATAAGTACTGCCGGTGTAATATCCATAAATGTACCGATAAGCAACAAGATAATGTTCATTAAAAGCAGTAACAGAATTGGATTATCCGTTAATGACAGAATTCCATTTGAAATAGCTTCCGGCAACCCAGTGAAACTCATCACTAACGAAAATAATGCCGAAGCAGTAATTAATAACAAAATCATCCCTGTAATTTCAACGGTTTCTTTGACGATGTTAGGGATATCTTTTAGTTTAAAGCTTTTATAAATCAGTGAAAGAACAAAAGCATATAATACAGCAATGGCTGCTCCTTCTGTTGCTGTAAAAATACCGCCAACAATACCGCCAATTACAATAATAATTAGTAATAGACTTGGAACTGCATCGAGAATAAGAAAGAGTCGATCTTTCCAGCCGATTTTTTCGGAAACAGGATAGTTGTTCTTCTTCGCTAATACATACGCTACAATCATCCCGGTAACTCCCCATAAGATACCTGGAATATACCCCGCCATGAAGAGGGCTGCAATGGAAGTGCCACCACTGACAAGGGAATATACAATTAACATGGAACTTGGTGGAATTAACAGACCAGCTGGAGCAGAAGCAATATTAGCTGCTGCGGAATATTCTCTTCCATATCCCTGCTTATCTTGAAGCGGTCCCATAATGCGTCCCATCGCTGCAGCTGCAGCAACGCTGGAACCTGAAATCGACCCAAACAGCATGTTCCCGACAACATTCGTATGTGCCAAAGATCCAGGCATGCGACCTACTAATACTTTTGCAAAATTGACGAGACGAAACGCAATACCACCATTATTCATTAAAATTCCTGCAAGAACAAACAGAGGAATGGCAAGCATCGTAAAGTTATCGATTCCTGTAATCATTCGCTGGGCTGCCGTTATTATCGTGACATCAAATGGCAGAATCAAAAGCAAAGTCAGTATGGAACTTAAAATAATGGATATGGCAATGGGTATACTTAGCAGTAACATGATAAAAAAGGAAATAAATAATACAAGTCCTGCGATTAGCGTCATGGTTGTTCACTCCCTTCCTCCGATGACATGATATTTCCGTAGATAAGGTTATAAATGGCGTAAAATATCACAAACAATCCAGAGATAGGAAGTGCTCCATACATCAACGCCATCGATACACCTGTAGATGGTGCTGTTTGTGTCATAGTCAAATCAACAACTTGTATGCCGCCCCAAATCATAAGGATTAAAGCCAGAATTAATAAGATTATATTGGATAGCCTGAGCAGCCAAAGCTGTCCTTTTACGGGAAGCTTATCGCGAACAAAGACAATCGCAATGTGCTTTTGTTGTCCAAAAACATAGGCTGCACTAGTTAATGAAAACCAGATTAAAAGCATACGTATAACTTCTTCACTTGTTGTACTTGGCGTATTTAGAATGTATCGAGCCATTACTTGCCAAACAGACAGGACGGACATAACAGCAATTAAGACCCCGGTAAGCACGAGAAGAATTTTATCAATATATTTTTTAATATTATTCATTGTCATTCTCTCCCATAATTAAGTCATACTGTTCTTTGGTAGCTTCGTTTTGCTGGAAAGTTTCCTGTAATGGTTCAACCGCTTCCATAAAGCTGCTTTTATCAACATCATGGAAGGTAACGCCCATTTCTTCTTCGGCAATTTCACGTGCTTCTTCCATACTTTCGTCCCAACGCGGTTCATGGAGCTCTGTAGATTCAGCTGCTGCTTCCTGAACCCATTCTTGCTGTTGTTCAGATAGGTCGTTAAAGGCATCTACGTTCATAATCAGAATATCAGGAACCATTGCATGTTCCGTGTAGAAGTAATGCTTGGCCACTTCACCATGATTATTATCCGTCAACGCAGACTCATTATTTTCTGCTGCATCCAGCATGCCGGATTGCAAAGCAGTATATACTTCACCAAAACCCATTGGTGTAGGTGTACCACCAAGCGCTTCAATCATTTGCACACTTGTTTGGCTAGGCTGCACTCGAGTTCTTAATCCATGCATATCATCATTTGATTCCAAAATACGATCATTGGTGTACATATTTCTGACACCAGCATCATAGTAAGTAATACCAATAAACCCGTTATCTGCTGTTTTGTTATAAAAAGCATCTTGAATTTCCGGCATTTTCATCGTTTCGCGATATTGTTCCTGTGAATCAAACAAATAAGGCATACTAAAAAGCGAATAGGATTCAGAAAACCCTTCCAATGCACTTGCTGATACTTTTGTGAATTGGATGGCATTGGTTTGTGTCATTTCAATGGCCTCTCTTTCACTGCCAAGCTGTTCATTTCCATAAATTCGAAGTTTCATATTTCCATTTGATTTTTCTTCCAGTATTCTTTGAAAATCAACCAACGATTCATGAATAGGGTGGTCTGCAGGCATGTTATGAGCAAGAGTAAATTCTTCTGTCTCAGACGATTCTGATGATTGTGCGCAACCCGTCAACAATGTTAAAACGCTTACAACTCCTAATAAAAAAATACGCATGCTTTTCCTCCTTTATATAATAACAACGTTGTTATTTTTGTGTAAAAAAATTTATCAATCTATTGTTTATGATATAATGATATTACATAAAAATCAATAGATAATTTGAAGGAGCATCGAAATGGCTGTCACGTTAAAGGATATTGCAGTAGAATGCGGCGTGAGTTACTCTACAGTAAGCAAGGCTTTGAAGGACTCTCCGCTCGTTACAGAAGCCACAAAGAGAAAAATTAAAGAAAAAGCGGATAAAATGAATTATATTCCGAATAATTCTGCCAGATCACTTGTATCCAATAAAAGTCATACCATTGGTTTGATTTGGCCGGCAGTGGATAGAGTTGCAATAACAACGTTGGCAACACATGTGAACGAAGCATTGAAACAGGCTGGATATTTTATGGTGGTTTCGATTGATAATCCGGTTAGAGCGGCAAGTAAATTTTTAGAATTGCGTTTTGATGGCGTGATTGTCTTTGATGAAGGAGAGAGCACCACGTTGCCGGAAAAAATAACAAATAATATTCCCGTTATTGCTTACGGGGTTGCTCGAGAGTTACCTTATCCAATTATTAATGTGCATCATAATTGGGCAATGAAGCAGGCGGTGGATTTACTCATTGAAAAGGGACACCAAAATATTGATTATATCGGCGAACTTCATACGAACGATATCCGGCAGATTGTAAAACAAGAAACGATTGAAAAATATTGTGAGGAGAAGCAAGTCAATTACCGGCTCATTGACTCAGGCGGTTTGACTGAAATGGCTGCCAAACAAGCAGTTAAAAGGTTTCTAAAAACAGAAACATTGCATGATGGAGTTATCTGTGGCAGCTATGATATTGCTATGGGGGTTTTGCACCACGTGGATGAATTAGATTTACAGAAGACTATTGTTGCTTATGATAATATCAAACAATTCAATTCCATTGAAACACCAATATATTCTGTCGGTGTTCCGGCTGAGGAAATTGCCTCCAGTCTTGTGAAGCACCTGACCAGGAGTATTGAAACAGGAAGTGAAAATAATCCTGAAGTGATTGATCTCTATCCATCCTTACAATTTCATGAGAAGAAGTAAAAAGAAGCTTTCCCAGTGTGATGCATGGGAAAGCTTATTCAATAAGAGATGACATGTCCTTGTTTGAGAGACAATCCAGCTGCTACATCCGCTTCAACCCTTTACGAATCGGCGGCAGTTCTAATTTACCCTTCTCAAACAGTTTTTTAATGGTTTGCTTTGAATAATTTGTTATTTGGTCATAAGAAAGCTTTCCTGGAATTGGCGGCTCATCCTCTATACAAACATCTACAATCGTCGGTTGATTATAAGAGGCAGCTGCTTCCAGAGCCGGTTTGAGATCTTCAAATTTTTCTACGCGATAGCCTTTTCCACCGCATACTTCGGCAAATTGAGCAAAGTTAAAGTTCTCTAAAGCCGTTTTATAATCCAAGTGTCCGGCGGATTCTTGCTCGTATTTAATCATGCCGATTTGTTCATTATTAAAAATAACGATAATCATTGGCAGCTGATATTTGACAGCCGTCAGAAAATCCTGCATATTCATTGAAAAACCGCCGTCGCCAGCAAGGCTGATTACCTGCCTGTCGGGATGAGCGATTTTACTGGCGATTGCCCCAGGAAGGCTGCAGCCCATCGTTCCGAGCCAGCTGGAAATAAGGAAATCCTGCGTTGTTTTCATACGGAAATGCCGTGTTGCCCAGACGGTGACATTACCCACATCAACAGAAAGAATAGCATCATCATCAGCGATATCCTGTACAGCACGGATAACCTGCTGCGGCTTAATTGGTGTGGAAGTTTGCTCTTCGTCCGCTCTCATTTCTTTCCACCAACTGCTCATTTTCTCCTGATATTTTTCTAAGAAATCACGTCTTTCTGTGCGGGGAAGCTGCTCATTCAACCAAGTGAGTGTTTTTTTCGCATCTCCAGCAACACCGATATCAACCGGATACCTTTTACCAATTTGTAATGGTTCTTTATCAATCTGGATACACGTGGTATCTTCCGGTAAGAATTCGGAGTATGGATATGATGTACCGAGTAAAATCAATAAGTCAGCCTCATCCATTGCCTCATAGGCGGGTTTTGTACCAATCATGCCAAGGTTGCCGAGAAAGTTCGGATGTTCATCCGCCATAACCCCTTTAGCAGGCAGGGAAATAACAACAGGAGCGGCAATTGTATCAGAAAATGCTGCCAGCTCTTCCTTCGCTTTCTTCGCGCCGGTTCCCGCTAGAATAATCGGTTTTTTCGCTTGCTGGATTGCATCAGCAGCTTCCTCTAGCGCGCTGGTTTCTGGCATAAGGGAAGGTGTCTCATACATGACCGCATTTTTCTGCACTTTATTTTTAATTTTTTCAGTCGGAATATCATCGGGCAAGGTCAGCACAGCAACTCCTTTTTCCGCATAAGCTGTACGAATAGCTTGATTAACCATCGAAGGCAGCTGTTCTTCGGAGGCAACTTCTTTATTATAAACGGCTACATCATCAAAAAGGCGTTCCATATTCACTTCTTGAAAGCTGTCTGTGCCAATCTGATCAGTCGGAACCTGTCCAGCCAGTACAAGGACGGGAGCACCATCTTCCTTGGCATCATATAAGCCGTTTAGTAAATGAATTGCACCTGGACCGGCAATGGATAGACAAACACCAAGATTTCCGGTTAATTTTGCATAAGAAGAAGCCGCAAGCGCTCCAGCTTCTTCATGACGCACTTGCACAAATTTGATATTTTCGGCTGCTTTGCGCAACTCTTCCATGATATTGTTAATGGAATCACCGGGCATACCATAAATATGGTTTACACCCCATTTTTCCAGTAAATCGACAAGTACTTTTCCTGCTCGATCATCAAACATAAACATGTCTCCTTTTTGTGAGGCTTTAGATTGTTGTATTGATAGCATAGAACAACTGTAAAAATATTTGCCAAAGTTCTTTTTTCGCTTACTTTATTTATTCCACAATATTGCGTGCATGAAACTAGAAGGAATAGGAAAAAATGGAAGTGGAAACTATTTTGAAAAATATCGAAAACCTAGCTTTTCATCTCATTATCTTTTAGAATAAGGAGTACAATTATGATTACTCCATCAGGGCATGTGAGGAGGGCCAGAAATGACGAAGAGACCTGTTGTTTTTTTCGATTTAGACGGGACATTATTAACAAGTGAGAATAAAGTAGCTGAAAGCAGTATAAAAGCAATTGAAAAACTCATTGAAAATGACGGTATACCAGTACTTGCAACTGGCAGACCCGCATTTGAAACAAAGAAAATACGAGCAGCAACGGGTATTGGCTCTGCCGTATTAATGAATGGGCAATTCATCGTACATGAAGGTGATGTTATCTACCGTAACCGAATCAACCCGGTTCAATTAAAAAAACTGGGAGATTATGCAGCACAAAGGGATGTTACACTCTGTTTTCACACAGCCGAGCAAATTTACACGACAAACGATCAATCCGATTTATTAAAAAAGGACTGCGCATATAGTGGCAGAAAGATTCCTGTTGTCGATGATGACGTGTATATGAATAAGCCGGTTTACCAAGTCGAAATATTTATCGAAGAGGGAGAAAAGGAGTTTGAGGAGAAGTTTCCAGAGCTTCATATTGTCCGCAATTCTCCCTACAACTGTGATGTCTTTTCCAAAGGCGTCTCCAAAGCTACAGGCATCAAGAAATTCTTAGAACTCACCGGATTATCCAAAGAGAACACCTATGCTTTTGGTGATGGATTAAACGACTTGGAAATGTTTGAATTTGTGAAAACATCGGTAGCCATGGGGAATTCTGTAGAAGAAGTGAAAGAAACGGCTACTTATGTTACAAATGCAGCAGATGATGGTGGAGTTGCAGAAGGATTGAAGCTGTGTGGATTGATTGACCAGCTGGAGGATGAGAAAGCTGAATAAGGGGATAAGGAGAAAACAATAAATCGAACTTTTTCTGTATTTTATGCAGGTGAGGAAAAGTTCGATTTTTTTGTTCGGCTTATACGAAAACTAGTGCATGTACTCAAAAATAAGAGTACATGCACTAGTTTTTAATGATGTGTATAAAGCGCTTCCAAACCAAAGAAAATTTTTGAACTTTTTATTAGAGTTATTTTGTTAAATAATAAAACTATAAGGAGGATAGACATGCTAAATGAAAGGAGTAAATTAATTTTAAATCTATTACTGGAAAAAGGAAAAGTAAACTTAGAAGAAACAGCGCAATTACTGGGAGTTACAGAAAGAACAATCCGAAATGATTTAGCGAAAATTGATGTTTTTTTAACGGAAAATGATTTAACAAACTTAAAAAAAGAAACCACTATCAATTACTCTATTCAAAATGAACAATCGACAACCATTCAACATGCATTAGATACAATGCATAAGCAATCTGAAAAACAAATTGATTACTGGGAAGAGCCTACCTACCGATTAGGATTTTTATATAATAAATTATTTTGGAGCGAACAAAGAATCACGATAGAAAGCCTGGAAAAAGAATTATCTGTAAGTAGAAGTACGATAAATAATGACCTGAAAAAATTAAAAAAGATGGCTATGGAAATGAACATAGATATCCTTTTCGAAAAAAATAAAGGGCTTTATTTATCGGGTGAAGAGGAGAAGCTAAGAATTTTATATTTTCGTTTCATCGACTTGTTCGAACAATATAACTATGATTTAGAAGCATCTAATGATGATGAACTGGCTATCTTAAATTATTGGATTAGAAAAGTGGAAGAGGAATTAATGATTGAAATTTCCTATAGTAGTTTTCAAAGACTGATACCAATTGTGAAAACAATTACCAAAAGGATACAGCAAGGAAAAAAAGTGATGATAAATGCTAAGGATTTAAACTCTAAACATAACTATGAAGTGGAAATTATTGATAACAACTGTGTGATTTTAGAAAAGTATTTTAATATATTAATTCCGCCTTCAGAGGTAGTGTTTCTTTCGAAGCAAATTTACCGTAGTAACTTAATAAAAAATGAAGTGGTTTATCAAGGTTATCAAGTCGACCTAGATATTATCGTAAATACGTGTATAAAAGAAATAAGTAAACTTCTTCAAATCAATCTTACATTAGATAAAGAGCTATTTAAACATCTTGCTTTGCATTTTCAAACAACCATGACAAAAGATGATTACGATATTACTAGTTTAATTACAAAAGAAACTTTTAAAGATATAAAAGCAGTTCATGAAGAAATTTATACCGTTGTAAAAAATGTCATGAAAAATATCGGAATGAAAGAAGGTCTTCCATTTAATAATGAAATGGAATGGTTATTTATTACCTTGTAAGCGTCAAATAATCCCCACCTACAAGTTATAAACCACGCATGAGATAATCTCCATAGAAAATCATACGGAGGTTATGCGATGACAAATGCAGAAAAAAGAACAGAATGGAAAGCAAGATATGA
>NZ_JBHTKK010000014.1:0-102234 GCF_042675985.1 Oceanobacillus locisalsi
GTTAGCTGAAGCCGTCCCCATGGAAAGCGGAATGTTTTTCCGTAGCGGTCATTATCCTCTAAATTTAGTTGATTTTGATGAGGAGCTCTGATGAAGCCAAATAAGTTGGCTGTGAATAGTAACTTTTGAAAACGTTCTTATAAAAATATTTTTATAAAAGTCTTGCAATTGAAACAAGATACCATTATGATAAATAACATAACTTATTATGTTAGGTTTTCTGACATAAAGAAGGAGGATGCATTTATTGAAAAAGGTGGAAGCAATCATACGACCGGAAAAATTTCAGGACTTACGGCAAAAATTGTCCGCAATCGGCTTTGATGGGCTGACAGTGACAGAAGTTGCCGGGACAGGGAAACAAAAAGGCAAAGTGGGAGTTTATCGTTCCACCGCATTTGAGGTGACCTTACTTTCCAAACTGAAAATAGAATTAATTGTATCGGAAGACAGAGCAGATGAGATTGTCGGCCATATTATGGATGCTTGTAAAACAGAACAAATTGGAGATGGGAAAATTTTTATTTCGCCTGTCGAGCAGGTCATTCGGATAAGAACCGGTGAGAGTGGAACAAAAGCAATTTATTAAAAAGAAGGAGGAAACCATATGTTCAAAAAGGCTTTGTTATTCACAGTCCTATTATTTTTATGTACTACACCCGTATACGCCCAAGCACCGACACCCGAATCCTTGGAATTATCGATTAATCTTGTTTGGGTCATGTTAGGAGCCATTTTAGTTTTCTTTATGCATGCAGGTTTTGCCATGGTCGAATCAGGTTTTACGCGTTCGAAAAATACATTAAATATATTAATGAAGAACTTTTTAACTATCTGCACAGCTGCTTTACTATTTTTTATAGCCGGATACGGTATTATGTTTGGTTCTTCTACCGGTTCTATTATTGGAACGAACGGTTTTTTCTTAAATGGTGTAGAAGATATTGGATTTTTTGTATTCCAGGCGATGTTTGTGGCAACATGCGCTACCATTATTTCTGGAGCTGTTGCAGAACGCATTAAATTAGGAAGTTATATACTTATCGTTGTCGCGATGACTGCATTTATTTATCCCGTCGTCGGTCATTGGATTTGGCAGGATAATGGATGGTTAACAACTTTGGGATTCAGTGATTTTGCAGGTTCTACAGTTGTTCACTTAACCGGAGCAACAGGGGCATTAGTAGTGACACTCGTTCTTGGTCCAAGAATTGGAAAATACAGTGGCAAGAACGTAAATGTTATTCCAGGACATAATTTACCTTTAGGAGCTCTTGGTATTTTTATACTTTGGCTGGGCTGGTTCGTATTTAACGGCGGAAGTACTCTAGCTGCCGACCCGTCCCTGGTGCCATATGTTATTGGTACAACACTTTTATCAACATCCGCAGCACTCATATCTTCTTCATTCTATACAAAGCTGCGTTTTAAAAAAATGGATGCATCATTATCCATGAACGGTGTTTTAGGAGGTTTGGTCGGTATCACTGCCGGAGCGGCAGAAATTTCATTAGGCGGGTCTATTATTATCGGCTTGGTCTCCGGGATTTTATTAGTCGAAGCCATCCGATTTATCGATACTAAATTACGTATCGATGATCCAGTGGGAGCTATTGCCGTACATGGAGTTTGTGGAATTTGGGGTACTTTGGCTATCGGATTTTTCTCTATGGATACAGGGTTATTTTACGGCAATGGGGTTACCCAGCTAGGGATTCAAGCAACCGGTGTTTTATCAGTAATGATTTGGGTTTCTATCACAGCAGGAGGTTTTGCTTACGTATTAAATAAAATTTCACCAATCCGTGTATCTGCGGAAGAAGAGGAAGCCGGGTTGGATTTTACAGAACATGGATCCAGTGCATACCATTTTAAAGACAATTTGATGGAAGGAACAACAACCTTAAAAGCACCTGTTGGACTTGCGGATCGTTTGAATCAGGGTACATCCGGCCAGCCTTCAGCCAAATCTTCTTAAAAAGAACAGACTGCAGAGATCAAAACAATCCTCTGCAGTCTGTTCTTTCTTCCATTACTTGTTATCTTCTGTTTCTTTTTCCTCTACTCCAGCTAACAGATTATCTGCCTTTTTATCTTCATTATAATGTAATACTTCTTCAGAAGGCTGATATTTTTTTCCGTAGATTTCTTTGTCTTTGTATGTATGAATATCTTCATACATCTTTTTCATTTGACTGTAAATGACTTCTTCGGAATCATTTTCTGGCGACCAGTATAAAATCTCCATAGGCGTTTCTTCATCCGTTGCCAGCGATTTGCGGTTATATCCAATTGACGTTGCATGATGAAAACCTTCACGCGAATAAAATTTTAATCTCTTCTTAGAGTCTGTATCTTCATATTTAACTGGTTCTACTTCCAGTATAATCGCCTTGCCTTTTTCTTTCAGCTTGTCCATCAGCTGATGACCAATCCCCTGCCCTCTTGTATTTGCAGAGACCCAGAGATAGTCAATAAAAATAAACGTATCAAATTCTGCATACATCAATACATGCTTCGGGCTCTCATCTTTAAAATAAACATCGCTCTTTTCTGCCAGTAAAAGCTCCATATGCTGTTTAGATTTCATTTCTTCTACCGGAAAATAATCGTTCAGCTTTTCATACCAGTTCATACAAGTTGCTCCTTTTTCGATTATTGAGTTTTATTATAACCGATTATATTTTAATTGTGAAATCACAACTGGATGAAGTAACTGCCAGATACAAAAATAACAAACACAAAAGCCGCAGAATCCTCTGCGGCTTTTGTGTTTACTCCTCTTCTTCTTTTCCTTTTAAATAATCGACACCTTCTGTATACGTATTATTAGCATTCCACAGTAAAAATTCGTCGATGCCATTTTCATATAAGGCTTCAATTTGTGCTTCTACTTCGGCTTGCCCATATTCAAATGTTGATCCGCTATATAACCATGGAGCACTGAAATCCTGCAGCCACGGCCTGGACAGCGGCGGTTCATCCAAGTCGCCTAATACGTCATTTTCCACTTGAGAATATTCATCAACAAGAGCATACGGTTCTTCATCCGGATTATCAAGTCCGAAGTAAGGACCCCAATGGCTTGGATAAATCATAGATGAAATAATATCCACGTTCTCCGAGATTTTCGAGAAGTTTTGACCAATTCCAGGTGTTTCCTCGATCGTGGCTGCATATCCGAAAATGTCCACGGAAACATCTACATCATAATTACTCAGTTCTTCCCGGGCATAACTAACAAAATCAGTTACCGCTTCAACACGTTTTTGCGTATTATCCATGTCTAAGTCTGCATAATCTCCCATTGTATATTCCAAATCTTCGTCTCTTGTTTCAAAGCCTTCCGGAAAACGGACATAATCAAATTGAATTTCTTTAAAGCCCATTTCTGCTGCCATTTTAGCAATTTCTACATTATAATCCCATACTTCTTTCTCAAATGGGTTAACGAAAGCATCTCCCCCGCCATTTGTCCAAACTTCTCCGTTTTCTTGAAAGGATAAATCGGGACGCTCTTCAGCTAATATACTATCTTTAAACACAACGATACGTGCAATCGGATAAATTTCTTCCTGTTCCAAACGCTCCATCATCGCTTCCGGATCGGAAATATATGTTGTTCCGATATCTTCATAAACCGAACCTTCTTCCGGAGCATATGTGATATTCCCGTAATCTTCTTTCACGTCAATGACCATGGAGTTTAGCGACGTAGAAGATATTAAATCTATCAAACCATCAAACTTTTCTCCTCCAGCTGAATGGCCAGTAACATACAGACCCCGGACTGCATCTGGATATGTAAAGTCATAATCTGATGTAATGAGAAATCGGCTTAACTGCTGAGATGTATCTATTTCTTCTAAACTGGTGGTCCGCTCTTTATGAGATGTTGCTGTTACGTCTGCGCCATCTTCTGCACGAACTTCTTCTGCTTGCCCCATACCGACAAATGCTGCACCAGCAACAGCACAAGTCATCACCAAGCTCTTCCATTTCCTCATCCAATCAATCTCCCATATGTATATATTTTCTTACTATTATAAAGGAATTTTGAGCGTTTTTAAAAGGAAAAATCGAAAAAAGAGGAAAAAAGTTTTATTTTGTTATGATGGAAGGCTGCTTAAATGATTCAGGAAAAAAAGGCAGGGATTATCTTGATTTCTCATGTATAAGTTCCCTTGCAATTTGGCAAAAATAAACTTATAATAAACTTAATTTAATACCAAAAGCATAGAAGAAGATAAAGTACATTTTTTCCGCTGATTGCAGAGAGCTTGTGGTGCTGGAAACAAGTATCAAGGGAAGATGGAATTGGGCTTTGGAGCTTTTTAACAATGAAGTGATTCTATTTTATAGAATAATCAGGGTGGCAACACGGTTCATTCGTCCCTAATTTAGGGATGAGTGGGCTTTTTTATTGCCTGGGAAATAATTCAACCTTCCCCCTTGATGACGAAACCTTCTCAGGTGACACTATTTTTACTTATAATAAATAAATGAGGTGAAGACTTTGCAAACCATTTTTTCAGGAATTCAGCCCAGCGGTACTTTGACTCTGGGAAATTATTTAGGCGCACTACAACAATTTGTCGAGTTACAGGATGAGTACGATTGTTACTTCTGTATTGTAGATGAACACGCTATAACTGTTCCGCAAGACAGATTGGCATTAAGAAAAAATATTAAATCATTAGCTGCACTTTATTTGGCTTCAGGAATTGACCCGAATAAAGTCACCCTTTTTATCCAATCCGAGGTTACGGAGCATGTTCAACTGGCTTGGATTCTGCAGTCCATCAGCTATGTGGGCGAATTAGAAAGGATGACACAATATAAGGATAAATCACAAGGGAAAGAAGCTGTTTCTTCTGCTTTGCTGACTTATCCATCTCTGATGGCAGCTGATATACTATTGTATAATACAAATGTTGTTCCGGTTGGAGATGATCAGAAGCAACATTTGGAGCTGACTCGTAACTTAGCACAGCGTTTTAATCACCGCTTCAACGACATTTTTACCATCCCGGAAATCCGTATTCCTAAAGTTGGTGCACGTATTATGTCCTTGCAAGATCCAACGAAAAAAATGAGTAAATCAGATACAAATCAAAAGGGATATATCTCTATGCTGGATGAGCCAAAGCAAATCGAGAAAAAAATCAAAAGTGCCGTGACAGATTCAGAAGGCATTGTACAATTTGATAAAGAAAATAAACCGGGCGTTTCGAATTTATTAACAATTTATTCCGTTTGTACCGGGGAATCCATTGAAAGTATCGAAGAAAAATATGCAGGTAAGGGATATGGTGACTTTAAACAAGGCACAGCGGATGCTGTTATCAATGTTTTAGTACCAATTCAAGAGAAGTATAACGAATTAATCGACTCTGAAGAATTAGATGTTATCCTGGATAAAGGAGCAGACAAAGCTTCCTTTACTGCAGGTAAAACATTAAAAAAAGCGAAAAAAGCTGTAGGATTAGGCAGAGTCAGAAAATAAATAAATCCCGGGGAGTGTATAAGTTTGCACTTCCCAGGATTTCATAGTTTAGTTTTGCTTCGATGTATTTTCTTCAGATTCCATTTCAGCTTCCCACATTCTTTCCAAGAAATCCTGCCCGCGGATTAATTTCCTGCAGAGCTCTTCATGCGCCTGACTCCAGCCATTTTTCAAAGCCGTATACAGCGCTTCCCAAACTTCCTCTTCATCCATATATTTAATAGACGGATATTTTTTTGGATTCCATTCAGTAAGCCAGTATCGTAATTCTTGTTTATCATTCGTTGTCTTTAACTGATCTAAACCAATCATTAGAAGTTGTTTAAGCTGGCGTTCTCTTCTTGTCAGCCCATAAACAAAAGACGGCGGCATAGAAAGCATATGATATTCTTTTTGATAGTTCTCATATTGCAAATCGTATGTTTTTTGTTCTGCTTTTTCAATCATGCTATATACTAATTGCTCTTGTCTGGGAATTAATCTGCTTTTTCTCACTGGAATATAATATCCTGCCGTATCAAAAGCGAGAATTTCCATCCCGTCTGTTATCACAGCGGCATACTCCAACACCGTTCTTTTTTGTCCTTTTCGTATTGTTGCTCTTTTGTAAATCGAATCGAGTAGATCTTTTGGAAGTTCAAGAATATCGTTTTCGATATATTCAAAAAGCTCACTCGATATGTACAATAGTGGCACTTGATCCAACAATTCAATAGAATCAGATTTTCTCCATTCATGAAAGGGGCAGACATTATATCCATTTTCTTCCCCTTCAAACCAATTTACCCATGCATCATGTAAATATAACATTTCCCTAACCCCACCTTATCTGCCATTTTAAATCTCTTCGTTCAAAAAAGAATGCTTTCCAGCCATAACATACTGTAGACGTTTATTCTCTTTGAACTTGAAGGTTAAAATACATTATGACCATCTCACATATTTTTATGCGAAAACACTTATTTTTCTACGTTAAAATGACGGAGTGAAATCAATAACAGGAATAAGCCTAAAGGAAGAAAGTAACATTCCAAGCGTCCTGCTATAAACACAAAATAATCAGTCCATGTTAATCCGGCAGGGAGAAAATTAAAATAAGCTATCACGGTAACGCTTCCTGTAACTGTCATTCCGAATCCGACTAGAAATAAAAAGAAAGAACCCATCGCCTCGCCTCGCTTGCTTGTCCGATTAATATCATTCTATGTGCTTGTCCCTTAGAAAATACAAATTTTTATGACTTACATAAAAGAAAAAGCCTACCTCTTCTATAAGAGATAAGCTTTCCACCTTTAAGCTTCATATTTTTTAAATACGAGTGCTACATTATGTCCGCCAAAACCTAAGGAATTACTTAAGACTGCATTCACTTTCTGTTCTCTGGCTTCGTTAGGAACATAATCTAAATCACATTCAGGATCTGGATATTCGTAATTCACTGTTGGAGGGACAATACCATCAATAATTGCTTTAATGGAAATAATTGCTTCAACTGCCCCTGCAGCTCCCAATAAATGACCTGTCATTGATTTTGTTGAAGAAATAGCAAGGCTGGATGTTTTTTGCTCACCAAAAACATCTTTAATCGCCTGGGTCTCAAATTTATCATTTAAATCCGTGCTTGTCCCGTGCGCATTCACATAATCAATATCATTGGATTGCAGTTTCGAATCCTTTATTGCTTCTTGCATCGCACGCGCGGCGCCTTCCCCATTTTCAGCAGGTGCTGTAATATGATATGCATCCCCTGTTGCTCCATAACCGGCAATCTCTGCATAAATGTTTGCACCGCGTTCTAGGGCCGATTCAAGCGATTCTAAAATCAGAATACCAGAGCCTTCTCCCATGACAAAACCATTTCTTTCTTTATCAAATGGGCGGCTTGCTTTTTTCGGATCCTCTGTTGTACTTAACGCTTTCGCTGAAGAGAATCCGGCAAATGCCATATTACTGATTGGCGCTTCCGTACCGCCTGTAATCATGGCATCAGCATCTCCTCGTTGAATTGCTTTGAATGCATCTCCAATGGAGTTTGCGCCAGAAGAGCAGGCTGTCACTGTACAAGAGTTAATCCCTTTTGCTCCTAATTGAATGGATACTTGGCCAGCAGCCATGTCCGGAATCATCATTGGTACAAAGAAAGGGCTGACACGCTTTGGACCCTTCTCTAAAAATTTAGAATGCTGGTCCTCCCACGTTTTCATTCCGCCAATACCAGAGCCAATCCAGACACCAACACGGCTTGCATTTTCCTCTGTTATTTCTAATTTTGCATCATCAACTGCCATTTGGGCAGCTGCAACTGCAAATTGCGTAAATGGATCCATTTTACGAGCATCTTTCTTGTCCATATAGTCGCTTGGATCAAAATCCTTCACCTCAGCAGCTGCTTTCGCCGTAAATAACTCTTTATCTACCTTTGTTACAAAGTCAATACCCGATTTTCCATTACGTATACTCTCCCACATTGCAGCAACATCATTGCCGACGGGAGTGATAGCTCCTAGTCCTGTTATTACAACTCTTTTTTCCACGATTGTTATCCTCCTTAATTAAATAAGAATCAGCTTCCCCAGCGCAAAGCAACAGCTCCCCAGGTTAAGCCTCCTCCAAATCCAACTAATACGATTAAATCATTATCTTTTATTTTACCTTCTTTTACTGCTTCAGACAAAGCCATAGGTATCGAAGCAGAAGAATTATTTCCAAAACGCTCAATCGATTTTGCCATTTTGTCTTCGGAAATACCTAAACGCTCTCTGGCAGCCTCCATAATCCGGATATTTGCCTGATGCGGAACAAGATAATCCACATCTTCACGGGACAATCCTACTTTCTCAACAACATGAATAGTAGACTCCGGCATTTGCCGTACCGCAAATTTAAACACTTCTCTTCCATTCATAACAATATGGTCTTCTTTATTTAAATAAAGTTCCTTCCCGCCAGCACCATTTGCACCTAGTTCAAAGGATAGTATCCCTTTTCCTTCAGATACTTCCCCGATAACAGCTGCTCCGGCACCGTCACCAAATAAAACACAGGTGGAACGGTCTGTCCAATCCGTTATTTTCGACAGCTTCTCAGCCCCGACTACAAGTACTTTTTTGTATGCACCGGCAGCCACAAATTGATTTGCTGTAATGACTCCATACATAAACCCGGCACAGGCTGCACCGACATCCATTGCAGCAGCATTTACAGCGCCCAATCGTTCTTGAATCAGGCAGGCAATGGATGGAAAAGCTGTATCTGGTGTTACCGTTGCTACTAAAATTAAATCAATATCTGCTGCAGGAACATCCGCTTCTTTTAATGCTTCTACGGATGCTTCATATGCCATATCTGAAGTATCAATATCATCTGTAGCTAACCTTCTTTCATGGATTCCTGTTCTGGTTCGTATCCACTCATCATTCGTATCCACGATTTTCTCCAAATCATGGTTGGTAACTACATTTGTAGGTAAATAATGGCCGGTTCCTATAATACCGATACTCATCTAACCGCACTCCTCTTCTGTATAACATTAATATCAAACATTATGACTTGGTACTAATTTTAAGGTAAAATGCATGGGATAGCAAGTTACAATTTTCATGGAGTATACAAACGTTGCTACCCATTTCATCATATTACGGTCCTCTCCGTATGAGTTTATCTAAACAGCATCTCAAACCTGCATCAATATTCATTCGGTAACAAACCTGTTTCCATATATGCCTCAATATCATCTTCCACCTGCATTTGTACATCATCGGGGACAGAAGGATGAAATTCACCTAAAGAAATAAATTCATCATTGAAATCATAGGTGTAGATTTTCCCTTCTAATTCCTGCTGATTAAAATTATCTGCTACCAATTGGTATAGTTCACCAATATGCTGAATTGTGCTGGTTAAAACAGCATTAGGAGCAACTTCTCGCTGGTCAGTCATATAACCGATAGCATAAAGGTCATCTTGTTCAGCCTCTTGCAGGATACTTTCACTAAAAGCATCTCCAGTCGGATAAAAAACATCTACATTTTGCTCTTTCATCTTTGTATAATTATCCAAAGCTAGTTCCGTATCATTCCAGTCATTTAAGTAATCCAACGTAATCTCTGCTTCTTGATTTACATAATTTACACCTTCAAAAAAACCTTCTACTTCCGGCTGCCAATAATAAGCCGAAATAACTCCTATTTCATTGCTTTCTGTCATATTTCCTGCTACCATACCGGCAAAAAAACCCATTGCATGCGCATTAAAATTTAAAGAGGTTACGTTCTCACCAGATTCACCGCCATTTACATATACAAATTGGACGTCCGGATAACTTTCAGCAAGCGACATAAAATATTCTCCGTAGATATTGCTATGACCGTAAATCAGGTTAACACCATTATTTACAAATTCATCAACCGTTTCTTGCACTTGGTGCATGGTTTCTATCTTTTCCTCATAATACACATTAATATCGTAGGAATCGCCGATTTCTTGCATTGCTTCATATCCTTGTTCTGTCCAAGGATTATTATCTATTTCTGTATCCGTTATAAACCCGACATTTTGTATTTGATCTGCTTCAAAATAAGAACAAGCAGACAGTGTGCAAATCAGGGAGAAAAGGATTAGGGAATAGTAGATATATTTCACGTTAGCACACCCATTCTGTTATCGCAGTAGCTTATTAAATGTTTGTATTGCTTTGATGACTGTTTCTATACTTCTATTTTCCAGTAGAACCTGCTTTTTTTCAACTTTTGTGATTGTTACGTTATCATTAATGGAAATAATCTCTATGAAGGCAGGCAAATCAGTCAATGTTATCCATTGCATAAATACGCTTAAAAAATCTTTCATGTATAGAGCCTTCTTTTTCCATTGTTCATCTGTAAAGGACAGGGTACTGCCATCCAGAATCAATCCATTCTCATCCATTTCCATCCCCTCGCCAATCAGATATGGCGCATAAATGATTGTTGTACGAGGCGTTTTCAGTTTCACATTTAATTGACGGTTTGTTTGAATCTGAAATATTTTCTTTGCATGCCGGTCTAACGCTTTTATTTCTGTATGATTGATAACTATTGCCAGATCATACTCTTTTTTCACCTGGTCCACTTCTTGAAAATGACTGTTTCGTCCAAAAAAATCTTCTAATTCCGAATCAATTTGCTTATCACGAATACCATCAACATAACAACCATCCTCCAAGAACTTTGTTACAATATGATAGCCTGCCCAATGATTGTGGGGTATAACCAATATATGCAAGTAAAACACTCCCTTCTATTTCGAGTTATTCCAAATGTTTGTGTCTCTGCTCAAAGGTTATTTCGAAAAAGATGGCCATCTTCCGGATAAGATTTATTCATGATTTTTTAATTTCTTTCAAGCAAGGTAAGATTTTTCGTGTTAAAATGTTATTATATGAAAAGGATGTTTTTTAGACAAGTTAGTAAAGCGAGGTGGACATATGCGTTTTATTGGAACTATTTTTTGGGCTGTAGTTATTGCTTTAGCCGTTGCTTATGTATTAACAAGTATGGGAGCGCAGCCGTTTGTTATTCGTGATGCACTCATTGTAGCAGGCATCTTTTCTGTATTTGTTTTTGCTATAGCCGGTTTCGTATTGAAAGAAGACACCGAATAAGGAAAAACCCCTTGTCTTAGTATATGCGGCAAGGGGTTTCAATATTTCAGCGGAATCTGTAAAGATATTTATATACTCAACTTACGCATTTTAAAAGTAACTTCCTTTCCATAGGAACAGGAGCTGGTTGTTTCTTCCATCTATCTGTTGATAAATGTGGGAAGGGTGAGGTGTGAGGTATAAGAATACCGCTGCGGCGGACCGTTTCGCGTCGGAAAGCGGAGTGGTTGGCCGGAGCGGAAGCTGTACACCATACCCTGTTCAAAAAATAAAAGGATGACTTAACTCAAAGCAAGCATGATAATAGAGAGCCTGTTTATCTTGAAACAGCAAGGTTTATACGCTTATTCTTAAGTGCGAAAGTAGGGTACAAAAATAAAAGTTCTATGTCTGTATTTTTCAGCATATTTACATATAAAGGACATGCTCGAAATGAAAAGTAAAATAAAGGAAGGTATTTAAAATGGATGCTTTAAGTAATTTATGGACATTGATCCAGTATTTTATTCTTGGTATCGTTCAAGGAGTAACCGAACCAATTCCGGTATCCTCCAGCGGACACTTAATTATTATCAGGGAATTGTTCAATATCGAAGCCAGAGGGCTTTCTTTTGAAATATTTGTTAACTTTGCTTCCCTGTTAGCAGTTATGCTAATTTACCGTAAAGATATTGTGCGTTTAATCGTCAATACGTGGAATTTTTTATTCAAAGGGGATAAAACCGTCAAAAGTGATTTTATGTTTGTTGTTTATCTCGTCATCGCAACGATTCCAGTAGGGTTTATCGGTTTGCTGTTTGGAGACGTGCTTGGCGAAACATTAAGCGGCACAAATGTAGTTGGAATTACATTACTTATTACCGCCCTTTTTCTTTGGATTATTCGTAACCTCAGAGGGCGCAAACAAGATGGAGACCTCTCCACGAAAGACGCTGTGATTGTCGGTCTTGTTCAATCCATAGCTGTCACACCAGGGATAAGCAGATCCGGCGCTACCATCGTCGCTTCGATGCTTGTCGGCATGAAAAAGGAAACAGCTTTACGTTTTTCTTTCCTGCTTTATATTCCGGTAAGTCTTGGCACGGGTATTCTTGAAATCCCTGAAATCGCTCAGGATCCAGCAATTGGGCAGCTGTGGGCGCCTTATCTGGTGGCATTTATTACCGCATTTATTGCCAGCTTCTTCGCCCTTAAATGGTTTATGAATATCATGCGCCACGGAAAATTAGAGTATTTCGCATACTACTGTGTCGTCGTTGGTCTTCTTGTATTGCTTTTTCTATAATATTTTGTATAAAAAGAAGGCATCTGCAAAATGAATATAATGCAGATGCCTTCTTTTATTTAGCAAGGAGAACCGTTGTCACACTCCTGCGTCAAAAAGAACATGAAATTCAGTTTATCAATCCGGAATGCCTAAGGCAATTTTCGCATAACGTGACATATTCTCTTTACCCCAAGGCGGATCCCAAACAATATTGACATTCACTTCTTTTACCTCTGGAATATCTGATAAAGCATGTTTGATATCCGCTTCAATATGCGCAGACAGCGGACATCCCATCGCAGTTAATGTCATGGTAACTTCACATATACCTTCTTCATCCAAATCAACACCATATATTAAACCAAGATTGACAATATCAATACCCAATTCTGGATCAATTACATTTTCCAATGCTCCCATAAGATATTCTTTCATTGATTCATCCATGTGCGTTATCCTCCTTTCCCTTACTTCTATTAAACCATACTTTAACATGTTATAAAATCATTTTACAACAGATGCCACTCAAACCAGTCTGCAGCATAATGCATTGCTGGAACACTTACTTTATGTTCCCTGCCTTTTTCCCCAATAAATTGAAGGTTTTCTTTCTTTTTATAAAATGACTGTACTGTCTGATAAAAAGTATAGGACTGTTCAAAAGGCACTACTTTATCATTTTCACCATGCCAGAACATCAACGGGCGTTCTTTTAGCGAATCCATATGAGCAGATAAATCAATATCCGTCAGCTTTTGGAATAAATGATCCAAGTCTTCCCGTGTAAATGGAGACTGTCCATTCTTTTCCACATAATGCAATAATTGTTTAGCGTACATTTCCAGTTTTGGTGTCCCCATCATAACCGCTGCCGCATTCACCCAAGGATATTTGACAAGCGCAGCACTTGTGGTTATACCTCCCATACTCGTTCCGGCCACACCTAATGCGTTTTCTTTTAAAAGATTATTATCCAAGAGATACTGATGAAAGATAGCCAGTTCACTTATGTTTTTTAATACGATTTCAAAAAAAGCCAGTTGCCGCTTTTCATCGGACAAACCGCCGTTTCTCTCGCCATGATGCAGCGCTTCCGGCAAAAGCACACGAAAACCTTTTTCAGCAAGCATATAAGCAATAGGCAAATTCTGTTCTTTTGCGCTTGTAAAACCGTGAAAATAGATAACAGTCGGCCGCGCTTCTCCATCATATTTTTGATCCATAACATGTAAACAAGGTATCCCCTTAATTGGTTCCTGATAAATCCCTATCATCTTTGACACGCTTCCTTTCACTTAGCTACATACTACCTTTATTGTAAAGTTTTTGTAATATTTTTCGCAAATAAAGCAGCTTTTATTTAACTTTTCTTTACTTTACATATTCTCAAATCATGGTAGGATAAAGTTAGATGAGAGGTGAAGGAATGGAAAACAAAAACAGACATTTGATCGCACTTGATTTGGATGGCACCTTATTAAGTGATGACAAGAAAATAAGTAACCGGAATAAACAAGTAATCGCACAGGCTATTGAAGAGGGGCACGTGGTTGTCATTGCTACCGGCAGACCCGGCCGCGCCAGTATACAATACTATCAGGAACTCCAGTTAAAAACGCCCATGGTAAACTTCAATGGAGCTTTTGTACATCACCCTCTGGATACCAGCTGGAAAGGGATTCATACCCCGATGCCTCTGCCTACCGCGCATCGGATTATTGATGTTTCCAACGAAGTGAAAGTAAATAATATATTAGCTGAGGTACAGGATCAGGTTTATTTAGATCAATATAGTGAGGACTTAATGTCGATCTTTCAAGGCTTCCCGGAGGAATCTCCCTATATTATCGGGAATATTAAGTCGAAATTAAAAAATGATCCGACTTCTGTTCTTATCTATCCAGATGCCTCTCAAGTACAACGATTACGGGCACATTTAAATGATTATCACGCGGAGGTAATCGAGCATCGTAAATGGGGAGCGCCATGGAATATTATTGAAATCATTAAAAAAGGCATGAACAAAGCAGTCGGACTGAAACGTATAGCGGACGAATACCATATAGCAAGAGAAAATATCATTGCTTTTGGTGATGAAGACAATGACTTAGAGATGATTGATTATGCCGGTGTCGGCGTTTCTATGGGAAATGCGATTGATGAACTTATCTCCGTTTCCAAACACCAGACCCTGTCGAATGAAGAAGACGGTATAGGCGTGTTTTTAGAAGAATATTTAAATCTGAATAAGAAAAATATTATTATATAATTTTTGGAAAGCTGCCATTTGCAACTTTCCTTTCTTTATCTCTTTTTGATTTTCTGTTAATATAAACTTACGAACAATTACTTGAGGAGGTAAGTACATGGCAATACATATTTCGCCGACACCGAATCCAAATGCGATGAAATATACAGCAGACAGTGTTATTTTTTCAGGCACAAGCAGTATTTCTGTCATGCCCGGTGATGTAAGTGAACATGAAATTTTAAATGAACTAATGAAATTGGAAGACGTTGATAACGTTTTTGGTTACCAAAATTTTATTACAGTAAATAAACATTTTGACGCGGATTGGGAAAATATCAATCCAAAAGTAGAAGAAATACTTGCGAATTTTGGTTATTAAAAAAAGAGGCTGGGAATCCCGGCCTCTTTTTTTACTGTCTAAAAGCAAGTTCCAAACCTTATTCTTCTGTATCTATCGGTACATAATTTGGATTTATTTCCTCATTATCCGCGTCTTTTCCATACATTACAACAACTGGGGGCTCTTCTTGATTCAGTGTTTCTTCCGAGAAACTCTCCATGATTTCAAATTGTTGAAAAGAATCTGATTCTGCTTCTTCCAATTCAATCATTTCTTCCTCTTGAATCGTCTCATCATCCTGCTCTACTCGATAAAAGAAAGCCTCTGCGTCTGTCTGCACTTGACCAATAATATGGAACTGTTCTCCATCTGCTGTAATATCAATTTCCTGGAACATTACTGTGCTTGCTATTTCATCATTCTCACCGGGTGCAGACGGTTCAATTACTTCTTCCTCCCTATTCCCGCAACCTGCTAACAACATTACTGCAGCAATCATAACATACCAACGTTTCATCCTATACACACCTTTTTAATCTTTTCTGAAGAAACCATAAACACCGGCGGTTTCCACAATATTTGTAAATGCTTCCGGGTCTACTTCATTTATAATTCTTTCCAAATCATACAGTTCATATCTCGTCACAACCAGATACATCAGACTTTTATCCGCTTTTGTATAAGCACCCTTTGCAGGTAAAATAGTTATTCCGCGAACCATTGTATCATGAATAGCTTTTTGAAGCTCGTCAGTTTTCTTGGTAACAATAAATGCCGTCACTTTTTCATAACGTGTATGAATAGTATCAATGACCCGGGTTGTTACATACAATGTCAGCATCGTGTATAAAGCATTTTCAGGTTCATACAAAATACCGGCAATAACAATAATCAAAGAATTCATGATTAAAAAATATTTCCCAATCGGTTGATCTTTCAAACGGGATAAAATCATGGCAATAATATCCATACCGCCTGTAGAAGCACCTGCTTTTAATGTTATCCCGACAGCGACCCCGGCGATAACACCGCCAAACACCGCATTTAAAATAATATCTTCTGAGATCGAAATCAATGGCAATATTTCTAAAAATAAAGTAGAGAAAAATACGGATATAACACTATAAATCGTAAACCCTTTCCCTACCTTTAACCAGCCCAAAATCAGGACAGGAATATTTAGAATGGCTAATAGAATACCTGTAGATAAACCAATTCCAATGAAATCGTTAAAAATACTGGATAACAATTGGGCGGCCCCTGTAAAACCGCTGGCATAAACATTTGCTCCAATCAGGAAGAAATTTAGAGCAACTGCATTCAGTAATGCCCCAATGATAACAATACTTATCCTTTTTGCTTCAACATAAAACACAACACAGCCTCCTTCAGTGAAATTTTTGACTAAATATACAATGCAACGTAAACTTAATATATAATCTTACTCTTAAAGAAATGGATGTGGTTATAATGACAGTCACTATTCTGGCAGACAGTGCATGTGATTTATCCGAACATTATTATAACGAATATAATATTGAAATGATACCTTTAACTGTTCACCTGGAGTCAAAAGATTATCAGGACAGTATTGACATTTCCTCGAAGACAATTTATGATGCCATGCGGAAAGGCGAAGCACCAAAAACTTCGCAGGCGTCAGCAAATCAGTTTAAAGACATCTTCACATCCTACACAGAAGCTGGAAAACCTTTACTCTATATTGCATTTTCTTCCGAATTATCAGGAACCTGTCAAGCTGCTAAAATGGTAGAACAAGAAATCAAAGAGACTGACCCGGAAGCACCTCTGCATATTATTGATTCCAAATGTGCCTCCCTGGGACTTGGTCTGGTTGTACTGGAAGCTGCTAAAATGGCGCAGAAAGGTTTTTCCTTCCAGGATATTATTGAACAAACGGAAAAAAATACTGCAAAAATGGAACACATATTTACAGTGGATAACTTAGAATATTTGTATCGTGGCGGCCGTGTCAGCAAAACAGCAGCTTTTGTCGGCGGCTTATTAAATATAAAACCGCTCCTGCATGTAGATGAGGGAAAACTTATTCCTCTGGAAAAAATCCGCGGCACAAAAAAAGTACTTAAGCGTATGGTCGATGTCATGGACAAGCGCGGCAGCAATTTGCAAAAACAAATCATCGGCATCAGTCACGGAGATGATTTACCGCGGGCCCGCGAACTGTCAAAAATGATACAGGACAGATTCGGAGTAAAAGAAGAAAACATTATCATCGAAATGGTCGGATCTGTAATTGGTGCCCATTCCGGCCCTGGAACACTGGCGCTTTTTTTCCATAATACGTAAAACATACACATTCCTTTGAATGAAAAATAGATTTGACGTTTTCTGTTTAGCGTCAAATCTATTTTTTTGACCTCTCTTCTTTACTGAAAACGAATTAAGAAGTATTTTTTCTTTCCTCTGCGGATGACTGTGAAAGCATCACCTAAACGGTCCGCTTCATTGACGGTATACGCTGCATCTTGAACACGTTCCCCATTGATGTAGACAGCTCCATTTTTCACATCTTCCCTTGCTTGGCGTTTGGATGAAGAAATAGAAGCATCCACTAGTAAATCAACCAGTCCGATTGGTTCTTTTACTGTATCATAGTTTGGAACATCCTTAAATGCCTGCTCTACTTCATCCAGCTGCAACTGTTTAATATCCCCGCTGAATAATGCTGCGGAAATTCTCTGTGCCTGCTCTAGAGCGGCTTCATCATGAATGCTTCGAGTCATTTCTTCCGCCAGACGGCGTTGCGCAACACGTTTTTCCGGCTGTGTTTCTACTTCTTTTTCCAATTCTGCGATTTCTTCATCAGCTAAAAAAGTAAAATATTTGATAAAACGGATGACATCACGGTCATCGGCATTAATCCAAAACTGGTAAAATTCGTATGGTGACGTTTTTTCAGCGTCTAACCAGATCGCGTTTCCAGCGGTTTTTCCAAATTTGGTACCGTCTGCTGTTGTAATCAATGGCACGGTCAAACCGTAAGCTTCAGCCGTCTCCCCTTGATTTTCTCTGGAACGTCGAATAAGTTCCAATCCAGCTGTGATATTTCCCCACTGATCACTGCCGCCAATCTGTAATGTACAATTTTCTTCTTCATATAATCGTAAAAAGTCTAAAGATTGCAGAATCATATAAGTGAACTCTGTAAAGGTAATTCCCTGTTCCAGTCTTGCAGCAACTGAATCTTTGGACAACATGTAATTGATCCCGAAGTGTTTTCCCGCACCGCGCAGGAAATCAATAATTGTCATATTCCCAAGCCAGTCATGGTTATTACGAGCTACAACTTGGTTATCACTGGATGAGTCATCCAGATCCACAATTCTGGCGATTTGCTTTTGGATACTTTCGGTAAATCCAAAAACAACTTCTTCTGTATTGAACCCCCGTTCACTGGAACGTCCGCTGGGGTCACCGATCATGCCGGTCCCGCCGCCGACTAATGCAATCGGCTTATGGCCAGCCCGCTGAAATCTGCGCAACATCGTTAAAGGAACCAGATGCCCAATATGCAAGCTGTCTGCCGTCGGATCAAATCCGCAGTATAATGTTACTTGATTATTTTCGAGATGTTTCTTTAATCCATCCCGATCTGTTACTTGATTTACTAGCCCTCTGTTTTCTAAATCCTGCAAAATATTCATGTTCTTTCCTCCATTAAGATGTTTTCGTTTTAACAGTACCTCTTGCTGCTAATCTGCATATTTCAGACACAATAAAAACCCGCCTCCTTTCCGGTGAGAAAGGGACGAGTTGAATTCGCGGTACCACCCTTGTTGCTATCATAAAATAGCCGCTTAAGATTTGTTAACGATGTTTTGCACCGTTCTTTTTATACAAAAGAAAAAACTCCAGACTGTAATTCGCACGTGAATATATACTGACTTACACCAGCCGTCAGTTCTCTGGGACAGGGATTCAGCAATGCTACTTCGATCTTTCAACGTTTATATAAAATAAATGGATATAATACTATTCATAGCATATATTCTTCTTCTACGCAAGCCATTTATCTTCTTACTATCAAATTATATTTTCGCTATGTTATAATAAATGTTGAATTAGGAGGTTTAATGTCAATTATGAAAGAAAAACTGCAACGTTTTTTGCATACTGTTCAAAACTGGTGGGAGAAGGGCATCCTCCAGCGGACATCAAGAATTACGTACGACGTTGTTTGGAATATTATATTATTTGTTATTGTTATTGGCGTTATCGGTGGCATTTTTGCCGGTGGAATCGGGCTTGGATATTTTGCATCTCTCGTTTATGAAGAGCCTTTGCGAAGTGAAGCGTCGATGGAAGAGGACATTTATAATTATTCAGAGACGTCCAGTATTTATTTTGCAGATGAAATCTATCTAGGAGATGTCCGAAGTGATTTATACCGGGAAGAAGTAGGTCTTGATAATATCTCTTCTGTCCTGACGGATGCTGTTGTTGCTACAGAGGATGAATACTTCTCGGAACATAACGGAGTGGTGCCAAAGGCTATTTTAAGAGCGACAGCACAGGAATTTCTTAATACTTCTGTCCAGACAGGGGGAAGCACGCTGACACAGCAGCTTATCAAAAATCAGGTTCTTACCGATGAAGTGTCCTTTGATCGAAAGGCGAAAGAAATCCTGCTGGCAATGCGACTGGAAAATTATTTTACGAAAGATGAAATTATGGAAGCTTATTTAAATATTATCCCTTATGGAAGAAATTCATCCGGTCGTAATATTGCAGGTATTCAAACAGCCTCCAAAGGCATTTTTGGTGTTGAAGCTTCAGAATTGACGCTTCCGCAAGCTGCTTACCTGGCAGGACTCCCGCAAAGTCCGTCTGGATATACCCCCTTCACCTCAGCTGGCGAGTTAAAATCTGAGGAAGAGTTACAGCCTGGTATTAATCGTATGAAAACTGTTTTAGACCGTATGCACGATATGGAATTTATCACGGATGAAGAACTGGAAGAGGCAGTGAATTATGATATTGCCAGTGACTTTACTGATCCCGTCCCTTCTTCTAGAGATCAGTATCCTTATGTTACTTATGAAGTAGAAAAACGCACAACCGACATTATTCAGGAAATGTTAATGGAGGAAGACGGCGTTACCGAGGAAGATTTGGAAGAAGATGACGATTTGCGCGCAGAATATATCGAGCGCACGGAAAAAGAATTACGTGACGGCGGCTATCAGATTCATACAACCATTAATAAAGATATTTATGATGCGATGCAAGAAACGGCTCAAGACTATTCTGATTATGGTTATGCCAGAACCTTTACAGCTACCAATAGCGAAGGAGAAGAATATGAAGTAACACAGGAAATTCAGACCGGAGCTATTATGGTCGAGAATAACAGCGGAAAAATTATTTCCTTTATCGGCGGACGCGGATTTGATGAGGAACATCAGGTGAATTTTGCAACAGACACAAGGCGTTCCATCGGCAGTACGATTAAACCGTTACTGGATTATGCACCAGCATTGGAAGAAGGTATTATTCAGCCGGGAACACCTATTGCAGACTATCCACGGTCGTTCGCTGACGGTTCATTTTCACCTGGAAACTATGGAGGCGGGAATTATGGGCTGGTTTCTGCCCGTACTGCACTTGCCAATTCCTATAACATTCCGGCTGCTGCTATCTATATGGAAATGATTGATGATGATCCTGCTGAAACGTATTTGGAGAAAATGGGTGTCACTTCTTTAACAGAAAGTGACCATTCTATCCCGTCCCTGTCTATCGGTGCGATGGATTACGGCATATCTGTAGAGGAAAATGTTAATGCCTTTTCTACATTCGGCAATAACGGAAAGTTTGCAGATGCTTATATGATCGATAAAATCACAAATGCTGAAGGAGATGTCATTTACGAGCATGAAACAGATCCAGTAGAAGTATTTTCTCCGCAGGCATCTTACTTAACGATAGACATGATGCGCGATGTTATTGATAACGGCACAGGTGGTTATGTGAATTCGCAGCTTCAAAATACGAATGTCGACTGGGCGGGAAAAACCGGAACATCCCAAGATTATCATGACGCCTGGTTTGTTGCTTCAAATCCGAATATCACATTTGGTACCTGGATTGGTTATGAAACGCCTGCATCAATTAATCATCCGTATCATCTTTCCTATAGTGAGCGGAATATGAAATTGTGGGCGGAGGTCATTAATGCTTCTGCACAGGTCGATCCAGCCTTAGTTACTCCAGAAACAACGTTTGAACGCCCGGACGGTGTTGTAGAGGAAAGTTATTGCGCTGTTTCAGGAATGCAGCCATCTGATTTATGTGAAGATATTGGACTTGTTAAAACAGACTTATTTGACTCTCGCTATACACCAAGCGAGGAAGACAATAGTTTAACAAGAGGAAGCCGGCGTGTATTAGAATCTGACGACGATGGAAACTCCTTCACCAGGGACAATGGGATTATGTTTAACCCAGATTGGCTGAACGAAGAAGGCTATGATGACATGGATGACTTTTCCATGCTTTATCCGAGAACAGAAAGTGATAAATGGCTTAGAATCGGTATACCCGCCAACATGTCATCCAATTCCGACGATGACAATGATGATGACGAAGACGACTGATGAAATCAATTTATTTAAAAGCTTCACGCTATACAAGGGCAGCGTGAAGCTTTTTTCTATATAAGAGGACAAGCCCACGGAAAGTGTAGTGTTTTTCCGTAGCGAGCAGCAAGGGTAAAATATTAATTTCAAATTATATAGTTTTAATAATTTAAATTATATATCTTGTTTTTGCTGACAATTCTTAAAAAAGACTAAAAAAACACAGCTATTTTCTGTATAATAGAAAGTAAGCATATTTTGTATTTCATAAAGGTGGTGGATGAATGAAACACACAAAGGAATTTGATACGATTCTTTTGGAGACAGCGGCAGGAACATTGACTGTCGAAGGTCCCGTTTCACGCTCCCAGCTGGAACAATATCATTTCCATAACGAATTGACTGCATTCAGACCGGCTGACAAACAAATTGAAGCATTATTAGAGATTGCCGATTTAAAAGAAGCAAGAATAATTATTGCCCGAACATCAGATACCATTATCGGCTATGTAACTTACTTGCACCCTGACCCGTTGGAAAGATGGTCCAATTTCAACATGGAGGATTTAATTGAATTAGGTGCTATTGAAATCATCCGGAAGTACCGGGGAAGCGGAGTTGGTTCTGCCCTGCTGCGGCAATCCATGAAAGATCCTTACATGGAAAACTATATCGTTATTTCCACGGAATATTACTGGCATTGGGATTTGGATTACAGTCAGTTAAGTATTTGGGATTATCGTAAAGTAATGGAAAAAATGATGGCAGCTGGCGGACTGCTTCCAGTTCCAACAGATGAGCCTGAAATTAACTCTCACCCGGCTAACTGTTTAATGGTGCGCATCGGAAGTAATGTGCCGCAAAAATCAATCGAGTTATTTGATAAATTGCGATTTTTGGGACCGAATCATTATTAACAGAGATATAACTAAAGGGGGATTCTAAGATGCTAGTAGAAGAATTAATGAACAGAAATATGATAACGCTTCCACCGACAGCAAGCATTAACGAAGCTTTACAACTGCTGGAAAAACATAAAATCAGGCATATTACAATTGTTGATCAAGATATGTACGTTCTTGGTATTGTCTCTGATCGCGACGTCAGAGATGCGAGTCCATCCACTTTTTTGGATACGAGTGATTTTCACATCCTCAATAAAGAAATCCAGACCATTATGACAAGCCCTGTTATTACGATTCATCCAATGGATTTTGTGGAAGAGATTGCTTATATTTTCTATGATAAAGAGATTGCCTGTTTGCCTGTGGTAAGCGGTGATAAACTGGTCGGTGTCGTAACAGAAAAAGATATGCTTTATAAATTAATCCAATTAACTGGAACGCATGAACAAAGTTCCCTTATTGAAGTGAAAGTTCCTGACCGGCCGGGCGAGCTCCCCAGAGTTGCAGGTGTTTTCGGTAATCATAACGTCAATATTGTTTCTGTATTGCTGTATCCTTATAAAGATCCTGACTATAAAATACTTGTATTCCGTGTCAAAACGTTAAACCCGATGCCTATTATTAACGATCTTCGTAATGCCGGCTATACGCTCCTCTGGCCAAATAATATTATGGAGCCGAAAAGATGATAAATCAAGCCGGTTTTATTTATACCCCTGCTTTTTTACATTATCAGTTCTCTGAAAGCCACCCCTTTAATCATAAGCGGGTGCAGCTTACCAAAGAATTGCTCGAGGGGCAATCCACATTAGCTCAAGCGGATTTAATCACGCCGCGCATAGCTGCAGATGAAGAGATTGCTCTATTTCATGATACAACTTATATTGAAGCGGTCAAAAGAGCCGCGGGCGGTGAATTAAAAGAAGATCGGGCACAGGAATATGGCATTGGGACAGAGGATACACCTATTTTTCCAAATATGCATCAAGCTGCTTCCAATTTGGTAGGAGGAAGTCTTACCGCGGTGGAAAAAATATTGAACGGAGATTATAAAAAAATAACAAACATAGGCGGCGGGCTGCATCACGGATTTCAACGTAAAGCTTCCGGATTTTGCGTTTATAACGATTGCGCTATTGCGATTAAGTACCTGCGGGAGCAAGAAGATTTGAAAGTACTTTATGTTGATACAGACGCACACCATGGTGATGGCGTACAAGCGGGATTTTATGATGATCCTAATGTATGCACCTTTTCCATACATGAAACAGGCCGTTATCTTTTTCCAGGTACGGGAAATGTCAATGAAAGAGGGATAAAAAGCGGACACGGGTACAGTTTCAATTTACCTATCGATGCTTTTACAGAAGATGATTCCTACTTGGAATTATACGAAACAGCACTGCGGAAAATTGCCGCGTTTTTCAAACCGGATATTATCGTTTCACAAAATGGAGCTGACAGTCATTGCCTGGACCCTTTAACACATTTATGCGGAACCATGAAGATATTTGAAAGAATACCTTTGCTGGCTGCAGAAATTGCGGATGAATATTGTAATGGCAGATGGCTTGCTTTTGGCGGCGGAGGTTATGATATGTGGCGTGTTGTTCCACGTGCATGGGGACAGGTATGGAATGTCATGAAAACAGGCACATACTGTGAAGGAGCCTTACCTGCAGATTGGTTGAAAAAGTGGCAGCAAGAAGCCCCTGTCACGCTTCCAGCAAACTGGCAGGATACAGCAGACATACAGCCGGTTATCCCGCGCAGAGCAGAAATAACAGAAAAAAATAAATTACTGTTAAAAGATATGCTGAAATACACTGCTATGATTCAATAATTGATCATCATAAAAAGCCAAAGGCGCCCTTACATTCTAGCGTGCCTTTGGCTTTTGTTGTTTCATGTTTATTTTGTGGAATCTCTGTACTCCATACGATGCGGCAATACAACATTATTTTCGTCTACTTCTTCATCGTTCATATATTTTGTCAGCAGGCGCATGCCTACTGCTCCAATATCGTACGTAGGCTGAACAACCGTTGTCAATTTCGGACGAATCATACTTGCCAGGCGGATATTATCAAAACCGAATACCTCTACATCTTCTGGCACATGTAATCCGTTATCTTGCGCTCCGTGGATAACCCCTAGCGCAATTTCATCATACATCACAAATACAGAAGTCGGACGTTCGTCTAATTTTAAAAAGTATTCCATTGCTTCTATACCAGTTGAGTATGCATAAGCATCTTTGTAGATATATTCTTCATCCGGTTCTATTCCAGCCTCTTTCAGCGCACGCAGATAACCATTGGTTTTCAATGCATTCACACTGGTATCTGATTCGCTCCCTACTAATGCAGGCTGTTTATTGGATTTGTCAATTAATGACTTGGTAGCTTCATATGCAGCCAGTTCATAGTCAATGTTTACAGAAGGAATGGTATCTGTCGGGTCATACGTAGAAGCAAGAACAACCGGAACAGAGCTTGTCTGAAATTGGTGAATATGTTCTTCTGATATATTTCCACCCATGAATAGAATACCATCCACCTGCTTTTCCAGCATGGTATTGATTAATTCCAATTCTTTATCCTTATTTTGGTCGGAACTGCTCAAGATAATATTATACTTATACATTGTTGCTATATCTTCAATTCCACGGGCGAGCTCGGAAAAGAAGATATTAGATATATCCGGGATAATAGCGCCGATGGTTGTTGTTTTCTTGCTCGCCAGACCACGCGCTACTGCGTTAGGGCGATAGCCTAATTGTTCTATCGTTGCCAATACTTTCTTTCTTGTTGTCGGTTTTACATTCGGGTTTCCATTAACAACACGAGAAACGGTTGCCATCGAAACATTCGCTTCTCTTGCTACATCATAAATTGTTACTGTCATGTTTATCTACCTCCTAAAATTCAATATATCGCAGTTCGACTAATATTCAGCAGGGCTATCGTCCACTGAATAAAGTTTCACTTTATACAAGAACTAATGCTGCATCTATTTATACATCATACGCTACTATGAAAAAAAATACAAAGTTTTCATGAAAACAAAATGAAAATTTTCATGAATGCGCTATAACTATAATATACCTTTATACCATTATATCCAAACATGAAACTTTGAAAACATTTTCACGAATGCATCTTGGTGCATACCCTGTATTTTTCACAAAAAACTGCCTCAAAAATTATAGCCCTAATTTTTGAGGCAGTCTTTATTATTGTCCTAAACGATTTTCTACATTTTTAATTTCTTTGAAGAACGAATCAAATGTCGGAATATCCATTTGTTGAGCGGAGTCAGACAGTGCAACTGCAGGGTCCGGATGAACTTCAGCCATTACCCCGTCTGCACCGACTGCAATGGCTGCTTTAGCTGTCGGTAATAGTAAATCCCTTCTGCCTGTTGAGTGAGTTACATCTACAAAAACAGGTAAATGAGTTTCTTGTTTTAAAATAGGTACCGCAGAAATATCCAACGTATTGCGTGTTGCTTTTTCATAAGTGCGAATTCCTCGTTCACATAACATAATATTTTTGTTTCCTCTGGACATGATGTACTCTGCCGCATTGATAAATTCCTGAATCGTTGCAGATAATCCTCGTTTTAACAGTACAGGTTTTCCGGCATCTCCTGCAGCTTTTAACAATTCAAAATTCTGCATATTTCTTGCGCCAATCTGAACAACATCGATGTAGTCTACTGCTTGTTCTAAGTCAGCAGGGTTTACAATTTCACTGATTACAGCTAAATCATATTCATCTGCTACCTTTTTCAAAATTTGCAAGCCTTCAATTCCAAGTCCTTGGAAATCATATGGAGATGTTCTTGGTTTAAATGCACCGCCGCGAAGTAATTTTAAACCTTTTTCTTTTACTGAAGCAGCTACCGCAGCAACTTGCTCATATCCTTCAACGGCACAAGGACCAAATACATAGCTGAGGCTGCCGGCGCCTACTTGTTCTCCTTTTAGCTCCACTACTGTATTCTCAGGCTGTTTTTTCCTGGATACTAAAAGTGCTTTACTATTATCTTCTTCTTGCAGCTCAAGACTTGCTTTAAAAATCTCTTTAAAAATATGTTCAAGTGTTGAATCCTGAAAAGGACCACTATTATTATTTTTAATTTTATCCAGCATTTCCCGCTCACGAACCGGATCGAAACGTTTCATGCTCTGCTTGGTTTTTAAATCACCAATTTCTTGATTAATACTTGCTCTTTTATTAATCAATTCCAATATTTCCAAATTAACCTTGTCCATTTGTTCTCTAAGTTGTTCCATTTCGTTACTCATTTTGCACGCTCCTCAAATCGCTTAATTATTATAAATATTGTAGAATAATTAGAGACCATTATAGCTAAGATTTTTCTGTTTGTCACCATTTAATTAATGTAAAATTATAATTCTTAATGAAAATCCGATAATAGCAGTAAAAAAAACATTGATGAGTGCAATCTCATCAATGTTTTTAAGTATTATGATTTCTTATTTGCTTCTTTTTTTACTTCACTTGCTGCTTTTTTAGTTTCTTTTTTTACTTCTGCAGCTTTTTTAGTAGCTGTTTCCTCTGCTTCTGCTTTTTTATCAGCAGCATCTTTTTTAACATCTTCTATTTTATCAGAAACGTCATCTTTTACATCTTCCGCTTTGTCTTGCACATCGCTTATTTTGTCGTCTACTGTGTCTTTTAACTCAGCTGTTTTCTGCTTTACATTTTCAGTTACTTCCTGTGATTTGTCGGCAACTGTTTTGGTGAAATCAGAAGTTGCATCTACCGCTTTCTTGGTAAAATCAGACGTCGCTGAGTATGCTTTGCTAGTCAATTCTTCCCCTTTTTCTTGGGCAGCTCCTGCTAATTCTGTTGCGCGGTTTTTCACTTGAACAGCTCCATCATTAAGATCACCGCGAAGTTCTTTACCAGATTTTGGTGCAAGCAATAATGCTGTTGCAGCTCCTACAAAACTTCCTACAAGTGTTCCAATAATAAAATCCTTCGTGTTAATTTGATTATCTGCCATCCGTATAACCTCCTAAGATTTAATTTGACTCCTGTTTCCGCTTATTCCAATACTCAAAGAATGAAGCACCCCATTTGACTGCTTGGGCAGCTTTTTCCTGATCCTCTTTTGAGTGCTTTGAAATAATATTAGATAATTGCTGTAATGACTTATTAAAGTCCTCTACTGTATCACCTATCCCTCTTGCTCCTTGGATTATACCATCAAGCTGGTTTGATTTTTGCGTTAAATCATCTACCAATCCTTTTGATTTCTGAACAACCTCCGTTGCTTCTCCGGTAACATCCTTCACTTGATGATCAATCTTACCTAATGTCTGCAGAACCTCGTCCATGGTTTTCTTGGTGTTGAATAATAAAATGACCATATAAATAACTAATATGAGCAAGGCTGCTATTGCAATTGCCAGCGCACTATAGAGGATAACTTCCATAAACTTATATCACTCCTTTATTTCCATATTCGCTAGAAGGGCACATGTTTTTTAAGGGATAGTATGTACTTTCAAACAAAAAAAGTCGTCCACTCTTCTTGTCAGAAATGCAATCGAGGATAAATACTATATATTTTAGTTTATCCCGCATCATACACAAAATACGAAGCCTAATTTATTCTTACCCTTCCTTTTCTAAGAATAAACCACCATTCCCTAAAAAAATAATCCATGTTCTTATTGTATCTTATTTTTCTGTTAAAATACAACATCAACCTAAATATAGGGTGAAACAAAGATTGTTTTCTTTACAGCGGTAATTACAGCAATTTTATCAAATATATCTTTACTCTACATGATACGGCTATATTTTAAAAGCCCTGTATCCGATGATTGCTAATAAAAAGCCGTATTCTATGCAAGTTTTTCCCCACAAATCCTTTCTACACCCTTTTCTCTAAATGAAAAAAAGCAGTGAACTTTCTCACTGCTTTTTTTCATTTAGACTAGCGTTTCCTCATAGGATTTTTGGAATTTTTGAATGTCTCCTGCTCCCATAAAAATTAGCACACTGTCCTTATATTCCTGTAATACATTTGTTTGTTTTAATTCTAAAATTTCACTTTCAGGAATCAATTTTTGCAAATCCTCGATAGTCAATTGACCGGATTGTTCACGAGCTGATCCAAAAATATCACATAAATACACTTTATCTGCCTGATTTAAACTATCAGCAAATTCCTGTAAAAATGTTTTTGTGCGCGTAAATGTATGTGGTTGAAAGATAGCAACCACTTCCTTATCCGGATATTTTTTTCGAGCTGACTCCACCGTTACTGCTATCTCTTTAGGATGATGCGCATAATCATCAACAACTACTTGCGAACCGATTGTTTTCTCTGTAAAACGGCGTTTCACCCCTTTAAAGGAGCTTAATTCTTTCATACACTCAACCGGAATGCCTTCATAGTGGCAAATCGCAATCACAGCAAGTGAATTTAAAATCGTATGATTTCCAAATGTCGGTATAAAGAAATGCTCATAATACGTGCTGCGGACAAATACATCGAATTCCGTACCCTCAGTTGTCTCTGTTACATTTTTTGCTTGAAAATCGTTGGTTTCATTGAATCCATAATAAATAATCGGCACTTTGGTGTGTATGCCTTGTAATTCTTCATCATCACCACAGGCAACAATTCCTTTTTTCACACGGTCAGACATAGATTGAAAAGCATCTACGACATCATCCAGACTGGTAAAATAATCCGGATGGTCAAAATCAATATTTGTCATAATTGCATAATCCGGTTCATAACTTAGAAAGTGTCTGCGGTATTCACATGCTTCAAACACAAAATATTTACTGTCAACATGTCCACGTCCTGTACCGTCCCCGATTAAATAGGAGATTGGATAAGCACTTTCTAAAACATGCGACAATAAACCGGTCGTTGTTGTTTTTCCGTGTGCGCCTGTTACAGCAATACTTGTATATTGTTTTAACCATTCTCCTAAAAATTCGTGATACCAATAAAACTTACATCCCAGCTCTTTTGCTTGTTTGATTTCATCATGGTCTTCTGAAAAAGCATTTCCTGCTATAATTGTATAACCTGATTCAATATTCTCTTTTGAGAATGACAAAATAGGAATGTTCTTTTCTTCTAATGCAATTTGTGTAAAGATACGGCTATCAATATCTGAACCCTGTACCTTTTCACCGGAATCATGAAGAATTTGTGCCAGTGCACTCATTCCTGTCCCTTTAATACCTATAAAATGGTAAGTTGTCATAAAACGAACCTCCAGCGTTTTTCATCTATTCATTTTCTCGTTATTATACCTGTCATCACCGTCATCACATGCAATATAATTGATGCAAAGCCGTTCAATGGATTATAACAAATAAATAACTTATTTTAAAGCAAAATTATCATTTCAACGTTTTTGTAAGTAAATTCAAGATGCATCGAATATATTTTAAAAATGTCTATTTCTGTACAGTTAAAGCGCCTATACCCCATTCTATACAGAACATGTATCATATGTGCTTTTGCTTTAAATATTCTTTCCTTCTTGGAAAGCTCCTTTTATATTTTAGTAACTTTCAGGAATTATAGCAACTCTTTTAGCTTCATACATATTCAAAAAGTTGCATATTCTCCCGTTCCTATGATTTTACATCATAAAACGAGAGACAGTTTACATACTGTCTCTCTGCGCTTTCGTAATTAATACTTCCCGCGCCCGGCTGCCATTCTGTCCTGAGATGATTCCCCGCTGTTCCAGAGAATCAATTAATCTCGCTGCACGATTATACCCTATTTTAAAGTGTCTTTGCAGGGAAGATGTGCTTGCACTATTCTGATCCAGCACGAATTCGATAGCGTCTTCCAGCAAATTATCCTCTTCTTCATCTATCTGCACTTGCTCTAATAAGTCATCCTGTTCAAACAGATATTGCGGTTCGGCCATTGATTTCGCATAATTTGCAACACGTTCAATTTCTTCATCAGAAACAAATGGTCCTTGCAGACGGACACTTTTTCCGGCTCCATTTTCGATAAGAAGCATATCGCCTTTACCGAGTAATTTTTCCGCACCGCTGGAATCAATAATGGTACGTGAATCCACTTGAGAAGATACACTGAAAGCAATTCTTGTAGGGATATTAGCTTTAATTAAACCAGTGATGACATCCACAGATGGACGTTGTGTCGCCAGCAGAAGGTGAATACCGCATGCTCTTGCTTTTTGAGCAATTCTGCTGATAGCATCCTCCACGTCTTGCGGAGACATCATCATCAAATCGGCTAACTCATCAATCACAATCACGATGTACGGCATTTTTTGATCTTTTTTACCTTCCCGCAGCATTTTTTGATTGTATTTCCCTATATCTCTGACGCCTTCATTAACAAAACGGTCATAGCGATCTTCCATTTCTGAAACAGCCCATTTCAGACTTTGCGTAGCAGCTTTCACGTCAGTGATGACAGGTGAAACAAGGTGCGGAATCCCATTATACGGAGCGAGTTCCACCATTTTAGGGTCAATTAAGAGAATCCTTACATCTTCGTGACTGGCATTATAAATTAAGCTTACCAGAATCGTATTAATACAGACACTCTTTCCAGATCCGGTAGCCCCGGCAATTAAACCATGCGGCATCTTATTAATATCGATCACTTTCGGCATTCCTTCAATCGTGAGCCCGAGAGCTACATTTAAAGAAGAATTGCTGTCTTTAAAATCATCCGATTCAATAATGCGCTGAAGACCTACCATTTCTGGATGGAGGTTCGGAACTTCGATGCCAACCGTGTTTTTACCCGGAATCGGCGCTTCAATACGGATATCCTCTGCCGACATATTCAGTTTAAGGTCATCAGCTAAGTTCTTAATTTTACTGACTTTGACACCCATCTCCGGATGTACTTCAAAACGTGTAACAGACGGTCCTTGCGTTGCTTTTACCACTTTCGCCTTCACCTGGAAATGCTTTAACGTCTCCTCCAGTAAATCCTGCTGTTCTTGCAACCATTCTTCATCTTCTTCTGTAGACTTGACCGCAGGATCATTTAATAAGTGTAAAGGAACTTCTTTGGATTGCGGTTCTTCCACCACAGCTGCCGTTTCCAAAAAAGCGTTTTCCGTTTCTTCTTTCACAGCATATCTTTCGCTTATTTTTTCTTCCGCTTTGCGCTGATCGTCTTCCCGTTTTTCATGAGCTTGCTGTAACCGCTCGAGTGTTGTTTCCCTTTGTTTCTGTTCTTGTAAATTTTTCTTGTCCCGCGGGGTCATCATTACGTTAAAAGCTGATGTTGTATTGTTTTTTCTGGTATTATCTCGGGTTTCTCTCCCGCTCGTTGTGTGAATTGGGTTTCTTTTATCCGTTACATTCTCTGTTTCCGATTCTTTCGGTTCCGGCGTTGTTTCTTGTACTGGCGCTTCCTGCATTTCCGGTTCTTCGATGGTATTAGCATTGTCCTGCTGTATTTCCCCGGCCTGTTCTAATTGTATATCTTCCTCAAAAGAACGGTCGTCCGGGAAGGTTTCCACTTGTTTATCTGCTGTCTCTTCTGATTCGGGTACTTCCGTTTCCTCTTCCTGAGAAGATTGGCTTTCTATATCAGCCGGCGCTGAATCCGGTACTTCTTCTTCCCTCTCTCTTAATAGGGATGCAGATGAAAGGGGTGTATCCTCCATGCTGCTTGCTGCTTCTTTATCATTTTGCTCAGTGGTTTCTTTTCTTTGATATGCTGGTATTTCTTCTATAACTTTTGATTCTCTTGGCTGAAAACCATAGATAGGAGATGGAACCTCCGTAGGCTGGAAAGGCTCATCCGGATTTTTCTTATATACCTTTCTGCCCTGATCACTACTTTCTTGTAATGTGCTTTGGGTTTGATTCGTATGACGATAGGAAGCTTTTTTTCTATTTTGATTTGGTAATGGGTGATGTGTTTCCGTCTTTTTCTCAGCCGTTGCTTCTGTTTTGTCGTTACTTTCTTTTTTCGTTCTTCTGTTTCTTCTTTCGCTGACAATATCTTGATTTCTTCTTTTATAACTTGGTTGATTATCAATTGTGGTTTCTTTCTTTTGATCCGTTGTATCTGGAATGACCGGAAACTTAAATGATCGTCCGGAAGGATAATGGTATCTCATTTTCGCCTGTATATTCGGTTGTTTTTCAGGGTTTTCCTTTTCAAACGCAACAGGGTCTTCCTCTACTTCTATTTCCACTTCTTTTGTAAATATGTTTTTGAGCCGTTCTTTCCATTGCTCCCACCACATATGCATTCACTCATTTCCTAAATTGTTCATACTGTCATTTTAGCAGTTTTTAATGGGGATTTACATGATTACTGCAATAAAATTTAGCGCTGCTTTTCCTGATAAAAAATCCCCTGCTCTCACAAGGGATTTGAAAAGTTAAAATGTAAATACTTCACCAGTTTGATACGTGTCATCTAACACATAAATACCTTTTTCTTTCGGAGCATCAGGCAAACCGAGCTCTTTTTGAGAACAAACCATTCCATTGGAAGGCACCCCTCTTAATTCAGATGCTTTTATTTTCATTCCGGATGGCATGGTAGCTCCTACTTTCGCTACAACGACCTTTTGACCTTCGTCAATATTCGGAGCACCGCAAACAATTTGTAAGGTTTCTTCTCCAACATCGATTTGACATACGCTTAATTTATCTGCATTTTCATGAGGCTGTTTTGACTTTACAAATCCTACTACAAATTTCGGACGTAAATCAAATTCAAGGGGGTCATCTATTCCTTCTTTTTGGAAAACTGTGCGAATCTCTGCTAAAAAGTCTTCGGTTAAAGGAATCGCACCATTTTTTTCATCTAAAGAAAAATAGTGAGAAGCATGAAAAATATTATAGCCGAGCACTTCTCCGTCAGTTGACGTTATTTTTGTAATATCACCATGGTTTTCTTCCTTTACTTCATAGCGATTTCCTTCTTTGACAGGGAGAACCAATACATCTCCAATTCCCTGGCGATTATAAAAAACATCCATCTCTTTCACTCCTACTTATTTTCAGGTTTGTTTTTTGCCAATATAAATACCGGCTCTAATTTTTTATTTTCATAAACAAAAGGCAACGAAGTAATCGGGATTCTTCCATCAGCAAAAAACTTCATTGTCATTTGCGCTAGAATATCGTACCCTGCCTTATTTTGAATATCGCCTAAAATAAGGACATCCTGATGCGGTACCGCAACGGTTAATTCTCCTTTTGCATTGGCAAGCCTTTCTTCTAAAAAGGCTTCATTAAGAATACGGCTTGCATCATAACCGTCCTGTGTTGCCAAGAAATAGAAATCATTGCCTGCAACCTGATCCACTTTCGGTTCATACGTCAAGGAGCGGATATTAAATGTCGCTATTTCATCCAGCCTCTCCCTCGACCAATCCTCTTCATTCAATAATTCTTCATCAATAAGACGGTAGGATTTGCCTAAATCAAGGGCATAAAAAACGCGGGTTTCTGCAGTATGATCTTTATAAATTAATTTCTTTCCGGCATTGGTTTCCGTTGGGAAAGAAGGAGAACGCAATACAGGGAAAATTTGTTTCTCCATTCCTTTTAAATGCTGCGTCTCGTTCATAATTTTCAGAGCTTCGTTTATATGCTCCACGATTTCATCGACAGCGTCTTCTCCCCGCTCATTATATTTTGAAATGACATTAGGCAAAGAAACTGTCATACCTTCTTGTGATTCTTTCCATTCAATTCGTACAGCGTCATCGTCCCGCTTGTACACAATACTATATTCGGGATTTTTCAGTTTATCCTCCAGCAGGCGCTTCATCTGGATGCTCGTCATTTTTGCCATAAAGATGCCTCCTTACTTATTTTCCAAGCCCGTCTAAAAAGGATTCGATTTCTTCTTGTGTTTTTCGGTCTTTACTAACAAACCTGCCCAGTTCTTCTGCATTTTCAAACGCCAGAAAACTTGGTATACCAAAGATATCATACTCTTGGCACAGCTCGATAAAGTTGTCCCGATTCACTTCCACAAAATCAAATTGCGTATATTTCGCTTCAATATCAGGCAATACTGGCTCAATCACACGACAATCCGGGCACCATCCGGCTGTAAATAAAAAGACAACAGGCCCTTCTTGAATATACGTATGAAATTCTTCTGTATTTTGTAATTCTTTCATTTTTATACACCCTTTCTACTCCTCTATCATAGCGCGCTGCGCATTTTCTTTCAATCATACAACCTTGATTGAAGCATTTAAAGCGGCAGTTACATTATTCTTCAAAATAATTCTTTTTCACTCAACTTACACACTAAAAAATTAATTTCCATTCAATAGGAACAAGAGGAACAAGAGTATATTGTTTCTTCCATATGACTGTTGACAAAGAAGAGAGGTAAGGTGTAAGGCGACCGCTGCGGCGGACCATTTTGCTTTCCTAGGGGCACGCTCTTCAGCTAACTTTTGCCAAGAAGATCGCTTGGCAAAAGTGAATCTTCAGAGGGTGCTGATCCCTCGTCCAGCTACAAGCGTCAAAAACTAGACAACTTCCCGAGAGCGCCCTACGATAAGTCATCATCCGTTCGTAAACTCACGGTGATTCCTTTATCTCAGTTGCTTCGGTCCAGTTGTTACGTTTTTAAACGACGCTTTCCGCTTTCCTTTCAGGAGTCAAAACGGTCCGCCTCCGCTAGTAGGATGTTCTATGCATGAAATAGTTGAACAAATAAAAATAGATCAGACAGAACACATTTTTCGTGGTGCATGGTAAAAATGTTCCGCAATTATTCTTTTCTGTGCATGAAACTATTCTCGATAAGAACGATTCATACTGTCATGCTTTGAACTGCTAAATCAACCATTGGAAACACCAAAATGAATATTTATTGAGACTAAAAAAGCGATTATTTCTTCTCACTTCATCAGGATGTTATTTCTTCCAAGCGCTGTAGCATCCCATCATAGCGCAGGCCAACCACGGAGACTCCTAGTCGGCTAAGAACGGTCACGTCCTGTGACCAACGGCCGACACTAGGACGTCCTGGGACCGCGCTTACTCGCCCCACCGAAAACATTTGTCCGTCGTGGGAACAGGGCGAGCTGAAGATCCACTTGAAAAGCGGGTTTCTTTTCAAGTTAGCTGAAGCCGTCCCCATGGCAGACTAAGAACGCAACGTCCTGGGGTTGCGCTTACTCACCCCATTAAAACCGTTGTTGCAACGTCTGCACTAGTACGTCCTGGGACTGCGGTTACTCGCCCCATCAAAAACCGTTGTACGTCGGAAAGCGTAGGGCTTGGTCGGAGCGGGAGCTATACACCATACCCTTTTCAAAAAACAAAAGGATGATTGAACCAAAAGCATGCATGATAATAATGATCATGTTCATCCTGATACAGCAAGGTTTATATGCTTATTCTCAGATGCGTTAGTTGAGCTTGTTATAAAATATAAGTTACCTTAGAATAATAACGTGTGTAAGCATCAAATAACTTAACAAGTTGAAGAAAAACATTTACCATTAAAAGATAACATTGATTGGGAGGGATTGGAATGAATTTAACTGTTTATTTAGCTGGACAAATTCATGATAATTGGAGAGACGAGGTGAAAAAGCTTGCTGAAGAAAAAGATCTGCCGCTCACATTTGTTTCTCCGCAAACAAATCATGATCGTTCCGATGATATTGGCGAAGCAATCTTAGGAAAGCAGCCCGGAAACTTTTATCGTGACGATGCCGCTTCCAGTGTCAATAACTTTCGAACGCAAGTGTTGATGCAAAAATCTGATATTGTGATTGCTCTATTCGGTGAAGAATATAAACAATGGAATACAGCGATGGATGCAAGTACAGCAATAGCTTTAGGAAAACCGACGATTATTATTCGTCCGGAAAAATTAATTCATCCGCTAAAAGAACTTTCCAACAAAGCAAATATTACCGTGGAATCCGTAGAGCAAGCATTGGATGTTATCGGATATATTTATGAATAATGATTTTTTAAGAAACGGTGGTCCAATACATAATATGTATTGGACCACCGTTTCTCTTTCTGCGTTAGATTAACCTTTTAAAATCGGTAATTCCCATTTTTTAATCGGTATTCAACTAATTCAATGATTATGATGTTAATATCTTATTTATATCTTTTTTTCGTATTGTAAAGCTTGTTTATGCGCCTCTTCTTTGGAAAGACAGTAAAAATCTGGTTTTTGTGATTCTTTTGTTTGGGATACAGATTGTATTGAACTAGCGCGTTGTTCCATGTCATAGTTAAAATACCGTATATTATTCCATATTTCTTTTTCTAGTGAATTATCTCCAGGCAAAGAAATTGGAAACCACGTACCATAGGGCTCTAAATATATATTACTTATGCTGTATTTTCCTTTTGCCTTATGGATTCTTTTAACTTTATATCCTTTTCCGCCTTTAAATTGAATAACATCGCCCACATTAATAACATGAAACTTATTTTTTGATTTTAAATCATGCTTTAATACATTAAATATTTTGCTTATCAAAATAATACTCCTCTGCTACATATTAAAAATGTCACCGTTTACATATCCAAAATTATAAAATTGCAGGATGATACACTTCATCTAGTTTCCGACTTTAATGGATCCAATTTCAAAATTAATGATACAAAATAGCCCGGTGATAATCAATTTTGTATTCAAAAAAGGTATTGCACAACCAGATACCTGATTGTGCAATAGACCGATATTCAATTAGCATTCGCAAAATCATATTGCCCTCTTAAAAGCTGTACAACATGTGTAAACATCTCTTCTCTGGTTACGAGGTTATTTGTAAATACTCCAATCGCGCCTTCATGATTGCGGACATTTTCTTTCTTCGTATAAGCGTCCATCATAGCACTTAATTCTCCCGCTGTTTGCAGCCCAGTTTCAATTTCTTTAGGCAGAGCTATTCTCGCTCCGCTGGCTGTGTACAGTTTACCATCTTCCGTTGACAGCGCGCCCCAGTTACAGAGGAATAATGTATCTCCGACATACATTACCCCTCCTTCCAAACCAATCCCGAGTCCGTCAGCACTGCTTGCGGAACAGGCCTTTGCACGATTTATCGCACCAAGCCGTGTTTCTTCATCTGAAAAAGGTTGTTCAGAAACATTCGAAGGCACCTTGAGCGGGCTTACTTCAAAATCATGATAGATATTTTTCACAGCCGCTATTTTGGTTGGATTTTCCGATCCGATGATGATCTGTTTTTTCATTCTGTTATCCTTGATGCAGCTTGGAAACAACCGTTTCATCCGTTGACTTGACAAGCTTCGTAATCATTTCTTTTGCTGCTGCATAATCATCAATATGAATAATCGATGCCGACGTATGAACATACCTGGAACAAATACCGACAACCGTAGATGGAACGCCGTCACCAGTTAAATGTACACGTCCGGCATCTGTACCGCCCGGCGAGACAAAGTATTGATAAGGAATATCGTTTGATTCCGCTGTATCCAGTACAAACTCTCGCAATCCTTTATGTGTAATCATTGTGCCGTCAAATATACGCAATAAAGCACCTTTACCCAGTTGACCGAATGCTTTACTATCTCCTGATGCATCATTTGCCGGCGAAGCATCCAGCGCATAAAAAATATCCGGTTTAATCATATTTGCCGCTACCTGTGCTCCGCGTAATCCTACCTCTTCTTGCACCGTTGCACCAGAATAAAGCTGATTTGGAAGCGTTTCACCTTGAAGTTCTTTTAACAGTTCAATGGCAAGCCCGCATCCGTACCGATTATCCCAAGCTTTTGCCAGGATTTTTTTCTCATTCGCCATCGGTTCAAACGGAGTAATTGGAACAATGGTATCCCCTGGACGAACACCGATATTTTTTACATCTTCTTTATCATCTGCTCCAATATCAATGAGCATATTCTTTATTTCCATTGGCTTGCTGCGTTGTGCTTCTGTTAATAAGTGAGGCGGAACCGAAGCAATAACACCTGTGACCGGTCCATTCTTGGTCATTACCTGTACACGTTGAGCCAGCATAACCTGACTCCACCAGCCTCCTAAAGTCTGAAAACGAATCATGCCGTTATCTGTAATTTGTGTTACCATGAAGCCGACTTCGTCCATATGACCAGCAACCATAACAGTCGGACCTTTGCCGTGCTTCACTCCAAATACACCGCCCAGATTATCCTGGATCAATTCATCGGAATACTTATTTAGTTCCTGTTTCATAAAATTGCGGACAGCATGTTCATTTCCCGGAGCCCCCTGCAACTCCGTTAAATTCTTAAATAAAGCTAGCGTCTCTTTATTCATTAAAAAAGCCTCCTATTCGTACGTGTTCAAAAAGTTCGTCAACGCAGATATCACGTCTTCTTTTCTTAGACCTTTTGAACTTCCTCTATTATCTTAAGCATGCATGAAATATATCAATTACTACTGTAAGTATACTTGAAAAAGTCCAACACTTTCCAGCCATAATGTTCAATTATTTGTATTTCCCAATCCCGATACGGTATACTACACTTATAAGCAGACATTGAATCTTACTAAAATAGAGGTGAACAAATTGAGTAAAAAGAAAGTATTACTTGCAGCAGCACTCGGTATTGCCGTTGGGTATATTGCACGTGAACAAGTAAACAATCAAACAAAAGTCACACCGGAAAAAGCATTAAATCATGCCAAAGAAATGTTTAAACGCCAAGGACCAATCAGCGGTTCCTGGATTTATATGAAACCGGAAGAATTAGAAAGAAATGGCCTGCTTTATGATGTATATCGCGGTGGCGTAACAAGAAACATCGACGGTTCAAATAAACAGTATGATTTCTACGTAGACACAGCAACTGGTGCTGTTATAGACACAGAAGCAGCAGTTTAATTTTATTTTACAGAAAAGCAGCATGCCCATTGGGAGGCATGCTGCTTCTTTATGTTACAAGACCGTTATTGGAAAAACGGCTTTGTATGCGTTTGTCTCTCATTTTTATTTCAATACCAACATACTTCTCTGTGAAAGTTGCACAATAACAACTTGTATCCCTTCCACCTCTTCTCTGTTTTGTACCATTGTGCCCCTCCCAAAAATAGGTTATTATTTACAACTTAAATAATGTGGCAAAATAGTGAACATTCTGCTATGATTGTTAACGAATTCACATAATCTTTATTGTGAATAATATCACATTATGATTTGGAGGCAGACGTATGAAGGAAAAACACGCAGCAATAATGATTACCATCAGTGTTTTTATTGCTTTTGTCGTCCCATTTACACTTTTTAGCAACGTGGAAAAATGGTACGGAAGCTTTCTTTTCTGGTTAATAGTAACTATTATTGTTATCGTTTTCAACGCTATTTTAACAAAAGATTGGAGCAATGAAGAATGAATGTTTCGCTTATTTGGTGGGGATTAGGCATATATATCATTATATCCCTTGTTGTCGCTTTTTTATCACGGACCGGTAAACAAACAAATATGGATGCTTATTTTCTCGGCGACCGTAAACTCGGCGGGTTTGTTTCCGCATTAAGCTACAGCGCTACAACATACAGCGCCTTTATGCTGGTCGGACTGGCAGGCCTTACTTATCAAGGCGGTATTGGTGCACTCGGTTTTGAATTGATTTACTTAATGGGCGTGTCCCTGATTGCTTTTTTCGGACCTCGCTTTTGGATTGTCGGAAAAAAATATGGCTATATTACGCCATCTGAAATGATTGGTGACCGTTATCAAAGTAAAGCTGCAGCAATAGCCATCGCTGTCAGCAACTGTATCTTTTTAATCCCGTATAGTGCCGTACAGCTGGCAGGTGTCGGGTATTTGTTACAAGGAGTCTCTGACCAGCAAATTTCTTTTCGTACCGGCGTTATTATTGCTGTCGTTTTAGCCATCTTCTTTGCATACATAGCCGGTATACGTTCTGTTGCTTGGACAGATTCCTTGCAGTCCCTATTTATGATTGTCGGTTCCACCCTTGTTGTTCTTTTTTTAATCCGTGAACTTGGCGGGATGACAGGTTTTTTCCGGCAGCTCGAAAATCACCATCCGGAAATGTTGACCGTACCGGGCAATGGCTATTTTAGTTTCTTGACTTTTATCGGATTAACCATACCCTGGTTTTTCTTCAGCATTTCCAACCCGCAAGTCAGTCAACGTCTGTTTATGCCAGCTTCTCTGAAGAGCATGCGGCACATGCTGTTAGGTTTTATGATATTCGGATTTATCTATACACTGGTGTCTATTTTTTGGGGTTACTCCGCCTTTTTATTAGAACCCGGTTTAGATAACCCTGATTTAGCTACACCGGTAGTACTGACTTCATCTGGAGTGCCGCCTGTTCTAGGTGTTATCGTGATGATAGGTATTATCGCTGCTGCTGTCTCTACCATCGATTCTATTTTATTGACCGTATCATCCATGTTTGCAAAAGACGTCTATGGGAACATCCGTAAAGATACAACAGATCAGGTTCAACTTAAGATTGGAAAATATATTATTCCTGTCATTGCCTTGCTGGCGTATATATTTGCAGAATTACAACTCAATTTAATTGCGGTCTTATCCGTCGCTTCTTCTGCCGGCTTAATTGTCGTTGTTCCAACCATTTTCGGAGCTTTCTTTTGGAAAAAAGGAACAGCTGCTGGAGTATTAGCAAGTACCACTATTCCCGGTGCTGTTGTGCTGTTACTGGAACTGCTGCAAGCAAAACCGCTTGGACTGGCTTCCGGTTTATGGGGGCTAATCTTATCTACACTTCTATTTATCGGCGTCAGTTTATTTACGAAGCCCCCTGCAGATAAAGCAAATGCATTTATTGACTATATCAAAAAAAATCTTCAATCTGAAAAATAATATAAAAAACAGCGTGCAGGCGATGGAATTGCACGCTGTTTTAAGTTAGTGAAGCAAGCATTTGACGCTGTTGTTTCTTAACCATTTCCATTTGTTCTTCCAATTGTCTTTGCATTTCTTCCTGACCATGGTCTTCTTTTCTTTCCAGCAGCGTTTGATAGACATCCTCATATTTCCCGTATATATAATAAAGATTTTCTAATTCATGACGAGACAGAAAACGACTCAATTCCATCCTCCCCTTTTCTTTTCACATAATATTATTACTATATGCAAAGGAAGGACATTTTATACCTGATTGTTTCAGATATCGATACGGAGACCATTCATTCTGCCACATGCATCTGATTGATTCCTGTTTCTATACACTTGTTTTTCATCCCTATTCTTCTTCTTTTCTCTCTTTATTTCGTACATACTTCTCCAGCTTATCCAATTCATAAAAGAGCTCTACAATGCTATTGGCAACAGGGAAGACATAATGCCATTTTTCATAGTCTGTACCCTGTAATGCTTCAATCAGATTATTGATTGTTACACTCATTGCTTGTTTTGTCTCTTTTTGCAAGTCTCTGTCCAGGACGATACGATCTTCATACATAAGAAAAACATTTTCACTATAATTATTAATCTCACTGACCAGTTTTTTAATTAAAAACGATTTACCAGCAGCCATCTGTTCAATTTCTTTTAAATTCTTTTCCAGTTCAACAATCAGCGTATGTTTTTTTCGCAATACTTGTATCATTTGTTTATAAATCACAATATTCCGGAAAAACGAGCGGCGTTTTCGAATAAACAGCCTGTTTTTCTCATCCGTAATGATATCAAAATAATCTCTTAACTTATTGATTTGTTTTTCCACATTTCTTTCCTCATCACGGATTTGCGGAACACTCATCGTATTGCTCGGAATAACACGCAGAAGAAAATGAGAACTTTCACTGGCTTCCTTTATCATTTGAAACAGAATCTTTTGATGGTTGGGCGGGTTAACAAATACATTCACTATAAATGCGGAAACAACCCCAATTGCGACCAGGGATACACGCGATAAAATATATACAAAATTAACATGATCGCCTTGACTCGCCACCATCATACTGACAATGGTTAAAACCGTTAAGTTAGTTGTTTTGGTCAATCCCAGTCTTATATTAATCGCAATCGATAAAATGACGACTGCACCGACAGAAATCGGATGGCTGCCAAGTAAGAATACGCCTAAAATGGCGAGTGTTCCTCCTATCGAGTTACCAATAACGACTTCTTTTATATAATTAAAAGATCGCATGATAGAAGGCTGCATCGCTATGACAGACGCAATCGCTGCAATAACAGCATATTGCATATCAAAGATACTGGTAATTAATAACGTCAACGTCACTGCCAGCCCTGTTTTTAACATCCTGGGACCGATATTAAATTCCATTTATCTGCACCTCTCTAGAAGTAGTATACAGCTTTCCTGCAAACATGTCATCAGAAAAACGCAAGCAGATGATACGCTTAAGCATTTCTCCTCATATAGATAAGTCTACACATGTTTTCACGGGTAGGACAAGCAGTTTTATCACGGAGAACCGCCCGTAAAACTCCCGCCTCCAAATAAAGAGAGAAAATCCATTTATTTAGGCGAGAGAGAACGGGTGCTGACTCCCTGAATCACTCAGCTAATCATTCAGTGAGAGAAAAGCAAAACCTCCCGCTGAATAAAGTTTCGTTTTATCTCCGCCCCAGGATATTTAACACAATATTGTCAGTTACACTGTGATAAAGATTCGCAGACCGTTCTGCCTTTTGGAATCTTTACAATTGAATAGACAAATATTTTATCTCCACATACTCATCTATTCCATGGTGGCCGCCTTCCCGTCCAAGACCGCTTTCTTTAAATCCTCCAAATGGGGCTTGTGCGGTTGAAGGCGCACCATCATTAATACCGACAATGCCATATTCCAATTGGTCGCTGACCTCAATGGCTGTCGTCAGATTTTCTGTGAATAAATAGGATGCCAATCCAAAAGGAGAATGATTAGCCCGGGCAATCACCTCTTCCTTGGTTTGAAAGGTTGTAATTGGCGCCAATGGACCAAAGGTTTCTTCCTGCATGCATATCATATCGTCATTTACATTGGTTAAAATGATCGGATCAACTAACAGACCTTCCTTTGCTGTTTCGCCGCCTAGCCATTTTTCGGCTCCTTTACTCAGCGCGTCCTCGACATGATATTGCACTTTTTCAACGGCAGACTGATCAATTAAAGGACCAATATCTACCCCTTCTTTCAAACCGTCTCCAACCTTAAGCTGTGCAACTTTTTCTTTAAATGCCTCTGCAAATTCCTGTTCAATGGATTCGTGCACATAAATGCGGTTGGCACATACACAGGTTTGCCCGGCATTCCGATATTTAGACGCGATGGCTCCATTTACTGCTTTTTCAATATCTGCATCTTCCATGACAATCAATGGAGCATGACCGCCAAGCTCTAATGAAAGTTTCTTCACTGTATCCGCAGATTTTTGCATGAGCAATTTCCCTACCTCGGTAGAACCTGTAAATGATATTTTCCGAACACGTTCATCTTCGAGCCACGCATCACTGATTTCTCCGGAGCTTCCTGTAACGATTTGCAATACATCTTCTGGAATGCCTGCTTCTACCGCAAGCTCTCTCAGCCGGATAGCAGTTAATGGTGTCGCACTGGCCGGTTTTACAACAGCAGTACATCCTGCTGCCAATGCCGGTGCAACTTTCCGGGTAATCATAGCCGCCGGAAAATTCCACGGTGTAATCGCTGCGATGACACCGACCGGCTGCCGGTTAACAACAATCCGTTTATCACTTGCAGTAGCGGGAATCGTTTCACCGTAAAGTCTTTTCCCTTCTTCGGCATACCAGGAAATAAAACTATTGGCATATCGGATTTCACCTGCTGCTTCCTTCACCGGTTTTCCCTGTTCGATGGTCATAATTCTAGCTAATTCTGCTTCATGCTTTTCCACAAGCGCAAACCATTTATTTAATAAAGCACTTCTTTCATATACAGATTGTTTTGCCCAATCCCGAAATGCCTGATGTGCCTTATCAACGGCCTGCACTGCTTCTTCTCTTCCACCTTTTAAAACTGTGTCTACGACGTCACCTGTTGCTGGATTTGTTACTTCAATAACTTCTTTATGATTTGTCATGAAAACACCCTCCAACTTTTATGATATGTTTGCCTATACCCTGATTATACATTTTAAAATCTTCTCTATCACGAAATTAACATTCAAAAAACTCCTGGACAACGTGGGTCATCCAAGAGTTTTTTTTCGAGTTATTTCACGACATAACTGCGCATATGATCGTTTACGCCGGCTAAACAGATTTTTGCCGGATCTTCACTGGTTTGAAGCTGCTTTTCACTTCCGTCTGTCGGCAATGTTTGTTCAAATACATCTTCGTATGTTGCTACAGAAATGCGTTCTCTGTTTTCAAACATCGTTTGATGCACTGCTGTCTGCAAGTGCTCTTTGAATCCTGGCTGCAGTTTGCCGGATAAAAATTCACCAACAGCTCCAGAGCCGTAGCTGTATAAACCGATTATATCTGCTTCTTTTAATTCGTCCTGATTTTCTAATAAAGAAAGCAGACTGAGATAAAGCGAACCAGTATAAATATTTCCAACTTGACGATTGTATTTCGTACTGATTTGATAATTATTCTTTAATCGCTCCTGTGCTTCTTCAGGTACATCTTCAATCACCGTGCGTAATGCTTTCCAGCCCATTTTCGTATATGGCAGATGGAATGCAATCGCAGCAAAATCTGTTAAACTTCTTCCTGTTTGCTCCTGATAGTCTTCCCAAACTTTATGGAAGAAAGCAATGTATTGTTCGTTGGAATACTTGCCATCTACAAAAGCCGTTGAAGAGTATACCGGCCGCCAGAAATCCATAATATCTGCTGTATAATACGTGCTTGTGCTTTCCAATGCAAGTAATCTAGGAGAAGCACTGACTAATATAGCAACTGCACCGGCGCCTTGAGTTGATTCCCCAGGTGTATTTAAACCATAGCGTGCAATATCCGATGCCAATATAAGTACTTTTTTATCCGGATGAAGCGCGATATGTCCTTTTGCCATCTGTATACCTGCTGTCGCACCGTAACAAGCCTGCTTCAGTTCGACAGAACGCGCTTTGGGATTCAACCCTAATAATTGATGAACATAGACAGCAGCTGATTTGGAGTGATCTACGCCAGATTCTGTTCCAAACAGCACTAAATCGATCGCATCTTTATCATCCTCATCTAAGATTTGTTCTGCTGCATTACTTGCTAACGAAACAGGATCCTGTGTAATCGGCGGAACAGCCATTTCTTCCTGCCCCAAGCCGACCGTAAATTTACCCGGGTCAATACCCCGTTCTTCTGCTAAATCATTCATATCTACATACAAATGCGGTGTGTAAAATCCCAGCTTGTCAATTCCAATTTCCACGATGATTCCTACCCTTCTTCTGACTATAATCAAAGTCCTTGTGAGCCTTGATTACACATTAAAATATCTGTTGCCGAAAATGCAATAAATAAATGATAATATACAGGCTGTTTAAATAGCAAACGATATAACGCTTTTTTCGGGAGGATTCATCCGCGAAAAACCGCTCTTTTATTTCACAATAATATCTGTTTTACTATGCCCTTCTTTTGTTTTACGCACTTCGATAGCTGCCGGAAAGACATCTTTCAATTCTTGAACATGGGAGATAACGCCAATCATACGCCCAGACTGCTGCAATTGAATCAGTGCGTCAATGGCTTTTCGTAAGGACTCTTCATCCAATGACCCGAATCCTTCATCAATAAACATGGTTTGAATCACAATATTTCCTTGAAAACTTTGGATAACATCACTCATCCCCAGTGCGAGGCAAAGCGAGGCGTGGAATTTTTCTCCTCCAGACAGCGTTTTTACATCTCTGTTCTGACCTGTATATTGATCATACACGTCCAACCCTAAACCGCTCTGTTTGCCGCGCGCTTCCTGACGATCGCTTCTTATCAAGTAGAATTGCCCATTCGAAAGCTCACGCAGACGTAAATTGGCAGCTTCAATAATCTGATCCAAATACTCCATTTGCAAGTACCGTTCAAAAGAAATCTTTTTGGGATTTTGCCCTCGCAGTGTGTCATATAATTCCGTAACAAGGCTTCTTTTCTTTTCCATCTTCTCCGCCTGAAGATGAAACTCCTGCAGCTGATTTAGATAGAATGTCATATCTTTCTTTTCCTGCTGCAGCTGCTGCAATTTTTCAAGACGTGATGTTGTCTCCTGTTTCCATTTGGCTAAAACAGCTTCGATTTCAGATTCATCCTGCTTGGATTGTCCTTCTAATTTCTTTTCCAGCTCGGAAATGTGTTTCTCCAATTGATAACCTTGTTTCTCGTAATCCCCGAGTCTTTGTTTCACCGATTGATAAGTTGCTTCATCCCATTTTGCTTCCTGGTAAGCCTGTTCTGTAAAACCTGCCTGTTCCAACTTGTCTTGAAATGTTTTTTCCAGCTTTTCTGTTTTCTGCTGTATTTTCGCTTTATTTTCTCTCAGATGATGTACATCTGCGACCCATTTTGTATAAGCTTCATGAACGTTTTTATACTTTTCCTGAACTTCCTTCCAACGCTGTTCCAGTTGTTGCTTTTCCGTCTTTAACTTGTTTATTTCTGCTTCCAAATCAGCAAGCACACGTAAGTTTTCAGGAATCTGTGTTAATTGCTGCTGATAAACAGCCTCTTGACTTTGGTAATCGGATTGCAGCTGATTGACCTGGGTGCTTTTTTCATTCCATTCCTGCTCACTTTTCTTCTGTTCCTGCCGCTCGTTTGCCAATTCTTTTTTGCATTCAGATAAACGGGCTTTAGAACGAGTTAAACAATCCTCTTCCGCTTTTTTCTGTTTTCCTTTTTCAACGATTTCCAAATAACGCTGCTCTGGGTTGGTATCATCTAACTCATGCCGTGCGAGTTCTTCTTTCAGTTCTTTTTTCTCTGTTTGGAAAGCTTTGACATTGGCAGTCTGTTCCCGCCAGGCCGATTCATACTGGTCCATCAGCTTTTTCGCCTGTTCCAGCTCTTCTTTACTGACTGTTGCTTCTTGTATTGCTGCTGGGGAAGGATGTTCCAAACTGCCGCAAACCGGGCATGCTTCTCCAACATGTAAATGCGAGGCCAATACATGCGCCTGATTGGCAAACCATGCCTGTTCCAGCCGGTCATACTGTTCTTTTTGTTGCAGGTAAGCCGTTTCTTTCTCCTTCTGCTCTGCTTCCCCTTTTTGGATTTGTGCTAGTTTATCCCGATATTTTTTCATCAGCATTGCTTGCTCACGCAGGGCAGTTAATTCTTCTTTCACTACACTCCATTTTTCCGCCTCTTTTTCTAATTCCTGTTCTTCTTTTTCTAAGCGTTCCATTTTTTTATACTGTTCTTCCCGGAAGCCTTTCAGTTTTTCAAGCTGTTCTTTTCCTTGTTTGACATCTTCAGCCAGCTTTCTGATGGTTTGTTTTTTTGCTTCTAACTCTTTAACAACAGGCAAAAATCCTTCCAGGCGATTTACTTCGATGGAGAGGTTATCCCGTTTTTCTGCATTTTCCTGCTCCTTCTTAAAATCCTCTTCCACCTGCTGTTTTTGTTTTTCCATTGCATCTTGCTGCGCTTCCAGCTGTTGCAGCCGCTTATTCTCTTCTTGAAATTCTTTGTTTGCTTCATTGCGTTGCTGTTCATAAGGAATAATTAATTTTGCCTGCTCAGCTGCGGATAAGCTTTCTTTTAAAGCCTCCATCTCTTCCGCTTGTTCTTTCCATGTTTTCAGGTTCGCTTGATGCATCTCCAATTCAGCAAAACGTTCATTTACCTGTTTCACTTGAAATAAATGATTTTGCGTACGCTCCTGCTGTTTTGTTGCCTCTTTATATTGGGCATCTACTTCTGTAATAAGACCTTCATTCTTTTCCAATTCTGCCTGCAATGCTTCTATCATTTGATTTGTATTGACATGGTCCCGTTCTGCCAAAGTACGTATGGGAGAACCTTCCGGAAGCTCCAGAGAAAATACTTGGGTCCGCAGCTGTTCCATCCGGTTTACAATACGCTGATTTTCTGTTTCTATGGCTGCTTTTCGTTGCCGGAGCAATTCATTCATATATTTATAATGCTCCGTTTTGAATAAACGTCTTAAAATTTCTTCCTTATTTTCTGTATCGGAAGTAAGCAGTTTACGAAACTCCCCCTGTGGAAGCATCACAATTTGCTTGAACTGATCTGGAGTCAGCCCAATAATAGCTTCTACTTTCTGATCAATTTCGCTTACCATCTGCCTGTCTACACAAGGGACTTCTCCGTCAGCCCGTACTTCGTAAAATTCACATTTATCCCCAGTTTTACTCTTATTTCCTTTTTTCACATGGCCCAGCTGCCGGAAAATACGATACGTTTTATCCTGGATTTGAAAAATCAGTTCCGCTGAAGTATGTATATCCTCATCTGCAAAGTCACTGCGCAGCATACGCTGATCTTCCCTGTCAGAACCGCTCGCTCTCCCATATAATGCAAAAGCAATCCCGTCAAATAAAGTTGTCTTTCCTGCCCCTGTTTTCCCGGAAATAACAAATAAAGTATTTCCCTGAAGCTCAGAAAAATCAATCGTTTCCTTCTCTTTATACGGCCCAAAAGCATTTAAAGTTAAACGTAATGGCTGCATTCTATCCTCACCTGCTTTTTTTGGGTAATCACCAAAATTTATGGTTAGAGTTATTCAATAAGTATGGCTATTGAAACTAGCGGAGGAAAAACACGGAGACTCCTATGGGAAAGCGTAGTGGGAAGACCCCGCAGGAAAAAGCGAACTTCTTTTTTTCGAGGAGGCTGAGCGCAAGCCCATGGAAAGCGTAGTGTTTTTCCGTAGCGGCTTCTGTAATTAACATAAAATTCATTTACCATCCATAGATTTTGGTGAAAAACCCTTTTTTTATCTGGATGCTTTCCGTTATTTGTCTGCATCCTGGATTTCTTGAAATATTTCTTTCATCATCGCATTCATTTCTTCGGAAGCTTCTTGTTCTGTTACTTCCTGATAAAAAGCATCAAATAATTCCATTTCACTCATCCCCGTCTTCGGAGTCTGCTTTTCATCATGACGATTCCTCTCTACAGCTGTTCTTATTCTTTCTACATGCATCGCATTCGGAAAAATAGACCGTACTTTTTCCATCGGAGACAAAACCGGCAGTACATCAAGTAATTGTACAAAAACATAATCTTCGCTCCGAGGCTGGTTATAGATTTCTTCCATTTTCATTTTCACAGAACGAATATCACGTTTCGGAACAAGGCTTTTTTTCTCCACTTGGATAGCGCCTTTTTCATCCAGTTCCACAACCAAGTACCCTTTTTGATGATGTTCTTCAGACAAAGAATACTTCAGGATGGAACCGGAATATCGAATTTTTTCATCCAAAACATAATGCGCCTGATGAAGATGTCCCAGTGCTGTATAATGAAAGTCTTCAAATAAATGCGCATCCACATGTTCTGCACCGCCAATAGACAACGGACGCTCCGAATCACTGGTGTTTTCTTCCGTCCCGCCGGAAGGAGTCACAAAAGCATGTCCGACATAAACATGACGTGCATCTTTGTCCATATTCGCTTTTATCTGCTCAACTAAAAAGGCTGTTGCATCCTGATGACTGCGAATGGTTTCTTCTTGAAATAACGTCTTTACGACACTCGGATCTGCATATGGAACAAGATGAAAATGAACTTCTCCAAATGCATCTGTCAGAACAACAGGTTTGATATGTTCCGATAACTGGCCAATAATATGATAGCCTTTGTCCTTCATCAGACGGCTGCCAAAATGCAGTCTGCCCGGACTGTCGTGATTACCAGAAATTGCCAAAACCGGAATGCCAGACTGATTAACGATTCGATCCAGTGTTTGATCCAATAAATCCACTGCTTCGACCGGCGGAACCGCACGATCATATAAATCTCCGGCAATAATAACAGCATCCGGTTTTTCTTGCTCTACCGCTTCAACAAATGCATCCAGAATATATGCTTGATCTTCTGTCATATAGGTTCCCTGAACTAATTTGCCTAAATGCCAATCTGCTGTATGAATAAATTTCATTTAAAAACCTCCTCGTTCTGCAGGCTGTTGATTTTATATACATACAAAATCACGCTAACATGCTACAGCAATCCCTCTTTTTCTATTAAATAACTATAAGGAATATCAAAAAATATATATCGTTCTTGGGATAATGGATAAGCATATGTTCGAATCAATTCTGAACGCGAGATATCCGTGTATAAATCAGATAAAATACCTTTTTTCTCCATATTCATCCGCATAATATTTTCAAAAAAATAGGGGCGCCAGCTCCAGTTTTTATGCATTCCTTCCTCCATTAACATCCAATTTCCTTCCCCGTCTTTTTCCACATTTGCCGAAACCTGCAGTCCGACACTATTGCAGATATAGATTCGAAAGATAAAGTTTTCGCATCCTTCCGCTAGCCGTAGCAACCATGTATCATCCGGTGTTCGTTTTGTCCGGGAGAGGAAACCGTCAATTGTCCCGTAAACGGTATCCAATAATTCATACTGTGCTTTTGCTTTTTGCTGTTCATACGTCACAAATTCTCTAAAGTACTCTGTTAAGTCATTTTTACAGAAATCTTCTTCTATAAAATCCTGCTGCGGATGCGTCAGATAACTTCCCTGGTAATACTCACCGCCGCTCTGCCAGGCAAAATTCAATTGTTTATAAGACCGGATGCCTTTGAATAATAACGAAGCGCCAATTTTCCTGGATAACATGGAAACGCCAAAGTAAACGTCTTTGTACAAATGCGGCAGCAAATCATCTTTTAAAAAGGATGTATCCACCTTAATTAAAGAAGGATGCAGAATAGCCAGCTGATTCAGACTGCCGCTAGGGTTTGCCAATTCGATGCTGATTTGAACGCCAATTGTTTTTAAGTATTTAATAATATGAATAAATTGATTCGTATTCTCCGGAAGGCAGGTATCTTTGATTTCAAGAATAATGGTATTTAAATCCAATCCTTTTTCCTGAAAATCATGTAATAAATGAATAAATGTTTCTCCATTATCTCGGACAAACAATGCTGCGTCATAATATAAAGTCAGATTCCCTGTAAAATTATCCTGCAATTTCTTTTTTATTGCTTTTTGATGAATATAATGATTTACTTCCAGCCGAAATTCATCCGGAATAGAAGGATCATCAAAGAGCCAGTCTAAACGCTGCTCCTTTTGATTCTCATCTAAAAAGTAAGCAATTACTTCATAACCGCTCACAAGTTGCTTATCTGCACGGATAATCGGTTTATAATAAGGAAGTAATTGTTCTAAATCTATCAAAATATCTAATGGATCCATGTAGACTCCTCCTTCCGTTCATTATAGCATATTCTATTTTGTACTTAATGCTATGACATTTTCTTAAAGAGGATGTTCAAAAAGTCCAATAAAAATGACACGGCGAATTTCTGCGTTGGCTTGCTTTTCCGGTACTCACGTATGTAAAAGCATACGCTCCGTTCCTCAAAGCTGCGCCGCCTTGAACTTCTTGGTCCTATTTATCAGACTTTTTGAACACGCACTTAAAGAGGATACTTAAAACAGCAACATATTATTTGAATTTTATCCAATACTACTATTTGAAATAATTGTCAAGCCTTTTCTGGCACATTTCGACATTTTTCAAAAATATGTAGAAGTTTTCATGAACATTTTGTGAAGTGTTTTTCAATCTCTTGTAATTTAGCCATATGCGTATTAACATTATTCCTGCCATATAGCAATACTTAATTAATTGTGTGTGTTCATTCAAAATTTGGACAACCTCTTATACATAGAGATGTTCAAAAAGTTGTTAAATGTTTTTGACGGGATGAATAATCGCAATGCAGGCGGCCCTGGCAAAAGGTCATTATTTCGCCGTTTATCGTTTAGTATCTTTTTGAATATCCTCTAAAAGTTATCAAACGAAATTCAACATTAAAGGAAGGGGTATCAACATGAAATTAAAGTGGACCTACCTAGCATTTTTAGCAGCTATTACCGCATTTCTTGCAGGCTGCGAACCATTACTTGTACTTGATCCAAAAGGTCCTCAAGCAGATACAACTGCATCAGTGATTTGGATATCGATCATTACAATGTCTTTCATTGTAATTACTGTTTTAGTAATGCTTGTCATTATTTTATTTAAATACCGAGCATCAAAACAAGATCCTGACTATGAACCGCCCCATATTGAAGGAAATAAATATGTGGAAGGAATCATTGTTACCGTTCCAATTCTCATTGTTGCTTTCTTATCCGTCGTTTCTGCCATGTCTATTTATACGGTGGAAAGCGCACCAGAAGGATATGAAGAAGATGAACCTCTTGTTATTTATGCATCGTCTTCCAATTGGAAGTGGCATTTCAGTTATCCGGAACAGGATATTGAAACAGTAAACTATGCTTACATCCCTACGGATCAGAATATAGAGTTACGCTTATATTCACACAGTACCATTTCAAGTTTCTGGGTGCCGCAGCTGGCAGGACAGAAATACGCTATGGCTGATATGACAAACTATTTAAATGTAGTCGCAGAAGAGCCAGGAGAATACGTTGGAAGAAACTCTAACTTTAACGGAGAAGGTTTTGCAGAAAATGAATTCTTAGTAACAGCTGTCCCTCCAAATGAATTTGATTCATGGGTAGAAGATGTTCACAATACTGCTGACCCGTTAACGGAAGAAACATTTGAAGAATTAATAGAGCCTGGACATTTAGGTCAACAGACTTATACTGGTACGCACCAAGAATTTAACCCTGCACCTGAAGGAGAAAACAGTCCTCACGATCACGGTGATGGCGGCGGTCACGGCGGTCATGACCACTAAGGATCTGAATATAACGAAGGAGCTTTCATCATGATTGAATGATTCATGATGAAAGCTGCCTCCGATAATGAAAAAGCAAATTTGCTAAGGAATTAGCAGATAAAGCTTTTTCTTAAGGTGTTTCAAATATCTAAGCTCTAGAAAGGAGTTTCGAATACAAATGGATTTTTTAGATAGATTTTCTATTCCACCCAGTGATGACCCAATGCTTTATGCATCTCTTGTGGCAATTACACTTGTCAGTATTGCAATTGTTGCAGGTCTTACCTATTTCAAAAAATGGGGTTATCTATGGAATGAGTGGTTAACAACTGTTGACCATAAACGTATCGGTATGATGTACATTATTTCTGCATTGCTGATGCTTTTCAGAGGTGGCGCGGACGCCGTTATGATGCGCCTGCAAACGGCCGTTCCTGACAATTCATTCTTAGACGCGCAACATTATAACGAAATCTTTACCACACATGGTGTTGTGATGATTTTCTTCATGGCAATGGCCTTTATTATTGGTATGATGAACTTTGTTGTTCCGCTGCAAATCGGAGCGAGAGATGTGGCATTCCCTCGTTTGAATGCGCTCAGCTTCTGGTTATATTTTGCCGGAGCAATGCTGTTCAACCTGTCCTTCGTGGTCGGAGGATCTCCAGATGCCGGTTGGACGAACTATTATCCACTGGCAGGACCTGAGTTCAGTGAACATGTCGGAGTTAACTACTATAACTGGGCACTGCAAATTTCAGGTATTGGAACACTTATGACAGGGGTTAACTTTATTGCTACGATCATGAAAATGCGTGCACCTGGTATGACATTAATGAAAATGCCAATGTTTACCTGGTCCGCATTAATTACAAACTTGATTATCGTATTTGCTTTCCCTGTGCTAACCATTGCTTTATTAATGGGAACGCTGGACCGTCAATTCTTCACCAACTTCTTCACAACCGGAGACGGCGGTATGGATATGATGTGGGCGAACCTGTTCTGGGTTTGGGGACACCCTGAAGTTTATATTTTAATACTCCCTGCGTTCGGGATTTATTCACAAATTATCTCTACATTCTCAGAACGTAATTTATATGGTTATAAATCGATGGTAGCTTCCATGGTTGTTATTTCCTTGCTTTCCTTCGTTGTATGGGTTCACCACTTCTTTACAATGGGACAAGGTGCATTGACGAACAGTATCTTCTCCATTACGACGATGGCGATTGCCGTACCGACAGGAATTAAGATATTCAACTGGCTGTTAACAATGTGGCGAGGCAAAATCCGATTTACCACCCCAATGATGTATTCCGTGGCATTTATTCCATTGTTTACCATTGGCGGGGTTACTGGTGTTATGCTCGCAATGGCAAGTGCCGATTATCAATATCACAATACCATGTTCTTAGTGGCGCACTTCCATAACGTAATTATTCCTGGTGTCGTATTTGCGATGATTGCTGCGTTCATTTATTACTTCCCGAAAATGTTCGGTTTCATGTTAAATGAACGTATCGGTAAATGGTCATTCTGGAATATCGTTATTGGTTTCTGTCTTGCCTTCTTCCCGATGTATATCACGGGATTAAACGGACAGGCACGGAGAATGTACACGTACTCTGAGTCAGCAGGATTCGGACCGCTAAGTATGTTATCCTTCTTCGGAGCATTACTTATGGCTGTCGGATTTATCATACTTGTCTATAACGTGTACTACAGTTTCCGTTATGCACCAAGAAATGTAGGCGATGACCCTTGGAACGCACGTTCACTTGAATGGGCTACGCATAACCCTGTTCCAGAATATAACTTTGCAATTACACCAAACGTGAATTCCGAAGAAGCGTTCTGGGATTATAAGAAGAATGGACATGACTTATTTAAAGGCGGCATTAAAGACATTCACATGCCAAATAACAGCGGCTGGTCGATTATTTTTGCCGGTATCTTCTTTGTCTTTGGTTTCTTCTTTGTCTTCCATGTATGGACCGGAGTAATTATCTCCTTCTTAGGAATCATCGGTTGTCTGATTTATCGTTCCTTTGAAAAAGACGATGGACATCACATTCATAAAGAAGAAGTCGAAGAAACAGAAAATAAATATGGAGGTGCTAAATAATGAAACAAGATTCTCAAAATCTGCCTCTTGAATATAGCACCGAAACGAATAAAATGAATATCCTGGGATTCTGGATTTTCTTAAGTGCGGAAATCATGCTGTTCGCGACACTGTTCACAACTTACTTCGTGTATGAAGGCCGTGGCGTGGGCAGCGGTCCGTCCGGGCCGGAGATTTTTGAATTGCCGCCGGTATTGATTGAGACATTCGTTCTCCTGACAAGTAGTTTTACGATTGGATTAGCCGTCCATGCCATGCGTATTAAACGTGTGAAAGCAATGATTGTATTCATGGTTATGACGCTTCTGTTAGGCGCAGGATTCCTTGGCGTAGAAATATATGAATTTGTTCATTATTACCATGTTGGTGCAACGTTGCAGACCAGCGGTTTTACCGCAGTCCTTTTAACAACGCTTGGAACACACGGAGCGCACGTAGCGTTCGGCCTGTTCTGGGGAATTATGATTATCATTCAAATCGTGCGTAACGGTTTAAATGCGCAGACAGCGAATAAATCATTTATATTCTCGCTTTATTGGCACTTCCTAGACGTTGTATGGATCTTCATTTTCAGCTTTATTTACTTGAAGGGAATGATGTAACATGAGAGAACTTTTTCCACTAAAGCAGGTTAATGGATATATCTTTTCACTGCTCCTGACTGTGATTGCATTAAGTGTTTATTTCTTTGACATGTCTTTTGCAATGGGATTAACCATTCTGATTGTTACAGCATTTATTCAAGCAGGAGTACAGCTCGTCGTGTTTATGCACGCCGGGGAAAGTGAAGATAAAGCAGGCATCTACCTCCATACCGTTTACGGCGTCGTGATTGCCATCTTAACCATCCTTGGTTCGATGCTGGCAATGATATGGGGATATATGATTTAAAAGATAAAAAGCTCAAGCAGCCTATTTGCTGCTTGAGCTTTTATTTTTGATTTATTTACTCATTTTTTAAGCTATGACTCTTTTCGATTCTTATTGTTCGTATTATCCTCTACAGCAACCAGGAACAGCCCCATAATAAAAATCAACGTTGCTCCCCTTGCCAAGCCGATGCCAATTGCTGTCACAATTGGTACAGCGCTTACAAAATATCCGTATATAAACATCAATGCGCCAATCGTAATTAATGTCCCGCAAAATAGAGACAAGCCTTTTAATAATTTGTTATTCGTTTTCATTATCCTCATCTCCTTTATCTATAGTATGCATTTCGTTCAATAATTTGTCAATAAGTTTGTGTCAATTTATTGAACGGTCTATTTCATCCTTGACTTCATTATGTGTGATTATTTAAACCTTTTCTAATATTCATGGAATTATATGAGAAAAACCTATATACTTAATGCATATTATATTGGAGAATGGGGGATGAAGGATGCGTAAAAAAATATTATCTATTTGTTTTGCACTAATACTTATGATTGGTCTATTGCCTGCTCATGCTTTTGCTCTTGATGTCGAAGATCCTGAGGTGGAAGCTTTTTTAGAATCAATTGATTGGGAAGCAGAGGATTATGAAGAACATCTGGCAGAATACGATTACGAATTAGCTGATTTCGACGATGTAACCGAACTCGGCACACCCACTACCGAAGAAGCACTGGATGAACTTCTTGATGCACATGATTTAACATATGAAGAATTAGAAGAACAATTTCGAGAAGAAGAGTTGCTATTAGAAGGTGAAGAAATTACAGATAGCATCGTATTTATGTTTATTGAAAATGTCGAGATTTTTATCGATCTTATTTCTACGGAATATTCCGATGAGTTTGAGGGCGGTTCTGAAGATGCTTTTGGTTCCCTGGACGAAGAGATGACAGACGAGAATTTAGAAGCACTTGCTCAAGAATATGATTTTCAGTCCATAGAAGAATTAGAAGAGGTTTTCAATGCTTATGAAGACAGCATCAATAATTATACAACATTTGTTGAAGTAGAAAATGCAACAGAATATTATACATCAACGGAAGGTAGTTCCGAATCAAAAACTGACTTGGCCGAAGAAGCAGATTCCAGCCAGGAAGAGAACATCTGGAATACGAATACTGATATTACAGCAGACATGTTCCAGAGTCCTTTTCTAACAGACGATCCGGTTGTTGATATATATACCATGATTTCGATGGTGATAACAGAAGCAATCATGGATTTATAAAATCATTTGAAGACAAATGGAGGAAGAAAACTTCGATAATCAATCTGTTTTCTTCCTCCATCTGTTTTTTAGTCCAATATTATCGCTGCGATTATCCTGTTTTTCAACAGAAATCATGCACCGTTTTTTTCCCTAGTAATTCTCTTATCTCCATCAAATCATATTCTTCTTCTATTTTTTCTTTTATAAATGTCAACACTTCGACTGCTTCAATTTCAAAATAAATTATTTGATTCATTGTTTTTGTTGGTATATATCCATTAAAGACTTCCAGCCACTGCCAAATTTTATAAATAGGTGCTTGAATTACTTTACTCATTCCCAAAAGACTAATGACATACATTTTCATTCACCAACCTTATCGTTCTTTCATTTTATATGTCTTATTATACCTTCTGAATCCATGTAAGGTGTGGAATAAATAAGTAAAACGAATAACAAAGCAAAAACACCTTATTTTACATTTTTTCATCCAAAATTTGTACGAGATTCTCTTTTGCATCTTCCCTCTAGAAATGTCTATTGTTGAATTTTTTCTTCTTTTTATGATAAAGTACTAAAGTTGGCATACTACAAAAGATAATTAATTAAAAAAGAAGGTATATATTATGTTAGCTTTTTTTCAAAGTCTTAGTCCTGTCATGCAAGCTTTGATAGCAACACTTTTTACATGGGGAATGACTGCATTAGGAGCGGCGATTGTATTTGCTACAAAAACCGTACACCAAAAACTGTTAGACAGTATGTTAGGCTTTGCAGGAGGAGTTATGATAGCAGCCAGTTATTGGTCCTTGCTCGCTCCATCTATTGAAGCATCAACAGATAATGCTGTCGGTCCTTGGTTTCCTGCGTTGGTCGGTTTCTTACTGGGCGGCGGATTTTTATGGGGCATCGATAAAATTCTCCCCCATCTGCACCCAAATACTGAAAAGAAACAAGCAGAAGGCCTGGCGCCGACGAAAAGAAAACGCAGTACCTTATTAGTGCTAGCCATCACTATTCATAATATTCCAGAAGGACTGGCTGTCGGAATTGCTTTTGGTGCATTGGCAAATCACAGTACAGAAGCAGCTTTAGCCGGTGCAATCACCCTCGCTCTCGGAATAGGGATTCAAAACTTCCCAGAAGGTGTTGCTGTTTCGATGCCATTGCGCGGAGAAGGCATGTCCCGTGGAAGAAGCTTCATGTATGGACAGCTTTCAGGATTCGTGGAGCCTATTGCTGCTGTTATCGGCGCATTAGCGGTCGCTCATATCGAACCATTGCTTCCCTATGCGCTAAGCTTTGCAGCAGGTGCTATGATTTTTGTCGTCGCAGAAGAAGTCATACCAAGCTCTCAGGAAAATAACAATAGAGATTTAGCAACCATCAGCCTGATGATTGGTTTTGCTCTTATGATGGTGCTTGATGTTGCATTAGGTTAGATTTTAGAAAGAAGATGCCTATGGTTTCAACCTTATAACCATGGGCATCTTTTTCTTTCCCTATTTAAAATAATCCTCTATCACCGTTTTCGCTATCCCCTGATCCAATTCCTCAAATTCTTCATACTGAATCGTTTCATAAAGTTCTTTTCGAGTTTGCATATCCGCTAAAGCATTTTTTTGTGTGCCTTCATCCCGAATCAGACCAAACACACGCTCATAAGCTTTTGCAGCAGCGCGTAAAGAAGTTACCGGGTAAATAACCATTCTATACCCCAAGTCTTCAAATTCTTCCGCTGTATAATAAGGCGTTTTCCCGAACTCTGTCATATTTGCCAGCAACGGAACATCTATTTCTTTTGCCACCGTCTGAAATTCTTCATTATTTTGCAAGGCTTCTGGAAAAATAGCATCCGCTCCGGCTTCTACATAACCTTTAGCACGTTCCACCGCACTGTCTAAACTTTCCACTGCCCTGGCATCCGTTCTTGCTACAATATAAAGTGTTGGTGCCGCTTTTTTAATAGCAGCTATTTTTTGCATCATCTCTTCCTTGCTGACAACATTTTTTCCATTTAAATGCCCGCATTTTTTAGGAAGCTGCTGGTCCTCCAGCTGCACAGCGGCCACATTTGCTTCCATCATTTCTCTCGCTGTCCGGGCAACATTTAAAACACCGCCAAAGCCTGTATCAATGTCTACAAGCAATGGTAAATTGGTTGCTCTGGTAATTTCCTTCGCTCGATCTGCCACTTCATCGGAATTAATAATTCCTAAATCAGGTAATCCTTTGCTTGCAGTAAAAGCAGCTCCGGATAAATATAATGACTGAAATCCAGCCTGTTTCGCTACTAATCCCGCCATCGCATCATGAGCCCCCGGAATTTGCAAAATCTCCTTTTCCGCCGCCATTTCCCGGAATTTCTCAGCTAATTCATGCTGAGGTACCGGAGTATCTACAATCCAAGCCATCTTTTTCCTCACTCCTCTAACCTAAAAATAATTCGATAAAATCCGTAACCGGCATTTCCTTTATCTTATCATAATCCACACTCTGTTTCTTGATATGCACGGATTGTTTGGCTGTAAATTGTGTCGCCAGATTGGCTTCATATTTTTTCATGATTTGCGGGAACGCTTCTTCCCTGCGGAAACGATGTCCCAAAGGAAATTCACAATCAATCCAATCTGTCGCTGTTCCATCGGTAAAATGAACCTGTACGGCATTCGCAATGGAACGTTTTTCAGGATCTAAATAATCCTCCGTATACCGTTTGTTTTCGGTTACGACCATTTTATCGCGGAGTTCATCAATCCGCGGATCTTTCGCCACATCATCCTCATAATCTTCCGCAACAATATTGCCTTTTAATAAACCTATTGCTGTAATATACTGCAGGCAATGATCTCTATCTGCCGGATTATACAGCGGTCCTTTCTTATCGATGATACGAATAGCCGATTCGTGTGTAGATATAGTAATTTCTTTGATTTCATCTATACGATCAACGACTTCTGGATGCAATTGAATAGCTGCTTCTGCTGCTGTTTGCGCATGAAACTCTGCCGGATAAGAAACTTTAAACAAGACATTTTCCATGACATAGCTATCTAGCGGCCGGCTTAATTCCAATTGATTCCCTTTGAACAGAACATCCTGGAATCCCCATCCTTCTGCACTTAAAGCAGTAGCATACCCCATCTCTCCTTGGATAGCCATCAGCGCCAGACGAACAGCTCGGCTTGTTGCATCTCCTGCTGCCCAAGATTTTCTGGAACCGGTATTAGGAAAATGACGGTACGTCCGCAAACTGGAATTATCAATCCAGGCATTAGACAGCGCATTAATAATCTCTTCTTTCCCGCCGCCCAGCATTTTGGTAACAACAGCTGTTGTTGCAATCTTCACATATAAAACATGATCCAGACCAACACGGTTCATACTGTTTTCTAAAGCAAGAATACCTTGAATTTCATGCGCTTTAATTACCATTTCCAAAACCTCTTCTACCGTGAAAGCAGCTTCCCCTTTTTTCTGACGTAACTGGCTTACATAATCAGCCACAGCTAAAATGCCTCCCACATTATCAGAAGGATGCCCCCATTCCGCTGCAAGCCAGGTATCGTTATAATCCAGCCAGCGTATCATGGTACCGATGTTGAATGCACCCTGCACCGGGTCTAAGACATGCGGTGTTCCTGGTACTCTCGTTCCATTTGGAACTACTGTGCCCGGCACAATAGGTCCTAACAGCTTCGTACATTCCGGATGGTTCAAAGCAAGAATGCCGCACCCTATCGCATCCAGGAATGTATAATGCGCCGTTTGAAAAGCCTCTTCACTCGTAATTTCTTTATTTAATACATAGTCAGCAATTTCTTCTAACAACTGATCGGTTTGATTTGTTTTTACTGATTCCATTTGTACTTCCTCCCTATTCATAACTTTTTCCTGTATACGCTACTCTTGGTCTGAACAGCCGGTTATTATCATGCTGTTCTACAATGTGTGCTGCAAGTCCTGCTGTTCTGGCACTGAAGAAAATAGGCGTATAGAGCGGAATTGGAATGCCAAGTTTCCAATAAACAGGCGCAGCATAATAATCCAGATTAGGATATAAACCTTTTTCCTCCCGCATGATTTCTTCCCCTGCTTCACACATTTCCAAAAGCGTATAATCATTATCTCTGTCACAAAGTTTCCGCAATGCTTCTTTGGTGATTGTAGCCCGAGGATCCATCTTTTTCATATAAACCCGATGTCCGAATCCCATGATTTTTTCTTTATTTTGTAGTTTATGACGAATCAACGCTTCAAAGCCATCCACTGTATCTACCTCACGAAGCATATGCATCACAGCTTCATTGGCCCCGCCGTGCAAGTTTCCTTTTAAGGAAGAGATAGCTCCTGTCAAAGCGCCGTACATATCTGCATTTGTGGAAGCAATCACACGTGAAGCAAACGTTGAATTAGGCATCTCATGTTCAATATAAAGTAATAATAATTGATCAAATATAGCTACTTCCAACGCAGACGGTTTTTTCCCTGTAATCATATACAAGAAATTGGCGCTGTATCCGAGACTTTCATCCGGATAAGCAATCGCTTTGCCTTCTGTCGCAAAATAGCTGTTGACTGTAATAAAAGGCAGCTGTCCCAGCAGTTGGTACGCACGCTGTTTATTCTCCTGCGAGGAACGATTTTCTATATCTTTGTCGTATCCGGCTAATAACGAGAGGACTGTACGCATCCCGTCCATTGGATGCATTCCTTTCGGCAACAGCTGAAACAGAGGCAGGGTATCATCAGGCAAGCGGTAAAAGTGCTTGATATAATCCTCCAGACTGGTTCTTTCTTCTTGGTTTGGCGTCCTTCCTTCCAGTAATAAATGAACAACATCAAAATACGTTTTCTCTTCCGCCAATTCGATTAAATTCTCCCCGCGGATAATAATTTTCTCTTTTTCAACATCTAAAAATGATATGGATGTTTCAGCCGCAACCACACCATCTAACCCAGGAACAAAATCTTTACGAGTATGCATCCTATCTCCCCCTTTAAAATGAAAGCGCAGTCATTTGATTTTTAAAAATACAGTTATGATTATCCAATTGGTAACCAAATAAAATCACGATGAACGGTATTCCTATATTCAGTATAACCTTGCATTGAAAATTAGAAAAATATATAATTTTAATAAATAGCGATAGTTTTTTTCTATTTCTCATATACAGGAGGAAAAACCTTGAATCTACAAGATTGGAAAATGCTTTCTACACTTTATGAAACGGAAAATGTAACATTGGCTGCCCATCGGCTTTTTTTATCGCAGCCCACTTTAACCGCACGCATTCAAAAACTCGAAAATCATTACGGTATTTCTATTCTATTAAGAAAACGCCGGGGAATCACATTTACTCCAGAGGGAGAAGAATTAGCAAAACATGCCAAAAGAATGCTGCAGGAACAGCGGCATATGGAAGAAAAGCTCAACAATATGCGCGATGAAGTGAGAGGAACATTGCGGGTAGGTGTTTCAAATTTCTTTGCTGCCAATAAAATGCCGAAGCTTCTGCAGCTGTTCAAGGAAAAATATCCGGAGGTGGAATGTCAAGTAGTGACAGGATGGAGCAGTGATATGCATCGCCGGTTGTTAAATCATGATGTCCATATCAGCTTTATTAAAGGGAATTATGCCTGGAAAGAAAAGAAAGCGCTGTTATACGAAGAAGACATCTGCGTTGCCTCTCCTTGGGATTTCACATGGGAAAAACTCCCTCAGCTTCCAAGAGTAGACTATTTCACAGACGAGCATATGCGGATATTAGTAGATGACTGGTGGCACCAAAATTATATTGAACAGCCGAATATTACCATCCACGTCAACCAGGTAGAGACCTGTAAGGAAATGGTTATTCACGGGCTTGGTTACGCCATCGTGGCTAACCTGGTAGTACGCCCTTATCCTGAATTATTTATTAAGCCCATTATAGACGCAAACGGCGATCCGTTAAAAAGACAAACCTGGATGTATTATCAAGAAGACACTTTACAAATGAATATCGTCCGGGCATTTGTTGATTTTGTACAAACCTTGGATGTCAAGGCTTTATAACAGCCTAATGGTACGCTACAAAACTGGCCAGCACCCAAATCAAAATAAAACTGAGAATAATGGTGATATTGACGATGGTCCCAACGATTTGCGTTTGATACTTGTATCGGATAGCATATACCACAGCTGTTGTGGAAGACGGAAGAATAAAACCAATTAACGCCGTATTAGCAAGCATCGGGTAATCGGAAAACAGCCAAAAAAGCGTGAATCCGAGTATTAAGCCTGCTCCATATTTGACCATCAGATACTTCCCTATAAACGGAAGCCATGATGTTTCCAACGAAAAATTCAAATACAAACCAAGCAGCAGCAAAGCCATAGGCATATTTGCTGCAGATATAATCTCTGCTGTATCCAATACTAATCCCGGCAAGTGCAGATCAAATATATTTAATGCGACAACAAACATATACGTTAAAAACGGAACGGATCGGAATAACGGCCCAATTGCTTCACGCAGATAAAATGTTGACGTTCCTTTGGCGAAATAACCGGCGAGAAAGTAACATAATCCGAACACGATTACCGCATTACCGACATCGAACATACCAAAATGCTGTATCCCTTCTCTCCCCCAGATTGCTTCGACCAGCGGGAAGGCGAATAAACCGACATTAACACCAGGCACCAGCATGATAGCCATTCCCTTCACGCCCGGATCGGCATTTCGAAATGAAAAATAGCCAATGGCAGCGAAAGCAAACCCGAATAATATAGCAATAAAAATCAGAGATACCAGTGATAAGGTCATCTCCATCTGATCAAACGTCACAATTACCAGCGCCGGCAAAGTGATATTAAACACAATTCTAGCAATGGTCTGTCCATCCGATTCCTTTAAAATCTTGATCCTTTTTAAAACATAGCCAAGTAAAATAATACCTATCGAAATAATAAATTGCTGTTGAAAACCTTCCAAAACATTTCTACCCTTTCAGTACATTCAAAATGCACAACTATTATCATATCACACACGCCATGCGGATTGCACAGAAAGGACTTGTGCTTTCTGTTTGGACATCGGTACATACATACTTCAAACGCATAACTTGTTCTCTAAAAAATGAAATTGTATGATGATAATAAAGGATTCTTTTCGAGGTGATTGCAGTGAAAATTATTGTATTTGACGGAGAATGTAATGTTTGTGACAGTTTCGTACAGTTTATCTTGGAAAAAGATAAAGAAAATCAATTTCTTTTCACTTCCCTGCAAAGTGAAGCCGGAGAATTTATCAGAAAAAAATACCGTGTTCCTGATGATCTCGACAGTGTTCTGTTTATTGACGGCGAAAAAATTTGCTTGAAATCGGATGCCGCTTTAAACGTGTTGCAAAAGTTGCCGTTACCTTGGAAAATACTGACGGCCGGCAAAGTTCTGCCTTATGTAATCCGGGATACGCTCTACGATTTTGTAGCACGCAACAGGCATAAATGGTTCGGTAAAAAACAAAGTTGCCGCCTCCCTACACCTCAGGAACGTAAACAATTTGTGGAGACCAAAGCAGATTTAGAAAAAATGACTGTTTAAATAAAGGAAAACTTCATTAAGCGGGAATGCTTCACTTCCCGTTATGTAAAAACGGCATTTCTAAGGGGACTTCCCCTCCCCGCAGAAATGCCGTTTGTATTTCCCGGGTTCAGACTGTTTCATATAACCCGTAAGGAAAAATCAACCTTGTTTTCATTTACGATCTATCTTCAATTTCCTCTTCAATACCATGTTCCTCACTAAATTCTGTTTGGAAGCCTGGTCGCAAATTGTCTGTATCCTCGATTGGTTCTCCGATTCCGGAGAATAATGTGGTAAGGTAATAAATCGCACTGAGCCCTACAAGTCCATAAATAATTCGAGAAAGGATTGCGTTTTGCCCGCCAAAAATAGCTGCCACTAGATCGAATTGGAAAAAGCCAATCAGTCCCCAGTTAATCGCACCGATAATCAGTAAAGTAACTGCAATCGTGTGTAAAGTTTTCATTGCTTCTCACCTCCTCATACCTTATCCTTTGCTTCAGCCCATTTAATCATACTGGCACTGTTTGGGATTCTTGATGGATGATGGAAAAGGAGGTTGTCAGCATAGTTAAAGCCCCAATGATGCTTCATCAGGGCCATATTTTTTTAGCTTTCTTGGATTACTTTTCTAATTTTATCCAATGCCCAATCCAGCTCTGCTTTTTTTATAACTAATGGTGGTGCAAATCGGATAGTGGTTTCATGTGTTTCTTTGCAGAGAACACCGTTTTCCTTCAATGCTTCACATATCGTACGAACAGGTTTATGAAATTCTACACCGATAAATAATCCTCTGGATCGGACTTCTTTTAAATCAGGATGATCGATAGCAGACAGTTCGATTGCAAAGTACTCACCTAGTTCAAGGGATTTATCTGCAAGTTCTTCTTCTTCCATCACATCTAATGCAGCCATAGAAACAGCACAAGCCAGCGGATTTCCTCCAAATGTTGACCCATGGGAGCCAGGAGTAAATACATCCATGATCTCTTTATTCGCAGCAATAGCAGAAATGGGCATGACTCCTCCGCCCAACGCTTTTCCTAACACATAGATATCCGGCTCCACATTTTCCCAATCACAGGCAAACATCTTCCCTGTACGTCCCAATCCGGTCTGTACCTCATCGGCAATAAATAAGATGTTTTCTTCATCACATAGTTTACGGACTTCCTGCAGATAACCATCCGGCGGAATAAGAATCCCCGCTTCTCCTTGGATAGGTTCGATAATAACTGCGGCTGTATTTGGCGTGATGGTTTCTTTTAATGCTTGAATATCACCGTAATTGATTTTATAAATACCAGGAACAAATGGACCATAATTAGTGGTTGCATCCGGATCATCCGATAGTGAAATCGCATTCATTGTTCGGCCATGAAAATTACCTTTGCAAGCGATTATCTCCGCCTGGTTGCCATCAATTTCTTTTTTCTCATACGCCCATCTGCGGGAAGCTTTTATCGCGGTTTCAACTGCTTCAACGCCCGTATTCATCGGCAATACTTTATCTTTTTTCGTTAATTTGGCAAGGCGCTCTGTCCAAGGGCCTAATTGTTCATTATGAAAAGCTCTTGAAGTAAGTGTGACTTTATCCGCTTGATCTTTCAACGCCTGAATGATTTTTGGATGACGGTGTCCCTGATTGACAGCGGAATAAGCACTTAGCATATCCATGTATTCATTTCCTTCAGGATCTTTCACCCAAACACCCTCCGCTTCTGAAACAACAACCGGTAATGGATAGTAATTATCTGCGCCATAAGCAGAAGTAAGCTCCATCATTTCTTTTGATGTCACCATAAAAAGCAGCCTCCCTTGTATGCAAGTAAAATATTATCTTTCTTCTTAAACATAATCATGTATTCACCGAAACGTCAAGCCTGTAATGCACAGGAGGAGATCAAACATCAATGTTGTCAGGTTAATGAATTTTAAAAAAGTATTTTCGATATCAATGTATAGCAATAAAACTATCTAGCGAAGGGAATACACGGAGACTCCTGTCACAACGCTTGCACTTGCACCTCGTGTGCATCGCAGGGCGAGCTGAAAATCCACTTGAAAAGCGGGTTTCTTTTCAAGTTAGCTGAAGCCGTCCCCATGGAAAGCGTAGTGTTTTCCCGTAGCGGTCATATTAACCTGATAACATTGAATCAAATACCCCCTCCTATGCAGCAAATAATTTATTCCAGCGCTTCCTGCAGTAGGTGCGCTACATCTTCATCTGTCAGCTGATTATTCCACATATCTTTGGTTTGTATCATCTGTTCGATCAGTTGTCTTTTTTTCTGCTGAAGTTCATACATTTTATCTTCAATGGTTCCTTCTGCCAGCAACCGAATCACTGTTACGTCATCTGTCTGGCCAATCCGGTGAGCCCGGTCAATCGCCTGGTCCTCTACAGCCGGATTCCACCATGTATCATATAAAACAACCGTATCGGCGCCGACTAAATTCAATCCGGTTCCGCCTGCCTTCAGAGAAATAAGACATATATCATTCTTGCCCTGATTAAACGCCCGACAGATTTGCAAGCGTTCCTCTGGAGGAGTCTGACCGTCCAAATAAAAATAAGAAATATCTTCTATTCTTAATGCATCACCGATACGCTGGAGCATTTGCGTAAACTGGGAAAAAATCAACATCCGCTTTCCAGAACGTTTCGCGTCCTTAACAATTTCCATTAATCGCTTGCGTTTGGCTGATTCTCCCTCATAATCCCGGACAAATAACCCCGGATCACAACAGATTTGCCTTAATCTTGTCAGTCCTGCCAGTATCCGGATCCGGTTTTTCCGAACAGTATCTTGATCCAGGTGTTTCCATTTCGGATGCTTTAATTTAGACAAATAGGACATATAGATTTGTTTTTGTTCTTCCGTTAACGGCACCCGTTCCAGATATTCCGTTTTCACCGGCATATCCTGCAGTACATCTTTTTTCTCTCTTCGCAGCATAAATGGGTGAATTCTTCGCAGCACCTGATTATTCGTCAGCCAGGCAAAATCCTTCAAACCGCCCAGTAATTCCGGAAAAACAACATGAAAAACCGACCATACATCCTCTATTTTATTTTCTAAAGGCGTTCCAGTTAAAGCAAATCGAAACGTCGCTTGTAATTTTTTCACCGTACGAAAAATCTGCGTCGCCGGATTTTTAAAATACTGCGCCTCATCAAAAATAATTGTTTGCAAGGTAACATGTTTCTTCAGCCAGTCAATTTCATTTTTCAAAATACCGTAAGAAATAATCCATACATCATATGTCTGCCATGCTTTCTTTTTCTGATTCCTTTCCTTCACGGTTCCTTCCATGATGCCGACAGAAAAGGACGGCGCAAACATTTCCCACTCCTGCTTCCATTGGTGGCACAGAGACGTCGGACAGACAACAAGCACCGGCTTTTTTTCCTCCGCTTGTTCTTGTTGCTCGTATTTCGTCATACAAAAAGCAATCGCCTGCACCGTTTTGCCAAGTCCCATTTCATCTGCCAGCACACCGCCAAGACCCGCTTCAGCCACCGCCAGCATCCAGCGGACGCCATCCTGCTGATACGGTTTTAACACGGTCTCCATCTCTGCTGCAATTGGGTATTTATCCTTTGCCGGCATTTGTATTTCATACATCATTTCTTTAACAGTTGTTTCTTCTGCCAAATAACCGTTCTCCTCTATCCGGTAGGCAAAAGACAGTCCCTCTTTTAGCGGTAATTCCATTTCCTCCAGCATTTCAGAAGGCGTCATGGGAATAGTGAGGAGGTCCTTTTCTAATTCCTTGATTTCTTCTGTTTCTAACGTAAGAAAAGATCCGTCCTTCAAACGATAATATGGCCTTTTTTCTTCGATAGCATCCAAAATCTGCCGAACTTCCTCTTCCCAGAAGCCTTTCATCTGAAAGGAAAAGGAAAGCCAATTCGTTCGATCCCGCTCATGCTTCACCCGGATTGTCGGCTGAAACCGTTTCTTGCTAATCTGGTTACGCACCGCATTGGTCACAAAAACAGCTGCTATTTTGTACAATTCAGGTAAATAATGATATAAAAAATCATATTCCAACTGCTCATTTTGCAGAATAAAACTGCCCTCATCATTGACAAAACCGCATCGTTCGAGAAAAGCAATGATTTCCGCTTCCTGCTCTCGATCCCTGCGGACCATCGTTGTTTTTTCAAATGGGTTCAGCTTTTTATCACCATATTGAAATTCGACCCCAGCTAAAAGCCGATTATGCACCCGGTCGATATAAATACTTGTTTCAAGCGGCTGGTGCAATTCTTTTAGCATCCCTGTGGTATCTTCCACTTTACCAACCCGTTCTAAAAGGGCGGAAATCGACACCATCTGTTCCCTGCTGATATCAATTGCCTGTGCTTGACCTTTCCATAATTGTGCACATAACTCGATCAGCTGTTTTTCTTCGTCAGTCAGTAAATAAAGTGATCCATTCTGGTAAATCAATTGATAGCGGATCAAGAAAGTCGTATCGTTCCTCTCTTGAAAGGTAATCGAATAGGAAGTTCCGGATTGATCGATATGAAACGAAAAGGATGGCAGTGCGTCATAAAAGTGTAATGGCTGCTTATGATACGCAGATGTGTCCATATAGAGCGAAACGAACGCGCTTGCGGACAGCCATTTTTCCATGCGTTCCCAAGCTGTTGCCGGGACAGGGAGCCAGCTTGGATGTTCTGTGACATCTACCCCAATTATTTGCTGATCCTCATAAATATAATGCAGCTGCCCTAACACTTGGCTGATGTCATCTTCAAAATAACAGGCAGCTGCATCATAAATCTCATCCTTAACCGAAAAGTTTGTACCATGCTTCCATGCTTCCAAAAACTGAGCGATATCATCTATCCATGTACCGTTTATTTCTACAGCCATCTGCATTGCTTTCTGTTCCTGTTCTGCTGGTATGTGCAGGTAAAATTGAACCGGAATGCTCTTCCTTGTTTCAAAGTAACCGCGATGCTGGAATATGCAGTCTGATTTTCCCGTTAACGCCTGGTTGCCTGCTTCCGGTTCCCCAGTTTCATGGATACCGATTAAAACAGCAGCAATATGCTGACAATCCAATGTATACGAGCCCAGTTTCGGACAGCTGCAAACCGCATTTTCTATTTTATTATTCCGATATGTCAGCGTAATATGAAACGTATCTGTCGACATCACTGTTCCAATAATCTGCTGGTCTAGAAAAGTGAACTGCACATTTCCTTTTTTCCACAATCGCTTTCCATATTTATACGATAATTCACCGCATCGTTCTTTCATTTCCTGTCTGGATATCCATACCATCATTTGCACGACCTTTTTTCTCATTTCTCAGACTGCTATTGTTTTCTTCAAGCTTATGCACCATTTTCATTTCACGAAAGAGGTTCATTTGTAGTATCATATATCTGTGTTTATTATAAAGCAAGAAAGCATGAACATCTAATAAACAAATGCAGATTTTAAATATAGCTTCTGATTCCTGGATAAACGTGTTGTATATCTGTTCATCATGGATCAGTTACTATAAATAGAAAGGATTTCCTTATGTCAACTCAAGAAGAAGTACAGAAAAGAAAAACATTTGCAATTATCTCGCACCCCGATGCCGGGAAAACAACCATGACGGAAAAGTTACTATTATATGGTAATCTCATTCGTTCTGCCGGAACCGTAAAAGGAAAAAAATCCGGCAAATTCGCCACATCCGACTGGATGGAAATCGAGAAGCAGCGCGGTATTTCCGTGACATCGAGTGTGATGAACTTTCAATATGAAGGATTTCATATCAATATTTTAGATACGCCAGGGCACGAAGATTTCAGTGAGGATACGTATCGGACCTTGACCGCTGTAGACAGTGTTGTGATGATTATTGATTCCACGAAAGGGATTGAAGCACAAACGATCAAGCTGTTCAAAGTTTGTCGTATGCGCGGCATTCCTATCTTTACGTTTATGAATAAACTGGACCGTGAAGGAAAAGAGCCGCTTGCTCTATTGGAAGAACTGGAAGAAGTATTGGAGATCGATACGTACCCTATGAACTGGCCTGCAGGAATGGGGAAAGGCTTCCTCGGCATTTTCGACCGCGAAAATGAGCAATTTGTACAGCATCATCCAGGAGAAGAAGAAAGCTATATCCCTTATACAGAACTAGAAAATCACCCGGAATTAACGGAAAACGCAACCTATCAAGATGCGTTGAATGAGCTGGATTTAGTTGCGGAAGCTGGCAATACGTATTCCGAAGAAGCTATTTCAAATGGCGAATTAACGCCTGTGTTCTTCGGTAGCGCCCTTTCTCCTTTCGGTGTGCAAACCTTTTTTGATTCTTTTATCCGCTTAGCGCCAAACCCGACACCGCGTAAGTCGACGAAAGGTGCAGTGAAGCCGGAAGAAGAAAATTTTTCTGGTTTTATCTTTAAAATTCAGGCCAATATGAACCCGGCGCACCGTGACCGGATTGCCTTTTTACGAGTTTGTTCGGGAAAATTCACCCGCGGCATGAACGTGACCTTGGCCCGGACCGGGAAAGAATTAAAGCTGGCGCAATCGCAGCAAATGATTGCCTCTTCCAGGGACACGCTTGAAGAAGCTTATGCCGGTGATATTATCGGGATTTATGATCCAAATGCTTATCAAATCGGGGATACTCTGCTTACCGGTAAAGAAAAATTTGAATTTGATGAATTACCGCAGTTCCCGCCGGAAATCTTCAAAAAAGTAATGGCGAAAAATGCCTTGAAGTCCAAGCAATTTCGTAAAGGGATTGAACAGCTTGTCCAGGAAGGCGCGATTCAGCTGTTCCGGGATTATTTAACAGATTCCTTTATTTTAGGTGCTGTCGGAGAACTACAATATCAGGTTTTCACATACCGCATGGAGAATGAGTACAACGCCGAGGTGACAATGGAACCAATCGGAGAACGTGTACCTAGATGGCTGAAGCCGGAACAGGCAGACCCTTCCTTATTTGATTCCGGAAACTTGTTGGCCCGCGACCGGTATGATCAGCCGCTTGTGCTTTTCCGCAATGAATTTGCAAAAAACTGGTTCAAGGACAAAAATCCGGATGTTGAACTGATTGACCTGTTTGAAACGAATGATTTTCAATAAAAAAATGGAAGGCTGGATCAAAACAAGTCCAGCCTCCCATTTTTTATACATAACGCACCATGCTGCAAGATTTACTCCGAACGAATCATTGATTCCTTTTTTAGCTCTCTTCCTCTTGCCGTTCTACAATCGTCGTATAACGATATTTTTCTTTAGGAACATCTTTTAAGAAAGGCGACATTTCCTCTGTATAAAGCACAGTTAAATCGTGCATTGCCCGGGTACAAGCTGTATAAAGCAGGTATTTATCAGCCGGATGCCAATACACCTCGCTGGAAGCATCCGCAAGAATCACCGCATCAAATTCAATGCCTTTCGCCAAATAAACCGGAACAATGACAACGCCTTTTTGATACGTTTTGGTATCTTCATTAATCTGTTTGACATCTATCTCTTTATGCAGCTGCTGATATATCTTACGGCAGGCATCTGCTGTTTTCGCTATAATAGCAATGGTTTCATGCCCCGCCTGCTGCTTCTCCTCTATTTTATGAAGCAAGGCATCTTTTTCAGAGATAGATTTGGTCAGGCGAACAACCTCCGGAAGCGGACCACTGCGTTCAAAGGCTTCTATCGGTTGATCGATTGGTGAAAAATAAGACGCGAAATCAACAATCGGCTTCGTGGAACGATAGCTTTTCGTTAATTCAATCCGTTCAACGCTCTCCTCTAATGAAATATCTTCTTGAATCGGGTTCTCTTCGGACGCATAAGAATAAATGGCCTGATTCACATCCCCAAGCAAGGTAAAGCTGGCATAAGGATAAAGGTATCTTAAATATGCAAATTGAAAAGGCGTATAATCCTGTGCCTCATCTATGACAATTAAATGGACAGGTCGAGTCACTTCATGCCCTGTTATTTCCCCTTTAAAAAAGTTATAAGCTGTAGCCAGTTCCCATGGAAGCTGTTTTTTCCGGAGCAGTTTAATGGCGTCCACCTTATACTCCTGAACAGCCCCATTGCCATTCAATTCTGCTATCAAATCCATAAACATTTTAAATGTATTGACAAAACGATTTTGACGTATCATGTTTTGCAAAGGTGCAAATGCTTTGCGGATAATTTTCTCTCTCAACACCTTTTCTTCATCCTGAATACTGCTTTCTCCCTCTTCTTGTTCCGTTTCATGATAAGCTTTCGCATAATCATCTTTGCTTAACAGCTGCATCTGATCGAGAACCCAGTCTTTTTCCATTTCTTCTTTCTGAAACGCACGGACTCGCTGCAGAAGCCACTTTCTGACCTGTTCCATTTTATTCGGAAGCCGCATGTCTTTTTCCAACGATGCAAAATAATCCTCAATCTCTGTCTTATCGATAAGCAGTTCATTCCGAAAACGGATGGAACGGAAAGTAAGATTGGATTGATTTAATTTTTCTAACTGCCGCTTGATATCATCCATAAAAGCCACACTAGAGAAATGCTGAATGACTTCCATCTGTTTCTCCTGCTCTTTTTCCTCTAAACGCATCAATTTTTCGATCTGTTCAAATGGGCTATCTACATGCAAGGCATTGTCCGTGCTGTTTACCACAAATTGATGGAACGTTTGCTGATTCACAGGCTCTTCTCCCAATTCCGGCAGAACATTGGATACGTAACTTGAAAATAAATCATTCGGCGATAATAATAATACCTGATTCGCCGTTAAATTCGTCCGATGATGATAGAGCAAATAAGCGATTCGCTGTAATGCCGCTGATGTTTTTCCGCTTCCCGCTGCTCCTTGCACAACAAGCACTTTGCTGCCGCGATGGCGGATAACTGCATTTTGCTCCTGCTGAATCGTCGACACAATCGATTTCATTTGCGTATCAGCAGCCTCGCTTAGACTCTCCTGCAACATCTCATCAATAATAGTAACCGACGTGTCAAAAATTCCTTTCATCTTTCCATTGCGAATCATATATTGCCGTTTCAAGCTCATCTCACCTTGAACCGTTTCTTCCTCTGTCCGATATTCCACCGGACCGGGGGCATAATCATAATATATACTCGATATCGGAGCACGCCAATCATAAATCAGAAAGTCTTTATCCCCTTCATCCATTAAAGAGGAGGTTCCAATATAAATTTTTTCGATATCTTCACTGCCTTCCTCCTGGAAGTCAACTCTTCCGAAATAAGGCTGGTTTTTTAACCGCTCCAATTGTTTCATGCGCTGATAATTCTTTCCATAATGACGTTCCTTTTGTGCAAGAATATTGGATTGCTGCTTAATACTTTCCTGTGTCTCAATAATATCGTCCATCTCATCCATATTAACCGTAATATCATCCCAGAATGTTTTACGTAATTCAACGACATCTTCTTTCACCTTGGAGGATTGTTCCTTCAAAGCACTTTGTTTATTATCTATAATTTTTAAAACCTTTTCCAGCCGTTGATATTCAAATTCATGACTATTGCTTTGCTTATCCATCAACTTCCTCCCTAAATCAAAAAAATATATTGACAAACCTTTTATTAAAGTGTATAATTATAATGCATATATTTATATCGTTAATCATCTCTTCAACTTTTATATTTTACCATTGTTGGCTTAATTAATCAATACATACATGTAAAAAGCTCGCTAAAACATCTTAGCAAGCTTTTTTGTTCGTTAAAAATCTTCTTATTATTGAAGAATAGGTAAAGTACGCTCAAGATCTCTTTACTTATATCTTGCAGTTAAAATTTATCATTTCAATAGAGAAAATGCTGCCTATTAATTAATAAATAACTTGCGATCCACATTTGCAAGCACCTCTACCCCATTTTCAGTAACACGAAATGTTTCACTTATCTCTATACCGTAAGTATCCATCCAAATTCCAGGAATCATATGAAAGACCATGTTTGGTTGTAACACCGTTTGATCTCCAGATCTCAGACTTGCCGTGTGCTCTCCCCAATCAGGCGGATAATTTAATCCGGTGGAATAGCCCAGTCGTGACTCTTTTTCAAACCCTCTTTTTTCAATCGACCTTTTCCATGCCAGTTCTACTTCTTCACATGTAACTCCAGGTTTAATAACATCAAGCGCCGCTTCTATACCTTCTATCGTTACATCTGCTAATTCTTCCATTTCGGAAGTCGGTTTACCTATTACTAAAGTTCTTGCAAGTGGAGAATGGTAACGTTTATGACATCCGGCCAGTTCTAAAACAACAGGGTCTCCCTCTTTATAAACTTCATCTGTCCACGTTAAGTGGCATGCAGATGTTTTTTCGCCTGAAGGTAATAACGGAACAATCGATGTATAATCCCCTCCAAATTCTTCTGTCCCTGAAATTTGTTTATGGAAAATATCTGCCACGACATCACATTCTCTCACGCCGGCTTTAATTCGCTCAATTCCTTTGTACATTGTCTCTGTCACAATGGTCGCAGCTCGCTTAATATACTCTATTTCTTGTTCAGACTTAATAATTCGAATCCAATTCACAAGTGTTGTTCCGTCTACAAAGGTAGCATTAGGAAGTTGCTGCGTAAGTTGGATATAATTTCTGGCAGTAAAATAATATGCATCAAATTCGGCTGCAATCGTCTTATTGGATTGGCCTTTTTCTTTTAAAATACCGGCGACAAAGTCCATTGGATGTTTTTCTGTAGATTGAACATGATCATCTGAATAGGGGAGAATATTATCCTCACTTAACCAAGTAGTGATTTTGGCCGCACTGGCATCAATTCCCCGCCCCGCCCAAATAGGTTCTTTTTCTTGATCTATAATGATTAGCAATTGATGTACATAAAATGACCATGCATTAAACCCAGTCAAATAACTAATATTCGCCGGGTCTGTGATTAACAAAACATTTATTCCCTGCTTTTCCATGCTTTGTTTTGTTTTTTTCAATCTTGTTTGATATTCTCTTTTCGCAAAGTTTAACATATTATCAGTCCCTTCTAACATTCAAATTAAGATTTTAACCATTTTCTATTTCACAGAAGTACTAAAAACAAAATCAAATCATGAAAAAAGAAGCCCAATTCAAATGGTGTAGTCAATGAGATTAGACTCCTTATCAAAGTGTGAAAAAAATATAATTTTCGCTTATGTTTCAATACAGATTTATTCTGCCAACTCCGTCTCAGCTTCTTTTATTTCTTTCTCAAGTAATTCAATCATTTCTTTCGCGTCATCACTTTCTTCCTTATATGCCTTACGAATCGGCAATGATACCTCTTTAAATGCTTCTCTTTGTTCAGATGGCAGCTCTATAATTTCTATATCATCTTCCTCGGCTATTTCAAGCGCTTTTTCTGCCTCCTCATCCTGCATATCAAAGGACCAATCGTTCACTTCATTGATTGCTTCCTGAATATCCTGTTGATCTTTTTCGGGTAAACCTTCAAAAAATGCTTGATTCGTAACGGTTGCCGTTGTATAAATATGATGTTTCGTGTCCATTAAATAATCTTGCACTTCCAGGAAATTACCGTTGACAATATAAAACAGCGGATTTTCTTGTCCGTCTATACCATTTGTTTGCAGCATTGTATAAATTTCACCAGAATCCGTTGTTGTCGCTGTTGCTCCCATAAGTTCATATGACTTTATGATTAAGTTTGTCGGCATGGTTCTCATCTTAACTCCATTCATGTCATCAGGAGCAGTAATTTCTTGATTAGCTGACCAATACATAAAGCCTTCCAGCCAGAAATGAAAAGGGATGATGCCGATTTCTTCATATTTATTAGCGAGTAAACCATTTAATGCTTCACTTTCCTTCAATACTTTTTTATTGACCTCTAAGTTATCAGAAAATAAAAATGGTATGGACATAATTTGAGATTCAGGTATCACATCTCCAGAGAATCCGGGGGATGTAATCGCTAGATCTATCGCGCCAGTTTGTAAAGAATGTAAGATATCGATACTCGTTCCAAGTGTCCCTCCTGTATAAACATCCACTTTTATTCTTCCATTTGTTTTTTCCTCGATAACTTCTTTAAATTTATTGGCATATAGGTCCTGCACATCTCCTTGACCTTCTTCATGAGCAAATTTTAATGTTATTTCTTCACCGCCCGAACTTGCTTCACTACGCATTCCGTCCTTGTTGCATGCTGCTAAAATGCTAAACGTTATAACGATGAAAAAAAGCAAATAGAATCTCTTTTTCCTACCCAAATTACTTCCCCTCCCTTTGACATATTCCTTTTATCATCAAAACTGAGATACCTCTCAAAAAACATCACCATATGTAAATAAGGTAATCATGAACCTCCTTCCGATAAGCCTAAAATATTTTGATAAATCATAATAATTTCCGGAAAACAAATCAGCAATATGTTGATCACCATAAAAATAATAATGTATGGAATGACGCCTTTTACTACTTCTAAATAAGGTTTTTTGAAGATAGCACAAGCGGTAAATATATTAACCCCGAATGGAGGTGTAACAGTGCCAAGTGTTGCTTGCATCGTAATAAGGATTCCAATTGCTACAGGGGGAATCCCTGCCGTTACAGCAATTGGAAAAAAGATAGGTGTCAGTATGGCAATGGCTACCAATGAATCGACAAACATACAAGATACTAAGAAAAACAATGACATAATAAGAAGTATTTCCAGTTGTGAAGGGTTGGAGCTCAATACAGTTTCTGTTAAACTTTGTGGAACTCTTAAATAAGAAATAATCCAAGAAAAAACGCCGCCAACTGCTAGTAAAATAAATACAATACTCGTTACTATTCCAGTTGATATGGCAATTCGGTATATATCTTTCAATTGAATAGACCGGTAAATGACAAGTTCTAAAAGAGCTGCATAAAGCACGGAAAACGCAGCCGCTTCTGTCGGGCTAAACATCCCGGTATAAATTCCTCCCAAAATTAATATTGGAAACCCAAACGTTAAAATGGCGCTTTTAAAAGAAGACCAGCGCTGTCTCCAAGATGCTTTAGGCTCAACCGGGATATCCTTCTTTATGGCAATAAAGAACTCCCATAAAGAAAAACTTAAAAATATGATTAAACCCGGAATAATTCCGGCGATAAACAAATCACCTACCGATGTTCCTGTGAGCATTCCATAATAAATCATTACGATACTTGGCGGTATTAAAATTGCAATGCCCGCGGAGTTAATAATTAAACCCGTGATATGCGAATCTTTATATCCATATTCTAAAGCTCTTCTTCGCATTGGCTTTCCAATTGCAGCAATCGTGGCCTGTGAAGAACCAGATACGGACCCGAACATCGTACTTGTTGCTGCTGCAACAATGCCCGTTCCTCCACGGATATGTCCAAACATATCTTTAACAAAATCTAATAATCGATTCGCTGTTTTACCTTCAACAAGGATATCTGCTGCAAATATAAACATTGGTATAGCCAGTAATACATACGATTCAATACTGCTTGTCATCACCTGACCAAACATAGCCATATCTATATTCGGCGTAAAAAACAGCATTAATAATAAAGCAGGCACGAGCAGGACAATCATAATGGGAAAATTTAAAAATAACATAATAAATAATAAGATGATAATTAGCCACATGGTTCTCTACACCCCCGTTCTCCGTTTTGTTCCTTTTCAAAAGTATTTCAGCATCTCTTCGTTATACACTATCCTGAACATTTTCTTTCATCCGTTTCCCAAAATTAACAAAATAACGGATACTTGCTAAAAAGAAACCAATTGGAACAAACATCATCGTAAGATACAAGGGGATTCTTAAAATAGTCGATACTTGACCCAATGTATATAAATGTTGAATATACTTCATACCTAAATACGTGCAAAAAACCAATACAAGAGCAGATATCAAATTAATGAATATTCCCAAAATTCTTCGTGCCTTTTCAGACATTAAATCATAAAACCCGGACATCTCTATATGCATCCCTTTCCGCGCAGCATAACCAAGTCCCATAAATGTAAGTATAATAATTCCCATCTTCCCCAATTCTTCCGTGAATGGCCAGCTTTTACTAAAAAAATAACGGCTTATTGTATTACCTACTAACATCAAACTAATGGAAATGATTGTAATACTTAAAATCCCAGCTTCTATCTTCTCCCAAATTTCATCCATCTTTCGTAAAGTTTGCATCAACATGCCCCCTCTTTTTTGAATGCGTTTACAAAATAGTATTCATTATTTAGCTTTCAAACAGCTTCCCATAATTCTTTATCTTTGCATTTACGCTACTTAGTTTTAATGCATACCAAAAGGTCGCTTGATTTGAAGTAATTACAGGTTTTTGAAGATCTTCTTCTAACACACGAATGATATTCGCTGCCGAAAGACCGGTACAGGAAAGAAATACTGCTTCTGCATCCTCCGTATCTACGTTCATAGCCATCTGATAAATTGCATTGGTATCTAATGTTGAGATTTGGTAATCATTCGTTATATTTAAGCCTGTCATGTTGGTGATCTGCAAGTTACCATCCGTAAAATACTGATATGCCATGTCATTGACATCTTTTTCATAAGGTGTCGCAATGGCTACTTTTTTGATATGAAGCGATTGAAGTGCTTCTAGAGCTGCATTTGCTGTCGTTGTACACGGAATATTAGCAACTGCTTCCATCTGGTTGATAAATGCTTTGTCATACGCAAAACCATTTATAAAGCTTCCACTCGTACATCCAAAAGCAATGGAGCTTAACGGAGCTTGGGCAAGCAGTTTCGTTGCTGCTAGGGCGTCTTTTCCAAGTTTTGACAAATCGCTGACAGTAAATTGCTCTGGCTGCTCGCATAAAGCTATTCTTGTCGTGTGGGTTGTTACTCCTGGCGGCGCCATCTGGTTAAACTCTACTTCCATAGCGTAAGCGGAAGCAATGTAAATTAATCCTATTTTAGCTCTCCAGCCATAAGGGGCGGCATCCAATGATATACGCTCTCCCATCTTTTAATTTAGAATTACTACACTTCACATCACGTATAAAGTAAAATATGATTGAGGAAAATTATACCTTACATTATAAAAATAGTCACCTATTAAAATAGTTCATTAGAAAATGTTATTCTATATGAGAAAAAACAGGGGAGAATAAGTGAACTCCACCTGTGTTTTTCATTCTAATTCACGGCCCGAATAGATTCATCAACAATGGTAATCATCTCATCCATTTGTTTTTTATTGATGACAAATGGCGGAGCAAACGCCAACGTATCTTGCCCATCATATACGACCGAGCGGCAAATTAAACCTCTTTTTAATGCTTCTGCAACGACTTTAGGTCCAACTGGAGCCACATCCGCCGATTTTCTGTCTATACTAATGGCACCTAATAAACCAATTCCTCTAACATCAATCACTTGCTTATTTTGTTCCTGGATCCATTTGAACCCTTTTAACATTTCTTCTCCCATTCTATTTACGTTATCAATTAAGTTTTCATTTTTTATAATCTCCAAGTTTTTTAATGCTACTGCAGCAGCTGTTGGATGACCGCTGTAAGTGTATCCATGCCAGAAGTTCCCCTCTGCCTTTTCATAAATTTCTTGATGCAATTTCTCGGAAATAATCATTCCGCCAAGCGGAGCATACCCACTTGTTACTCCTTTAGCCATTGTAATAATATCCGGTATAATTCCGAAATTCTCCATCCCGAAATGTGTTCCTGTTCGGCCAAACCCACAAATGACTTCATCAGAAATAAGCAAAATATGATGTTTATCACAGATTTTACGAACTTCTTCAAAATATCCTTCGCTTGGTAAATTAACGCCGCCTGATCCTTGAACTGGTTCAGAGATAAACGCAGCAATGGAATCTGCTCCTTCTTTTTCAATTAGCTCTTTTAAAGATTCGATTGTACTGTCTACATAATAAAAATCAGGAGCAATCGATTCTGTAAATGTATGAAACTCCGGGATTCCGGTAGCACTTGTGGAGCCCATCGCCACTCCATGATACGATTTCTTTCTAGATATAATTTTTTTCTTTTCAGGATGCCCTTTTAGTTTCCAATAATGACGTACTGTTTTAAAGGCCGTATCATTTGCTTCCGACCCGCCAGATGTAAAAAACGTTGCATTTAAGTCCCCTGGCGTCCATTTGGCAACCTCGGCTGCAAGTCGAATTGCCGGCTCATGACTCCAGTTGCTGAAAGTCGATGTAAACGCCAATTTTTCCATCTGTGCTTTCGCAGCCTCGCCAAGTTCCTTTCTGCCATGCCCAATGTTTACATTCCATAGGGATGATAAACTATCCATGAGTGTTCTGCCTTCCATATCTTTTAAATAAATGCCATCCCCCTCCGTAAAAATAAAGGACGGTCCTTCCTCCTGCAACTGTTTCATGTTAGATGTGGGATGAATAAAATGCTTTTTATCCAGTTCCGTCAATTCTTCTTTTAATTGATTCTTTTTTATCATTTGTTTCATTTTAAATTCCTCCTTGGAAACATTTTATCTTACTATCTAATCTATATAATGAACAAAGATATTTTCTCCAAATAATCCAGCACATTTCACTTTAATCCAGTTTATAATTGGTTATTCTGCAAATCACGTTTTCAAGTAATACAAACATTCACCCTAAATTAAAATGAACTACTTTGGGTTCTGTCATTTCTTGAATCGTATATATTACCCCTTCACGTCCTAAACCGGATCCTTTCACGCCGCCAAAAGGCATGCTGTCTATTCGATAATCACTGCTATCATTAACCATGATGCCTCCTACTTCCAATTGTTGAATGGCTTGAAAAGCGAGATTAATATCTTTTGTGAAAATGCCTGCTTGCAACCCATAGTTTACTTGATTCGCTTTTTCAATTGCTTCCGTTAAATTTTCCACTTCAAAAAGAAGCACTACTGGACCAAAAATCTCTTCCGTTGCAATTCTTGCATCTGCCGCTACGTTCATTAATACAGTCGGGGTATAAAATGCATCGTCCCTCTTTCCGCCAGTGAGTAAAATGGCATTTTCCTCCAGTGCCTCATTAACCCACTCCTCAACACGAATAGCTTCTCTTTTTGAAATCAATGGCCCCATATCTGTTGTTTCATCTTTTTTATTACCTGTTTTATATTTCTTGGTCTCCTTCACAAATTTACGAACAAATTCATTAAATTGAGAAGTTTCAATAAATATTCTTTGAACTCCGATACAATTTTGACCAACTGCTCCAAAAGCTCCGGCCACGCAACTGCTTACTGCATCATCTATATTTGCATCTTGTAGAACAATGGCGGGGGAATTAGATCCTAATTCCATACTCAATTTTTTTAGTCCAGCTTTTTTAGCAATTTTCTCTCCCGTTTCCATTCCACCAGTAAAAGACACCATGCGAATAGAAGGATGCGTAACGAGGATATCGCCGATTTCCCTGCCGCTGCCCGTTACGACAGAAAGTACTTTCTCCGGTAAACCAGCAGCTTCAAATGCTTCAGCCAATAAAAGACCACTTAATGGTGTCAGCGATGCAGGTTTTACGATGATTGCATTCCCAGACGCAATCGCAGGTCCCACCTTATGAGCCACTAAATTAAGCGGATCATTAAATGGCGTAATAGCGGCAATAATGCCAATGGGAAAACGATAATAATAGCCGACACGATTCTCATGGCCAGGCATTTGGTCAAATGAAATTGTTTCCCCAATAATTCTTCTAGCTTCTTCCGCTGACAGCCTGAGGGTATTGATACATCGAACAACTTCTCCTCTTGCTTCCGTGATGGTTTTACTTCCTTCCCTAGCAATTGTTTCTGCAAAAATAGCCCGATGTTCTTCCACATAGTCTGCCGCTTTGTTAATAATGGATATGCGTTCGTGGACAGGCATATTTCCAGCAATTTTCACACCTTCCTCCGCTGCTTCAATGGCTGCGAGTATGTCCGCTTCAGAAGCTTTTGGTACGGTAGTAATAATTGCATTATCCTGTGGATCATAAACATGAATTACTTCATCCTTTTCTACCCACCTTCCTCCGAGAAACATCTTTTTTCTTTTTTCCGTTAGCATCATGTTCTCACGCACCTTTCTCCATAGAATGTCTTTTTAAAGGTTGAGGTAATTCTATATGATTTAAGAACTTATTGACCGTTGCCACAAAAATGTCTGTGCCAAGTGGTAAGCATCTTTCATCCATATCAAAAATAGGTGTATGCAAGTCTCGGTTCAAACCATCCTCTAAGGAACATCCCAGAAAAAACATTGCCCCCGGTATTTGTTCCGTCATATAGCCAAAGTCTTCTCCGCCCATTCCAAAAGGACCCCAATGAATTTTTATATTTGGATATAATTCACGTATGGCTTCTTCAATCAGCGTATTTACTTTTAAATGATTATTTAAAGCAGGCTCTCCCTTTTTTAATTCAAATTCAAAAGAACCACCGAATGTTTCCACTACCCTAAAAATATTTTTCACTTCTGCTTCCAGTTTTTCTCTCGTTTCTGGTGTGTAAGATCGCAATGTCCCTTCTATGCTGACTTCAGAAGGAATGACATTGCTTACGCTGCCAGCCTCTATTTTTCCAATGCTTGCAGCAACAACATCCAGGGGGGAAATCCTTCTTCCTACTGTTCCATAAAATGATTGTAAAACCAAACCAAGCATCCATAATGGGTCTCTAGCCAAATGCGGATAACCGCCATGTCCCCCTGATCCTCGGATGGTCGCTTCAAATACATCTACATTTGCCATACTAAAACCGTTATTCATTTGAACGGTGCCAACTGGATGCCACGGGCAAACATGAAGTGCAATAATTGCATCCACATCTTGGATTGCTCCGGCTTGAATCATATATGGGGCACCTGAAAGTCCATGTCTATCTGTACTTTCTTCTGCAGGCTGAAATATAAATTTCACCGTGCCGGTTAATTGTCCCTCCCGGAATTGTTCCGCTAATATATGAACAGCACCTAAGAGCATTGCTGTATGGGCATCGTGTCCACATGCATGCATAACGCCATCGTGCTTAGACACAAAGGAATGATGGTTCTTCTCTTGAATTGGCAATGCATCCATATCCGCTCTGAGCGCAATCGTCGGCCCCTCTCCTGTCGTTAATGTTGCTACAACACCGTTTCCTCCTATATTTCTTTCTACCGAAATATTTTCTATCTTTAATAGTTCAGCAGCAACAAACTTTGCTGTCTCCGTTTCTTCAAAGCTTAATTCCGGATGTTCATGTAAGTGTCTACGCCATAAGATTAACATTTCAAACAAAGATGCAGCTTTTATATTCATAGCACATCCCCCTTTTTTTCTAAAGACGCTTTATTTGTATGAACTGCAGAGTTTACACAATTCCTGCAATTCCATTAGATTGAATAATCACTCCTGATTCATTGTAAGCGCAAACATTTTTATTCATCATGAAAGCAGCTTTCTTATTTTCTTTTCAGAAAACTCATATCTTTATTTTATCCACAAACAATGATAAGAACTAACTTTAAACTAATTATACGATGTCCTTTGTAAAAGAAACAATTGCGATATTGTATGAACTTTTCCGTAATCTTTCTATACAAATTGTATGAATCCTTATTTTTTACATCATTTTTGAACCTCGTCTATTGTTTCCCTTTCCTTCATTTCCTTCACCATTTGGCACTTGCAGCGCACACCAAAAAACCTCAGCTATTCACCGAGGTTTTGTAAAGCATTTCTTTCTCTATCTTTTTTCAACGTACCAGTCAACCATACTTTGATACTGATTTTCAATAAAAAAACATCATCCGGATTATCCAGAGACAAATTGGTCAGGCTTTCAATTTTTCGTAATCGATACAGTAAAGACTGACGGTGTAAATTCAGGACTCGGGAAGCTTGGCTCACATTCCCATTTTGATTGTCATACGCTATAAACGTATCAATTAAGTTCATCTCTCTTTTTTCTTGATATTCTATCAGCGGCGCTATGGTCGATAATGTAATATCCTTTACTTCAGCATTGTTGGCAAGATGTAATAATAAACGATTCAGCTGTGTATCTTCAAAGTTAATTCTCTCTCCTGGACTGTTTAGCTTTAAGCCGATATCTAATGCGGAATGCGCTTTTTTATAACTTTGATAAAACGCCATCATTCCATCTTTGTGCATGCCGATTCCCCAAGTAAAAAGCATCCCGGATATTAACATATTCAATCGTTTATCTACTACATTTAAAAATTGATGAACGGTGCTCTGTATGTCACCTTGCGCTTCTAAGAAAATAATAAGCTGGTCGTTGTCAAAAGTAAATGCAACTTGTTTATTGACAACCGATGCAGCATATCTAACTTCCTCTTCAATATAATAAATAATACTTTTAAAACCAAAGTCTGTTCCATTAAATTGCTCTCTTGTTAAGTCACCCAAATTTTCTGAATAACCAACCATACATATATAGGGAACATGTAAATTATACCCAAATAACGTCGCGCGTGATTGAACATTTTTATCCAAACTTTTATCCGGGGTTTTAGCTAACCCCCAAATAAACTCATTGCGCAATCGAATCTCTGTCCTGACAATAGCATCTTCCCGGGAGATCCATAAAGCTACAGCTGCCGAAAGACTTTCCAATACCTGCAACATGTGATGATTCAGAAGCGTATGATCTTCTACGAGAATAATAAAATAACCGTCCACTAAATCATCCGATTGAGTCGCAATGTCTTTCTTTAGTAAATAACCATCTTTATAAGGCATTTTTTGAACTTGACGGTAGACGGACTCATCGATGTCCATTTCTTCTTTTACTTCGAAATCGTTCCATAATTGAATGATTTCCTCTGGATTTTCTTTAGAGGATTTCAGGCGTCCTTTTCTATCTGCAAAAATAATAACACAATGGAGTTCACGTTCCACATACAGAAGAATGTCCTTTAAGTCTTTACCTTGAATCACAAAATCAATCAACATCTTTTGAATGTGTATGGCATTTTGAGAAATCTGCTCCTGCCTCAAATTAATTTCTTTCATCGTTTCCCTTTGAATATCAGCAAACCGTAATTCCCAGGGCAATTCAATTAAAATAAATTCATTTTCTTCTGCAAAACGGATGATTTCTGCTGGTATATCAAAAATGTATCGACCAACAGCTATTGCTAATGCCGATGCACCTGATTCATATACATCTTTAACAAATTGGAAAAGTAATGTAGGATCCCCTGCACAGCCCATACCGGTTGTTAGAACAAACTCCTGTTTTCGGACAAAATTTTCTACGGGGCTTTCTATGACAGCCGTCCAGTCCACTTGTCTTTTGTCTAAAAACGCCTTACCAGCTTTTATTTTAGCAATATTAAAAATTTGGAGATTCACTATTTCTTTCACAGTACAAGCCATTTTTCACCCTCCATTACATCATTGATATATAGCACCAACATGATTTCATCTGTTATACTATCCATATTTTATCATGTAGGGAATAATGAATACTAGCTTATAATTAGCTTGGAGTAAATGACACATGAACGTGCGTAACCTAATTGCAACACGGGTCTTTTTGTAGAGAGTTTCCTGCTGCACTTGCCCCATGGAATTCGTTAAAGCAGAAAAAATCCCAGTGCTAAATGAGCACTAGGATTCCTCTGTTAATTTTAATGCCGTTTCATATAATACATCAATTCCAGCAGCAAGTTCATGTATTGCTGTCCATTCTTCTGGACAATGACTAAGCCCATCTTTACTAGGAACAAAAATTAAGCCGACATCCGTAATGTCTGAAAGAACCATCGCATCATGACCTGCTCCGCTGTGCATATTGGTGTAAGAAGTTCCAAGCTGGTCCGCAGATGTTTTCAACAGAGATCGAATGTCTTGATCAAGCTCTTTAGGCTGCATGTACAAGGATTGCTCTACCGTAGCCTGCACCCCGTCCGATTCATAAGCGCGGATGACATCTTTTACTTTTTGTACAACACTTTTGATATGCGTTTCTTTACTGGAACGAATATCAACAGAGAAAACAACTTTATCCGGGATAACATTCGCTCCATCCGGAAATACCTGATGTCTTCCTACTGTTGTCACCGTTCCTTCGCCTTCTTCTATGGCAATCTGCGGGAGTTTGCCAATGATGTTTGCTGCAGCTACTAAAGCATCCGAGCGCCGGTCCATCGGAGTTGTACCAGCATGCCCTGCTTTCCCGCTAATCGTTACTTCCAGCTGTGTCAGCCCGACAATCGATTCGACAACGCCGACAGAAAGTTGCTCCTCTTCTAAAATAGGTCCCTGTTCAATATGCATTTCTAAAAACGCTTTGATGGTTTCCGGATTCCGTTTCACCTCTAAGGAAGGATCTAAACCAATCTGTTTCATCGCTTCCGGAACAGAAATACCATCTTTATCTTTCAACTGTTCAATGTCCTTCTTCTGAAGATAGCCCGCAATTCCTCTGGAACCCATTAAACCGCCGCCAAATCTGGAACCTTCTTCCTCAATCATCGCAATAATCTCTAGTGGATAAGCAGGTTTCACTTTGTTTTCCTGAAATAAGGCAGCAATTTCTAAACCGGCGATCACACCGGCTGGTCCATCATAATCTCCACCATGCGGAACACTATCAAAATGGGAACCTACAATCACACTCGGTGCACCTTTTTTCTCACCTTCTAACTTTCCAAAGATATTTCCGAGACCATCCTCCCGTATTTCTAATCCATACGCTTTCATCTGGGATTTGATATAATTACGAGCTTGTAAATCTTCTTCGCTATAAGTTAACCGGGTCGTTCCTTCCTTTGGTGTCGCAGTATATTGACTTAATGTTTGAATATGTTTTTCTATTCTTTCTTGATTCGATTTCATACTGTCATACCTTTCCTTCTTATAATAAGCTAACGAATACGCCTGCCAGCAAGACCGATACAATCGTGACAGTTACAAATCCTCCCACTAGCATCGGCGGCAGCATATGGCTCGTTAACACTTCTCTTTCTTCTGGATCCTTTGTTAAAGAGTTGATCACTTCATTGGTAATCACATAATCTGCTGGGAAACCGTAAAAAGCAGTTAATGATATCGCATAGGCCATTGTTTTGCTAACTTTGAACAACTTTCCAACAAAAAATGAGAAGATATACATACCGACAACAGCGAGCAAAATACTTCCTATTAACAAGTATACAATATCCAGCATCATCGTTGGTGTTGCATTGCGCAATCCATCAAGAATGTATAGCATTAATCCTAACATGGCAAAACCAAAACCATTTGCTTTTTGCAGCGCCTGCTTTTCCAAAAATCCGACGCTTCTGCCAATGACACCAAACACGAGGCAAAGTACCATCGGACTGACAGAGACAATCGGTTCGAGCCAAGCAGATACCTGATAAGCAAGAAAACCGGCTACTGCTAACCGGAAAAAGATAAAATAACTGGTATTATATTGTTCCGGAAGATTTCGGAACATTTTCGCGCCTTCATCATTTTCGACCGCTGTTTGAGAAGAGGATTCCGCTGCTTTTAATTCCCCGCTGCGCATTTTATTCAATAGCTGTTTTCCCTCTTTTTTCAACATGATAGAAGTTAAAGGATAACCAGCAAAACCTTGTATTACATAAATCACAATAGCAAAGACAGATAAACTGGCCAGCCCTGCTTCTGCAGCACCTTCAGACATAATCAAGGAAGATACCATCCCGCCTACTAGCGGGGGAATCGCAACAACCATTGATTGAAAACCAAAAATCAACGTACCAAAGCTAAGTAAAAAGACCACTACTCCTAAAACGCCGCCAATAGCAATGAAAACCGTACGCCATTGCTGCTTCAACTCCTGTAAAGATAAGAGCGTCCCCATATTAACAATCAATAAGTACATAAGTGCCGTAGCAACGACAGGAGGAATTCCTGCAATTTCAACAATATCCTGCGGGAAAAAGGTCCAATAACCCGCTAAAAACAATACGGCACAGACAAAAATCGAGGGCACCCAAGCTTTTGTTTTCGCCGCAACGACATCTCCAATATATAAAATCAATACAATAAGAACTAATGCAAGCATCTGTGCCATGTTCATTCATCCTTTCATAATAAAGTTAGTTGTGTTATTCCTGATGTCAGCAATCTAAAAGGTAATGAACATTCTTACCATCAAAGACAATCAAAACCAGAGGAAATAATCAAAAAATTCAGCAGGTATAATAGTTATCATTTATTTTTTATTCCCGCATTTTTCAGATTATTTTTTGCTGCTTATTTGTGCGATAATTATCCTCAAAATATCAATTTTCTTAATATATTCATTATAATTTTGAAAAAAATTCATGCTTTCAGTGCTAAAAATACCTATATCACGATGGCGTTGATTTTGTTTCAACATATGTAATGAATAAGGCATTACCAAATCATGAACTTCTCTGTTGCAAATGATACAAAAAATAAATTATTTTGGAGATAATCGACATGTTATCACCAAACAGACGGCTCGTCAATATTATTTTAACTGGATTCCTGCTTGAGTTGACGCACTTTTATCCTTATTTCGCCTGCCAAAATCAACTGTACTGCATATGATATCGCTTCCCATATATTAGTGTAAGATACATAAAAAGAAAACTGCTGCTCTTCCTAAACAACCTCTCTCAAGGATAGTTTTCCGAGCGCAGTTTTCTTTGTTTATCCTTATTTTATTTAGTCCTCTTCATTGGATAAATGGAATATATCCAATAGTTTAAAGAACAAGCTGATGATAATGGCTACAATCGTCGCCAGTCCCATTCCTGTCAGCTCAACCGAACCGAGTTCGATGCTGGCCCCGCTGACACCGATTGCCAATACAACACAGGTCAGGATTAAATTTTGCGATTTATTATAATCAATCTGCTGCTCTACAAGCATACGCAAACCGCTTACCGCGATAATACCAAACAACAGTAAAGAGATGCCGCCCATAACTGGCGTCGGTATAGATGAAATTAACGCAGCCAGCTTACCGCAGAAGGAAAGCAAAACCGCTAATACTGCAGCACCACCGATAACCCATGTGGAATATACCCTAGTAATCGCAAGAACACCAATATTTTCACCATATGTCGTATTTGGTGTTGATCCGAAAAAGCTGGATAGCATTGTGGAAATACCATTACCGAATAAGGAACGATCCAAACCGGGATCCTTCACCATATCTTTCTTTACAATATTCCCTGTCACCACTAAGTGACCGATATGTTCTGGTACAAGAACAAGCGCAGCAGGAAGAATAATAAGAATATCAGACCAGTTAAATTCAATTTGATAATACGTCGGCAGTTGAATCCATGCTGCCTCACGAACTGCCGCCAGATCAACAATGCCAAACAGCGCCGCGATGACATAACCAGTCACGATTCCCAGCAGTATCGGGATAATTTTCAAAAACCCTCTTAACGTTACCCAATAAATAATCGTTACACCTAACGTCAGTAAAGAAACGGTTATTGCCGTCATATCTCTCGGGGCATCTGCTGCCGGCAATAATCCAGCCATATCTGCAGCTGTAGGTACCAGCTCAAGACCGATAACAGCAACAATAGCACCCATGGCTGCAGGCGGGAAAATCACATCAATCCAGCTTGTACCGGCAAATTTTACAATCACTCCGATAAGCGTTAAAACAAGACCAACGACGAAGAAACCACCTAATGCAGCACCGTAGCCTCCTCCCTCTGTCAGAACCATGGTGACAGGGGAAATAAATGCAAAACTAGACCCTAAGTACGCTGGAATTTTCCCTTTTGTAATAAAGATATATAATAACGTTCCGAAACCATTCATCATTAAAATGGTAGCCGGATCCACATTAAATAAAAGCGGGACTAAGACTGTGGAGCCGAACATCGCAAATAAATGCTGCAAGCTTAGGGGCAAACTTTGTGATAGCGGCGGTCTTTCATGTACTTGAATTTCTCTTGATTTCATGGATACCTGTTCCCTTCTATGTGTATATTCTTTTATCTGATCAAAAAACACCTTACCAGTCCTGCCGGGAAAGATAAGGTGTCAGAATATACAAAGGAACCATGTCTTCTTAAACCATATTTGTCCAAAAAATCGATGAGTAAGCGTGTATACCAATGCTTCTTCCTTATCTCTTTTTTCAAATATACTGTTTAATAGACGTGTTTATTTTTGTTTTATCCGAGTAACCTTACCAGCCTCACCGGACTGGGTTAAAGGTTCATGACATACGTTCACATCTTTTTATATTATGACAAAAAAAGATAAGAGCTGTCAATTGGTTATTTTAAAAAAAAGCTAAAAAAAGTTACTATTCACAGCCACCAAATAAAAATAATATATTTTCAGAGCTCTTCACCAAAATTTATGGTAGACAAATTAAGTTTTAAGGGTAGCCACCGCTACGGCGGACCGTTTTGCTTTCCTAGGGGCACGCTCTTCAGCTAACTTTTGCCAAGAAGATCACTTGGCAAAAGTGGATCTTCAGATGGTGCTGATCCCTCAGGAGTCAAAACGGTCCGCCTCCGCTAACGGTGTGTTCTATCCTGTTTGATATAGCTGTGTTATAAACGTTAAACCAGAAAAGAATCTATTTTTAGAGCATAACCCCAGCACAGCTATTTTCTTTTCGCCAAAACTATTCTTGATATGCATCATCTATGCTCCTTCAAACTGCTGAAGCAACCATTTGAAATACAGAATGACTTTGTTATCCGGCGTAAAATGATTCATTAATCACTTTATCAGATCATTTTGTATTGCATTCGCTGTAGAACGCTATATGAGCGAAGGAAAAACATGGAGACTCCTAGTCGGCTAAGACCGGTCACGTCCTGTGACCAACGGCCGACACTAGGACGTCCTGGGACTGCGGTTACTCGCCCCATCAAAAACCGTTGTACGTCGGAAAGCGGAATGTTTTTCCGTAGCGGTCATTATCCTCTAAATTTAGTTGATTTTGATGAGGAGCTCTGATGAAGCCAAATAAGTTGGCTGTGAATAGTAACGAAAAAAACAAGCGCGTTTAAAATGCTGCTTTACAACGATAGATAACGTGTCCCTGCGAAGCGAATTTTTCTTCATATTCTGTTTGCACATTAGTTGCATCCTCTATGGCATGCAAATCTAAATTTACTTCGATCAGCTTCATCCCATATTCAGAAAAGCTGACCAGCGAATACTCAAATAATCCGCGATTATCCGTTTTAAGAACAATTTCTCCTTTATCCGTTAAAATATCCTGATACTGTTCCAAAAAATGTTTAAATGTTAATCGACGCTTCTCATGACGATTTTTCGGCCATGGATCGGAGAAGTTCAAATAAATTTCTCCAATTTCATTTTCTGCAAATAATTCGCGAATATCAGTAGCATCTACATTCAGCAGACGTGCATTATCTACTCCTGCTTCATCAACCTTCTGCACAGCGGAGACAATGATGCTTTTGGCAACTTCAATACCGACAAAATTAATATGAGGATACTGTTTTGCCATTCCGGAAATAAATTGTCCCTTTCCTGATCCAATTTCTACATGTACTGGGTTGTCATTGCCAAATACTTCTTTCCACTTGCCTTTATGTATCGTTGGATTTTCTAATACGATATGTTCTTTTTCCTTTAAATAATCGTCTGCCCAAGGCTTGTGTCTTTGTCTCATGTCTATTTCCTCACTTTTATGACGTTATAATGGTGTGAATAAGAATTGCTTATCCGCTTAAACTATCCTCAGGAATGAGGTGAATGCAAGTGCAATTATCTTTACAAAACAAGCTGCAATTACTCTGTGATATTTTGGACGAGCACCAAACTGGTTCCTGCGTGTCATGTAATGAACACGCCCAATTGGAACGTCTCGCGGCTTCCCTGTTAGCACATGAAAAATTATCCGGCCAAGATATTCAAAATGTCCTGACAAACATTCAACAATATGGTAAGGGCGGGACTGCCGCATCTGATTTATCCATGCATATCGATAACCACCAGGAACAATTTGCACATTGGATTGATACTGTCCAGCAAAAAATGTAACGGTTATCTCTGTAGATCAGGACACAATAAAATCTTTAATAGACCGGTTTATTTCCTGCAATTCGTTTAATCTTTGCTGGACTTTCCCGCGTTCATTGCGGTCAAAGTGCCAGCATAAGAATTGCAGGTTATCCTGCAAAAGGTACCAGTACATACGAATAAACCATTGTCTATCCGGTTCGATTCCGTAATTGATAAGCCACTCTTTCCAATCTTCTTTTGGAATATACCATTTTAAGAGCATACCAATATCCGTCGCAGGATCAGCAATGGTTGCATTATCCCAATCAATTAAATAAATGATGTTTTCATTTGTTAAAATTAAATTGTTATGATTCATATCACAATGACATACTGCCAGGTTTTGATTTCTGGTATAAGGAAGCATAAGTTCCAATAGACCGAGTGCTTCTTTCACCGCTTCCTGCTCATGCATTAAACCATTATCTTCTAACTTCAAACAAAGTTCAGAAAAACTCTCATCCGAAGTTGTCGGTTTTTTACCCATTTTCAGCAGCATATGCATTAATTCCGAGGAATGATGTATTTTATATAATAAATCAGCTACAGCTTGCTGCTTCATTTCTTCTTCATTCAAGGAACGTCCTTCCAGCCATTCTTGAGCGGTAATCACATCACCATTTTCTATCCGCTTTGTCCAAATAAGCTTTGGTACAATTCCTTCTGCAGAAAGTACCGCTAAGAAAGGTGACGTATTCCGTTTCAAAAACAGCCGTTTTCCATTTTTTTCAGCTATAAACGCCTCGCCTGTCAAACCGCCGGCAGGTCTGACAAGCCATCCTGTACCTAAAGCATGTTCGAGCCAGTTAATCATAATGTCTTCCCATCTTTCAAAATTAGCATTCAAGGATCATCCGAAAAAATCGTTATTTACTTTATAGGCCATTCCTGCTTTTTATCTGTATGTATACAATAATAATCAGACAGCCAAACAGTCCTATTCTATTTTTGATAAGTAATATGATTCTTTTAATATGTTAAGTCTTTATTGTAACGAGAAATGATTAAAATTACAATATCTACGTGAATTGTCCATTTTATATTAATGTAAAATGAAATCTCAATCAATTTGTTTTGGTCATTGTATTGCATAGTAAATAATTTTTGTTTCGCAGCCTGAAAGCGTCGAATATACTTGGAAATATCCTCGAAAAAGCTAATCGATTGGGATAAACATAAAACAGAAACCCAGCCGTTTTATTCCTGTTCCCATTCGGGTCTTGGAAAAGAATAGGATAGGCTGTTTCTTAACAAGGATTCCGACACAGTCAACTGTCTTTTTTTCAGCGGTAAATGAACGGAACGCTTTTTTTCAAACCAATCCGGAAAGATGAGTTTATCAATAATTTCCGTTTGATATGGTGCAGTAGCATAAAGGATCCGATTCGTCCTGGAGATGACTGTTTTCTTTATGGGAATATCGATATTTTCTTCTTTTAAAAAACGTGCAACCCATTTTTCTGATCGTTTCAAGGAGAGTAAAGGATTAATCATTCGGCCCGGTGCTTCCTCTTGCTGGGCTGTAATTGTCCAAGTACGTTCATTGCCAGCCATAATCACTTTATCCGCGTCTTGTTCAACAAACGACAAAATTTCTACTGCAACTGGCGTAATAACGATAATATCCGTTTCAACCGCAGCTTGTTTCACTTCAAATATGGGACGATACATAATCAGAAATGTATCGGGAAAACGTTGCAGCAAAAATTGTAATAACGAGTCCTTATAATACTTAGAATCCACAACAGAGACTTGTGAAACTGTCGAGGAGGCCCATTTCATCTGCACTTCCAATAAACGGTCCAGAAACACTTTCTTTAAAGCTTCTTCGGTATCAGGGAGAGTCATCAGCGGTTTATTTCGTTTGACTACATGCTCCTTCGGTGTCAAATCTTCAACCACAACCGGGGATTTGATAAACCGTTGTTTCCACTTTTGAAATAAAGAATGCTTTTCCTCCCCTTCTTCAGCTTCTGTCTCCTCTTCTTCTTCTTGCGCGTCCGTCTGCAGCAATGGGTCTTTCCATTCTGCATAGAACCGTTCCCACTGCTCTTTCTTTTGCCGGATATATTGTGTAGGGTAGCGGTATGTATCCCACTCATACCTCGAAATATAATCCTGCAGCTTGATTAATTGTGCCATCAGCCTTATTCTCTCCTCTTTCCCATAAAAATGTACATGCCCTGTCTTATTTCTTTTCCCTTAAAGGAAAACGTTGAACAACCTCATATTTCGGATCGGAAGCAGGATGTACTTTATATAAATGAATCGCATCTACATGGAACGATTTATCTAAGGCAGGCATATCCGCTAACATCGCATTCCAAGATTGTTCTGATATTTCTTTTCGCTGATCTGCCCATTTTTTAGCAATCGTAACGTGCGGAGTATATTCTCTCTTTTCTCGTTTATAGCCGATTGTTTCACAGATTTGAACAACATGTTCCTGTATTTCATGTAATAGCGGGTGATGCTCCATCCCGAGCCATATCACTCTCGGCTGTTGCGTATTGCCGAAAGTTTGTATATCCGACCTTTTTAAGTCAAACGCTGGATAAACTGTCATGGATGCAAGTTTTTTCTGAAGCATTTCGATGGATGGATCATCCACCTCTCCCAGAAAAGCAAGTGTTATATGAAAATCAGACCTGTTTGTCCACTGTTTATATGGAAGGTACTGCTTTAATGTTGTCTGCCATTCTGCTAATTGCTTTGCTAACGCCGGTTGCACTGGAACGCCTATAAAATAGTGGGACATCATCGAATCTCCTTATTTTTCAACTGGAAACAAGCTGCAATTTCTTCCTCCGTCAATGGCCGGTAAGTTCCGCGGGACAATTGACTGTCCAGCGTCAGCCCGCCCATTTGGCATCGTTTTAAATAGGTTACTTGACAGTGCACTGCTTCAAACATCCGTTTAATCTGGTGAAACTTTCCTTCTGTAATTTCTATTTGTACTTCTGATACATCCGCTTCCTCTTCTGAAGCTAATATTTCCAGCTTAGCAGGTTTGGTCTGGTATCCGTCGTCCAATGTCACACCCTCAGCAAATTGCTGAATAACATCTGCCGGCAACTCTCCCTGCACGTTAGCACGGTACACTTTGGGTACTTCTTTATTCGGTGAAGTCAGCTGGTGTGCTAGATCGCCATTATTTGTAATTAATAACAGCCCTTCTGTATCTTTATCCAGCCGCCCTACAGGAAATGGCCGGAAATGCTGATCCTGTTCTGACAATAAGTCAATCACCGTTTTATCTTTTGCATCTGTTGTTGCAGATACAACTCCCTGTGGCTTATGAAGCATCACATAGATATATTTCTGATAGATAACAGGTTCCCCTTCCACACGCACACTATCGTTATCCGGGTCTACCTTTACAGAACTATCTTTGACGATTTCTCCGTTCAACGTCACTTTTTTAGCCTTTAATAATGCCTTCACTTCTTTTCGGCTTCCGACACTCATATTGGCCAATAATTTATCCAGTCGCATATCATACTCCTTACTACTTATGTTTTAATCGATTCAATCCTGGTATATTCCCTTGAAAAACATGATTCAACAACGTTGATTTATACGCTAAAAACAGATAAAACAGCCCGCCTGCAGATACACCGATTATAAGCATAATAATGGTCGCCCAGCGCTCTTCTTGATAAGGCAAGAAGAAACTGAAACCAAATTTTAATACAGCAATCACAAAGCACATCATGCCTGTGAAAATGAGTATTAAAGTCGTTCGTTTCACTGTTTGTTTATACGAAAAATCAGCGCTTTTTCGTATACGGATTAAATTAAGCAGCACAGCAATGCCTGCTGCCAGGGCCGTGCCTAAAATAGCCCCTTTTCCACCGAACATATGAATAAACTGGCTGTTAAATAATATTTTGACCAACAAGCCCGCTAATAAACTGATAACCGCATAATTTTGCTGGTCAAGTCCCTGCAGCATTCCTGCAGTCACGGTAATCAGACCAAATAGCAATGCCACTGGAGCATACAAGGCCATTAACGTTCCGGTAATCTCAATGTCTTCCAATGTAAATAACGAACCGAAAATTTCATCAGAAAGAATCGCAATCCCAGCTGATGCAGGAATGACAAATACCAGAATAACCTGCAGAGCCTGATTAATCAGTTTCGTATAAGTCGTTTGATCATTCTGTGTAAAAGCATTTGTTAAAGATGGAATCATTGCCATCGATAATCCTGTTGCAATCGTCATCGGAATAATGATGATTTTATGTCCCAAATTATTAATAACCGCGATTTCCGTCTCCCAAAAAGCTTCTCTGCCGCTGGCAACCATGGCCGGTTGAAAGGTAAATTGATCGACAAACTGATATAATGGAATCGCTAAGCCGACGATAACGAACGGGCCGGCATACCGAAATAACTCCTTAAATAAATCGATGGTGCGAAAATCATGTGTTGATTGCTGCATAGCAATTTTCTGATCGATAAACGGCTTTCGTTTTCTCCAATACCAGAAAAGTACCACACAGGACGCCAACGCGCCGATTAACGCGGCAAACGCAGCAAAACCGACCGCTAATGTAATGGATCCGTCAAAATAACTTACAATAATATAAGAACCGGCTAAAATAGCGATGATACGGACAATTTGTTCGATTGTCTGAGAAACCGCAGTCGGCCCCATTGATTGATTCCCTTGAAAAAAGCCCCGGACAATACTCATTGCCGGAATGATAATTAACGCAAAGCTGACCATCCGAATCACAAAAGCAATATCATCGGAGGTAATGGATCCACTTTCCCCTTGTATTTGCTGTGACCCGATCAAATCAGCAGATAAAAACATAACAAGAAAAGCAACAGTACCCGTAGCCAGCATTAAAGCACTGCCAGCCCGAAACATCCGCATGCCAATCTGATAATCCCCTAAAGCGTTATATTTAGACACAAACTTCGATACTGCCGCAGGGATTCCAACAGTGGATAAGCTGATAAAAATACTGTAAGGTGTATACGCATATACAAACAATGCATTTCCCGTCGTACCCACAATCGCAAAAAACGGTATAACAAAAATCATTCCTAAAAACCTGGATAGGAACGACGCACCTGATAACAGCATCGTTCCTCTTAACATATTTGACATTGTAACTTTCTCACCTACAATTAGATTAATAAAATAGATTGCTTTATTTTAGCACTTCCTTATAATTTTAGCATACTTTTTGTCTGCTTTCTTTGATTTCATTTGCTGAATTTCGACAAATCATTTACTACCATATCAAGGTACGTCATTTTCTCTTTTTATATAAGGAAAAAATGGATGAGATTGCTTTCTATCAAGATTGTACATTTTTTTAGAACATGCTACGATACGGGAGGAATAGAAAGGAATGAGATCTCTTGAATTATGATGTTATCGTCATTGGCGGAGGGCCTTCTGGATTAATGGCAGCTATATCTGCGGCGGAGCACGGAGGTAAAACGCTGCTTGTTGAAAAAGGAAAAAAGCTTGGCAAAAAATTAGCCATCTCCGGCGGCGGCCGCTGTAATGTTACGAACCGTTTACCGCAAGAGGAAGTAATTAAGCACATTCCCGGCAATGGTAAATTTTTATATAGCCCGTTTTCAGTATTTAATAATTATGACATTATTGATTATTTTGAAGGACTTGGTATTGCATTAAAAGAAGAAGATCACGGCAGAATGTTTCCTGCGTCCAATCAATCCATGGACGTGGTCAATGCATTGATTCAGCAATTGGAAGAACAAGGCGTTACCGTGAAAATGAATACGCGCGTTGCTGCTTTAGAATACGGAGAAGAGATGCACACAGTACACTTGGAGGAAGAAGCCCCAGTGACAGCAGCATCCATTGTTATTGCTGCCGGTGGAAAAGCTGTACCGCATACAGGCTCAACAGGAGATGCCTACCCATGGGCTAAAACGGCCGGCCATACGGTAACGACACTGTATCCAACCGAAGTGGCGCTTACTTCGAAGGAAGCTTTTATTAAGGATAAGAAGCTTCAAGGTCTGTCTTTACGGGATATTCGTTTAAGCGTTCTGAACAAACGCGGAAAACCAATTATCACCCACCAGATGGATATGATTTTTACGCATTTCGGTATTTCCGGGCCTGCTGTTTTACGCTGTTCCCAGTTCGTTGTTAAAGAGCTGATGCGTGGCAGAGATACCGTTGAAATGCACCTTGATATTTTACCGGAAATAACAGAAGGCGATTTATTAAAACAAATTAAGGATATTCTTGCAGACAATCCTAAAAAAGCGTTTAAAAACGCCGTCAAAGGAATCATTCCTGAACGTCTTCTTGACTATTTTATGGAGAAACATGCTATCGGCGCCGAACAAAAATGCGCCAATATCTCGAAAAGCACCACCCTTTCCTTTGTGAAGGATATCAAAAACTTTTCCTTCCAGGTACATGGCAGCCTTCCAATGGAAAAGGCATTTGTGACCGGCGGAGGTATTTCGATTAAAGAAATTGTTCCTAACACGATGAAATCTAAAATCATGCATGGATTATATTTTTGCGGAGAAGTCTTAGATATCCACGGCTATACCGGCGGATACAATATCACCTCCGCCCTTGTTACCGGAAGAATCGCCGGCATGAATGCGGCATTAGATGCAACAGCTCATGCTGCCAATTAATGCCTTTCATAATTTATATTCTTCTGGAAAGGATAAACTTGTCTGAGCTGGCCATCTATCGATCGGCCACCAGCTAATAACTGCCTTTTTCACACTTATTTGAAGGGACGGATTAGCATGGAAAAAAACGCCATTTGGCTACCATTGGTTGCCTCTGTCGGTATTGGAGCAGCCACATTTTACTCAATGACCAGTCAGCAGCAAAATGTAGGCCAAGCGCTGCAGCAGGCAGCTCCTTTTTTCAGTTCAAAACAAAACGCTGCCTCAGGAAAAAAGGATGCGGAAACATTAGGACCATTTGGAATGAGTTAATAGCTTAGGCTGGGGAAGCATCGGTGATGGTGCTTCTCTTTTTTGTTATCTATAGAAAATGACTTGGAAGTTATGTGATAACAAAAAGAAAAGAAGACATTGCTTTTTATGCTAAATCTCCTTTATATTTTCAACGCTATTGAAAAAGAATAGTCTTTACGAGACTTTTGTAAAGGTACTACAGCCAAAAAATCCGAGAGAAAAGTAAGAACTATTGGTAAACGAAAAAAATCAGTCATTTTTTTATGGGTACTACTTGTTAGTAGCCTAGCTTTTGGAATCTATAAAAACTTTACTGCCGTCAATCAGCACATCATTCATGAAGTGGAAAAGGTAGAAACAAGCATCATAGATACGAATGCAATTGAAAACTTCACCAAACAATTTGTGCGAGATTATTATACTTGAGGAAACGAATTAGAAGCATTAGAAGAACGAAAAGACAAGCTTCAAGGGTATTTGACGGAGGAATTGCAAGTTTTAAATGAGGAAACGATTCGAGATGATATTCCAACTAAATCCACTGTTGAGAATATCAATATATGGTCCGTTACCGAAGAAGAAGATAATACTTTTTCGGTTGTATATTCTGTGCGACAAAAAATAACAGAAGAAAAAGAAACCACATTTACAAACTCAACCTACCGTATAGTCCTTCATCAGGATGAACAAGAGAATCTAGTTATTACCCAAAATCCTACAATGTGGACCCAGCCTGAAAAGTCTAATTTTTCACCAGATCAGGTAGAAAGTGATGGAACGGTGGAAGTAGCTACCGAAGAAGAAATCACTGAGTTTTTAGTGACCTTTTTCTCTTCCTATCCAACGGCTACGGAGCAAGAGCTTGCTTATTATGTAAAAGGTAACGTATTAACGCCCATTGAAAAAGAGTATGTATTTTCTGAGCTGATTAATCCGGTTTTCAAGCACAAGATAATCAGGTTAAAGTATGGGTTACAGTTAAATATTTAGATGAAGAGACAAAAGCGATGCAGCTTTCTCAGTATAAATTGACGCTAAACAAAGACACTAACTGGGTAATTGTAAATTGATTATTGCCATTCAATTGATCCAGCTCTGCCATCTTTTTGACCCATGCTTGCCATGATTTTGATCCACTTAAGACATTACTGCCCACTTCCTATATAATTAAGGAGCACAAATGTGCAAATTTATTATATGAGGAGGTTTTTTTGTGATTAAATATCGAGAAATATTAAGACTTCAGTCTCAAGAAGTCTCAAAAAGGGGGATAGCTTCAAGTTGCGGTCATTCTAGAAATACAATCAGAGAAGTCTTGCGACGCGCAGAAGAAAAAAATATACATTGGCCATTAGAGAAAGATGTTACAGATGCAGATTTACAAACAATATTATTTCCAGAGAAACAAATCCCTTCTGATCACAGAAAAAAACCAGATGGAGAATATATTCATAAAGAATTGGCGAAATCAGGAGTGACGTTGTCTCTTTTATGGGATGAGTATTCTTTACAGTGCCGCACAACCGACGAGATTCCATATAGTTATCGTCAGTTTTGTAGATTTTATAATGATTATGCAAGAAAAACGAAAGCTACGATGCGTATTAAAAGAAAACCGGGAGAACAACTTGAAGTAGATTGGGCAGGGCAAACGATGTACTTAACCCATCGCTTAACAGGAGAAGAAATACCAGTTTACATTTTCGTTTCAGCCTTATCTTGTAGTCAATATGCTTATGTAGAAGGTTTTTTGTCTATGGATTCGGAGAGTTGGATTACAGCTCATATTCATGCTTTTGAATTTTATGGAGGAGTTACGAGAGAACTTATTCCAGATAATTTAAAGACGGGAGTTACAACATCGTCTCGTGTCGATCCAATTATTAACCAGAGCTATCAAGAGATGGCTGAACATTATCAAACAACTATTATTCCAGCACGTGTTCGTCGTCCGAAAGACAAACCGAACGTAGAGGGAAATGTTGGTCATATTTCAACCTGGATTATTGCTTCTCTTCGAAAAGAGAAATTCTTCTCACTGCCAGAATTAAACAAAGCTATTTGGGAAAAGTTAAAGATTGTGA
>NZ_JBHTKK010000015.1:0-102018 GCF_042675985.1 Oceanobacillus locisalsi
TTAAAGCTCTCCCAATGTCCCTGTTCATCAAATAAGATGCGTTTTAGAATGTTCGTCTCCATACATTAAATCTACCACAGTGTTTCACACTGTGGTAGATTTAAATTTATATACTTTCTTATCTTTCAAAAAAGGCCATGAATTCTTGAAACAACTCTTCAATCAAATTCTTCCAGAGCCCGTCATAATCAGGCTGGTTTACGCGATAATCGTTTGTATTTTCTTTGATTGCGTTTAGCATTAGTTTACCACATCTCCAAGTAATTATAAATTTGTTTTCATCATACTGACTTTGTGCAGGGAAAGCAAAATCGTAAAATGGAATTTTCCACGTTAAAAATGAATGCATAAAAGAAATTTCGCCCCATTATTTTATGTTTTTCGATTATAAAACAGTATCTATTTTTGATTTTTAATGATTTTTCTAAATTACAGAAAAAGATTGCTCTTTTAAATCGCAAAAACTTATGACCCGCATTCCATCCGGTTCCAGCCTATCGCTGTTGAAATGAAAGCTATCGCCTTTTTAGCTATCACTTCAAACTATTGAATTTTGCACATACCACGATGACAGCATATGAACTTAAAAAGAAATATCAGAGATCAAAGCAAAACCATATATCCCTTACACTACTTCTGTACCTAAAAAAATCTATTACAATCACTAAGCCTAAATGCTTTGATGATTGTAATAGATTTTAGGATGACATTTTCCTTTCATTTCATTGCAATAAACGGCAAATGCGCCCTCGCCTTTTTATATACTTCGAAGGTTTTTCACTTTACCGTTACTGCATTACTTCCCATCCGTTCTTGGCAGTTCATAGAGGCCTTTATTAAATTGCTCCCATAAACCAGGCGGCAAATCATGATGATCTTCTCTGTTCGAATCGAATTCCGACATGATTTCTTCTTCTTCGCCATTTTGAATTTTATGAACGAATTGATGATCTAATAAAATTTCTCTGCCTAATGCTATCTGGTCAATATTTTTTGATTCTATAGCTTCTAACGCCTCTTCTGCAGTGAATATGGAACCAATACCAACGAGTGGCATACGACCGTCTATCCATTTGTGCAATAATTTAATTCTTTCTTCACCTTGATACTTCCCTTCACGGGTTTTAGCGTGTACGTTCATTAAGGAAACATGTAAATAATCCAACGGTTTATCCATTAAAAGCTTCACCAATTCTTCTGTGATTTCCATCGTTATACCTGGTGTTTCTGCTTCTTCTGGTGAAAATCTATATCCAACGATGAAGTTGTCATCTGCATGCGTTTGAACCGTGTGGACAACCTCATCTACCACTTTCATTGGAAATTTAAATCTGTTTTCGCCCCATTCATCATCACGACGATTATAATATGGGGAAACAAATTGTTCGATAAGATAATGGTTGGCCCCGTGTATTTCTACACCATCAAACCCTGCTTCGATCACTCTGCGTGTTGCCTCGCCAAATGCTTTAATGGTGTGTTCAATTTCTTCTTGCGTTATTTCTCTGGCATGATGTTCCTCTTTTTCATAGGACGGACTATGTTTTACATCACCTTGCAAAGTTATAGGGCTTGGAGCAACTACATCGCCATTCGGTGTTAAATATGGCATAGACTGTGCCCCTCCATGGTGTATTTGCACAACCGCTTTTGCCCCATTTTTCTTCATCGCTTTAGCTAATCGTTTCAAGCCATCCAAATTGGAATCATGCGCAACGGAAGGCTGACCAGGAAAAGCTTTCCCTAACTCAGTCACATAACTAGCTGCAGAAATAGCCAATCCGACATCTTTGGAGCGTTTTTCTATATATTCTATCTCTACATCAGAAATGGTACCGTCCTCGTGAGAAGATACATGCGTGAGCGGTGCCAAGACAAATCTGTTTCTTAATTCAACTTTATTAGGCAAAGTTACCTTTTCAAATAATGGTGCAAACTTCTCATTCATTACTGCAATTCCCTCCTGTTATGTTACATGCATAACATATATTTTACCTGAATAATCAGGATGAAAGCTTCATTCAGCAAGTATTTTAATATTTTATACCTCCTTCACATGTCATGAAGACTGGAAAGAGCCATAAATTCCACAAATGCCAAATCACCATGTTTACTGTTTTATTATACTCTCCTTCTTTTATCTTATTTTGTTTTACATATTCGTACTATAACAAAATATATATGCATGCGCAAACAAATTTATTTTTTTAACCTATACATTTAATTTATAAAGCAACCCCTTTTTCATTATTGATAGATGTACAGAATATGTTGAATCATGGAAGAATAAAACCAATGGTTAATCAAATTCTTACTCCTATAAGTAGTACAGCATTTGAATGAGAATACGATAAAAGGCTATAACTCTTACATACAGATTTTGTAAGAGTTATAGCCTTTCTATATAGAAATCCTTTCAATGTCTCGTTGGACGATTAGTGCATATACAAATCATCTACAATTTGTTCTTCGCTCCACTCTACAGGATAATAGGTTGGCCAATGGTCCACTTCTTCCAGAAGCTCTTCTTTATCATCTCCCCAATAAATATGGAAATGCGAGGAATTATGTGGTGCGATGTTATGATCACTGAACTGGATGTTCTGAGGTGCTTCCTCATCCCCTTCTTCCAATTCAAACATGAAACGGACACCACGATTACCCGCTTCATACTCAAGAATTTCATAGCCATCATTTACATAGGTTCCAGAGTATGTTTCGTCCCCATCATGAAATGTAAATTCACCACCTTCAGTAATTTCGATGTTATCTACACTCGTTTCATAACCTGCTTCATAATACTCCTTGTATTCTTCAAATGTCATTTCGCCATCTTCTTCGGCTCTATGCTCATATACTTCATCAAGAGCACCTTCTTCAAAATAAGGATATACGGACTTCCACTCTCCAGCCCAGTCTGAAATGTCTCTATCCTCCACATCTTCATCGTCGAAATATCCCTCATAGACATCGCTATCGTGGTCATCAATTACCACCGTTACAGGATCGGTTTCACTAATGACTTCATGGTTGTCATCGTAAAACGTTGCTTTTAACTGCTGCTGGTCCAGTTCTGTTGCTTCCCCTGCGAATGTTTCTCCATCACCGCCGTCAGCTTCTTCCCATTCGCCTTCATCTCCGCCTCTGATATACCAGTGCCAATGACCATCACTGTCATCTTCATTTGCGATTGCTGTCAGTTCCACTGTATCGCCAGTGTGATAATGGTCTATAAATCCTTCTAATTCGGCAACGCCTGCTTCTGCATTTTCTTCAGACTCATGATCATGGTCATGTTCCTCTTCTTCGGTTGCCTCGGTATCTTCTGCTGTTTCTTCATCCGAGTCAGCATCCTCATCTGCAGTATCCTGACATGCTGCAAGTATCAACGCTAAAAATGCCATCATTGCAATTCTGAGCAGTTTTTTACTCATCCATATTCTCCCCTCTTTATGTAAATAGTAATGATTACGATTTAAATAATACCATTATATTATCATAAATACAATAGGGTAATTCATATCATTTTTTAATAGGCATAAAATAAATTTATTTAGACGAATGATAATGAATGATTTTCCGTAATAAATTCAGACTTAGTTATACCATAAGTGATTTATAAGGATTAATCCCAAATTTCTAATTTGACATATCGTGAAAGTTCGATATATAATGGCTATTATGGAATTAATTGATGTATTTAAGGCGTTATCAAATGAAACTCGACTCAACATTTTGAAGTGGTTGAAGGAACCGGAGAAGCATTTCCCTAAACAAGGTGCTCATCTGCCAAAAGGAGTAAGCATTAAAGGAGGCGTATGTGTAGGAGATATTCAGGAAAAAGCGAATGTTTCTCAATCTACGGTTTCCCATTACCTAAACATGATGCAAAATGCTGGTCTCTTAGAATCTGTTCGTTATGGTCAATGGACTTATTATCGGCGAAACGAAGAAACATTATCTCGTTTAGCGGAATATTTTAAAACAGAAATCTAAGCTGATAGTAGGTTTCTGTTTTTTTACGCTTTTATATCGATTATTTTAGATATTTATATATAAGGATTTAGGAGGTTATTATTTCATGCGCTACTTCGCATATATTTTAGCAGTATTAGCAGGGACTGCACTCAGCTTTGAAAGTGCTATATACGGACAACTTGGAGAATCAATAGGAGAACTGGAAACCAGTTTTTATAACTTCTTTATGGGGACACTCATTATGGGATTATTATGGTTATTTTTTGGAAAAGGAAAACTCTCCTATGCAAAGAAAGCACCAACGTGGTCACTTCTTGGAGGAATCTTAGGTGTCGTTTATTTAACAGCTATCGTTATCAGCGTTCCTTTTGTTGGTGTTGGTATCACGATGGTTACCGTCATTATCGGCCAACTGATAATGAGTATGGTTATTGAACATTTTGGCTGGTTTGGGATTAAACAAACCAGAATAAATAAAGAAAAAGTCTTTGCAGTTATTTCTATGATATTTGCATTGATATTAATTAACTAGGAGGTCTCATAATGGAGATATTAATGATTCTATTTACTTTATTAGGTGGTATCACATTAAGTGCACAATCATCCGTTCAAGGAACACTGAGCCGGAAAGCTGGAACCATTGAAACAACATTCTTAACTATGCTAACAGGGTTAGTATTTCTGACTATTATTATTATATTTTTTGGTCAAGGTGATGTTCTTGGGATACTTTCGGCACCAGTATGGCAGTTAAGCGCTGCATTTTTAGGTACAGGATTCTTACTTCTCTCTGTCATAGCTGTTCCAAGAATTGGGGTTATAGCGGCCAATGTTGCCATCATCAGCGGACAGTTAGGGATAAGTGTGATAATTGATCATTTTGGCTGGTTTGATAGCTTAGTCATCCCATTAGATTGGAAGCGGCTTGTCGCACTGCTATTTATGATGATTGCCGTTTATTTCATTTATAAAGGGAATAAACGGTCTGACTTGGAAGCTCATACATGAATGAAAAAGAGAAGTTGCTATGATTGTTTCATGGCAACTTCTCAAGTAAAGAACTTTGTTTTCATTAAAAATAATCTCTGTCAAAATGATTAGGTGGCTCTTAATAAGATTTTTAAAAAGGTACATCGTTCTGTTGTGTGAAATAATGACCTATTCTATCGTTTTACAAATTTTTAAACATATAGAAATATATTTTATCAGTCTATCAATATAACGACCTATCGACAAATTTTTTGAAAGAAACTAAAATAGTTAAATAATTATATAGAAGGAGGAATAGCATTATCTTTTCAAAACAAAGAAAACGAAACATAAAAAAGCTTCTGTTTGTTTCTCTCATTTTGGGAATCGCCTTCATAGGTATGACTATTCCCCATCAGGCAGCAGAAGCAGCAAACACGCACATTTATATCGATCCAGGACATGGCGGCTCTGACCCAGGAGCGACAGCGAACGGGTTACAGGAAAAGGATGTAGCGTTGGATATTGCTTTGAAAACCAGAGACATTCTCAATGAACAGTACACTGGTCATACCATTAAGCTTTCTCGAACATCTGATATTACCAAGTCATTAGATGCAAGAACGAATGAAGCAAATAATTGGGGAGCTAACTATTTTGTTTCTATACATATCAATGCAGGAAGCGCTACAGGTTATGAGTCTTATACATGGAATGGAAGCTATGATAACAAAGAAAGAACCAACGCCATAAGAAACACGGTCCATAATGAAACAGTTGAACAAACTGGATTCACAGATCGCGGAAAAAAAGAAGCCAATTTACATGTCTTACGCGAATCGAGTTCACCAGCTATCTTAACGGAAAATGGATTTATCGATAACGCAAATGATGCGGACAAGCTGAAAAGTGATGCCTTTATAGAAGAAATAGCACAAGGGCATGCGGATGGGATAGCTAGAGCGCTTGGTTTATCTGCTAAGTAAGCTTTGTTCTTTTCGAAACCTCTAACAAATGGAAGGTAAATGGAAAAATCAAAAATGTTTGATAACGGTTGTCCCGCCATCTACTTATGAAGATGGCGGGGTAATTTATGTGTGCTTTAAGCACAGATTACACATATCAAACTTGTATGTTTATCCCCTTTTTTTGTATTTTTAAGGTTATGAACAAAACACTAATTATACAGCATCAAAATAAAGAACATAAGAATAACAATAATTCCCCATTTTATAAGCTGTGTGATTAAAAACAATAAAAATGATAACCAAAGATAACTGAAGATAGTTTTATATTCGTTTTGGGTGACGCCAAAAGATTTTGCGAGTTTCAAGGAATAAATGTTCTGCAGTATATAAGCAATCCATTCTTTTATTAAATATATGGCGTAAAACAACAATCCAAGCATGATAAAAAATCCAAGCATGATAAAAAATCCACTGAATTCTGTAAAAAATGCCAGACTTTCATTCAATGAAATAGACATTAGTGCAGTCGCTATTAAACAAGCAATGAATAACCTGCCTCTTATGAGAGATGAAACATATGAAATGCCTGGTCTCGCAAATTTCACAATTACATTTGGATTTATCATCTGATTTATATAACCCAAAAGTTTAAACGTTTGAGCAACATTTCTCCGGGATTTTCTTTTAAAGAAACCATGTTTAACATATAGAGGAAATGCTTGTTCGACATCTGAATACGATGATGGATAGATGATTACTTCATCATAATTTTCATCATGATGATGAAAAAGTTCATAATATGCCCCCAGCTCTGTATAATAATCAAGTACGGAAAGTGGGGTAGAATTCGAATGCTATAATAGCCACATAATAACATGTGAAAAGGAGTAATCTGTCTTACTATAAGGGCAGTTATTCCTTTTTTGTCCTATCTATTGTGGGCTCCCCTAGACTACACACCATTTGAGAAGGAGAAGCATATGGCAGAATTACTAAAAAACAAGTATAATTACGAGTCGGTTTACGAGCTGGCTTTAAGAATTAGAACTGTATATCATTCGTTTCAGGTTGATGATTTTGTCAACGATATTATGGACGAAAGATGGAATGAGTTAGGATTGAAAGCACGTATGCGGCAAATTGTAATAAATTTAGGAAAGTATTTGCCTGCCGATTATGAACAGGCGCTTGGTATCCTTGATAAGGTCATTGCGGGTTATCCTGCAGGATTTAACGACTTTTCTTTCATGTTTTTCCCAGATTTTGTTGAAGTCTATGGGCAGGATGAGCACCATTGGGATTTGTCAATTGCTGCGTTAGAAAGATATACCCCGCTCTCCTCTTCTGAGTTCGCCGTGAGACCATTTATCATCAACCAGGAAGAGCGTATGATGTTCCAGATGGCTACGTGGGCCAGGCATGACAATAAGCATGTCCGGCGGCTTGCCAGTGAGGGTTGCCGCCCGCAACTACCATGGGGACAAGCATTAGCCAGCTTTAAAAATGACCCATCGCCGGTTCTTGATATTTTAGAACAGCTTAAAGCTGATCCATCACTGTATGTCCGTAAAAGCGTGGCCAATAACTTAAACGATATTTCCAAAACGCATCCTGACCTGGTCGCAGAAATTGCCAAGGATTGGTACGGTCAAAACGAGCATACGGATTGGATTGTAAAGCACGGGTGCAGGACACTTCTTAAAAAGGGCAACAGGGATGTATTGGCCATCTTTGGGTTTGCAGATGCCGATTACTTGAATGTTGATGCCTTTGCGCTAAGTGCTGCGTCGATTTCGATTGGGGAGAATTTGACCTTTTCCTTTAAGATTGAAGCAAAAAAAGCAACCAAGGTACGGCTGGAATATGGCATTGATTATGTGAAAGCAAATGGAAAGCGAAACCGTAAAATATTCCAAATATCCGAGCTTTCTTTAAAGAAAAACGAGAAGAAGACTTACACAAAAAAACATTCTTTTGCAAATCTAAGTACAAGAAAGCATTATACAGGCCCTCATTCGGTTACACTTATTGTGAACGGCGTCGAGCAGGGTACGTTGCATTTTGACGTATTAGCTGCTAAATAGGATACTCTGTCAGCAGGCTGTCGGGGCTGTTTTCTTTATTCTCCTAATTTCGAAGTACAGACAAACTCATTTGTGTTTATCACAAGCTGAAATTAAAGCGTATAATTTTGGATTCCGTTTAGGAGATTTATCAATTTCAATATGTAGTACTTCTGTCCATGTTACTTCACTTTTTAAAAATATAATAAAAGGCTATAAACCCTTGCAAGAAAAATTTATAGCCTTTTATTATCACACGATCTGCAAAAAATAAAAGCCTGTCTATGACAGAATGGCTTTTTATCAATTATAAATTATTATTTAACAACGTTAGTTGCTTGTGGTCCACGATTACCTTCTTCGATGTCGAAAGTAAACGCTTGATCTTCTTAAATAACAGCTTTCCTTTCTTGTATATGTCGCCTATTCTTTCATTTCTCTAGTTTTAGCCCGGTATACAAATAAAGACATGATAAACGCAATGACCGCCATGATAAACGCGATAAAGTATACCAGTTCCATACCGCCAATCATGGCTTCGTTAATAGAAGCTGGATCTGCCGGTGTTGCCGACTGGCTTAATATACTTTCTTGCCTTGTATTCATAATACTTACAAATATAGATACTCCAATTGCTCCTGCAACAGGCTGTAATGTGGTCACGATAGCTGTCCCATGAGGATACAGCTGTTTAGGTAATTGGTTTAATGCATTCGTTTGGGCCGGCATCATAATAGCAGATACGGAAACCATCAGTAATATAAAACCTATCATCACAAACCATAAAGGAGTATCCATACTTAATCTGCTGCTCATCATAAACATAGTTCCACTTAATATCAGCGTAGCGGGAATCATCATTACCTTAGGTCCAAATTTATCAAACAAAGCCCCCATTACCGGAGACATTAGTCCGCTAAGTATGCTTCCTGGTAATAAAACCAGACCGGCTGTTGATGGAGATAATGCTAAAGGTCCCTGCATATATAGCGGTAATATAATTTCAGATGCAAACATGGCCATAAGAACAAACAAAACTAAGATAATCCCATGAGTAAACATTGGGAAAGCAAATGCTCTTAGGTTCATGATTGGTTCATCCAGTTTAAACTGCCTCAAAGTGAATAGTAACAGTGCGATCAGCCCAATCACAATAGGAATATATGCAGCTGGATCTAGAAATCCATTTTCTAAATCTCCTGCAGAACTAAACCCATATACCGTTCCCCCAAATCCAATTGTTGAGTAAACAAGGGAGATGACATCTATTTTCGGCTTCGTCACTTCAAATACATTAACGACGTATTTATATGCAAGAAAAATAGAAAGTAACGCAAAAGGAATGACAGCGATAAATAAATATCGCCAGCCTAAGTGTTCAACAATAATTCCTGAAAGTGTCGGTCCGATAGCAGGAGCAAACATAAGAACGAGCCCCATAAATCCCATCACCTTTCCACGACGTTCAGGAGGAAATATTAATAAAAACACATTAGATATAATCGGGAGTAACAGACCTGTTCCAGCCGCTTGAATGAAACGACCAACCAACAAAATAGAAAAATTCGGCGCAATGGCACAGATTGTTGTTCCGATTGTAAAAATGATCATTGTTCCGATAAATAATTGACGTGTTGAAAACCATTGCATGAGCATAGCTGACGCCGGAATGATAATTCCCATCACCAGCATAAAACCGGTTGCCATCCACTGAACCGTGGGTAGTGTAATTTGAAATTCACTCATTAATGTGGTTAATGCAATGTTTAATAAGGTTTCATTCAAAACTGCAAAAAACGCACCAATAATTAGTGAGATAATAATAGGCATTGATTTGAAATTTGGATTTTCTGCTAAATATTCATACTTCCCATTGGTATGTTGACTCGTCATTGTGCAAAACTCCTTGAAGATTGCTTCAATAATTTCATTTAATTCTCCCTCTTCTCTTTCTGATTACATAATAGACTCATATAATCTATTGTTATTTGCTCAAGCCACTTTTTTTCCTCTGCTGTGAATGGTGTAGGAACGAAACGTTCGATTTCTTGAATATAGGCTTCTACCTGTTCTTCATTTTCTTTGACGTTAATATCTACGGAAAAAATATCCGTTAACTCTTTTGAAAAATCCATATCCGCCTCCTCAAGAATAAGGCTATAAGTGCGTGTTCAAAAGTACGATAAATAGGACCAAGAAGTTCAAGGCGACGAATTTTTTACAAACGGAGCGTATGCTTTATAATACGTGAGTATTGGAAAAAATTCGTCAACGCAGAAATTCGTCGTGTCATTTTTATTGGACTTTTTGAACATCCTCTATAAAAGTCATTCAACATTTGTTTGACCTCTGAATTATCTGCCGGTCTCCCAAAGTTCGCTTTAACCCGTTTACAAAATATCAGCAATTCCTTTTCAAAGAGCATCTTCTCCTTAGCTCTCTGAGGAAACAACTTTTTTATGACGTCATCTTTAATAATCCCTTTCGCCAACTCCAGCTGTTTTTTCTCGTTTTGCATACTTGCCAGTAAACTGACAAGTATATCATGATCCACTTCTTTTTCATTTTCTAAGAGATATATCGTCCGATGAATGACATCCAACGCCATATCAATCTGTTCCTTATCTTTTATCAGTTTTGATTCTTGCAGCCTTAACGTATCGATAAAGTTTAGATTGAAAATATCCAGTTCCATATAATCCTTAATATTATCTAAGCTCATCCCTAAGAACTTCATCGTCATAATTTTATGCAGCTGAAGCATATCTTCTTTTTCATAAAACGAAACTTCATTAAGTGGGAGTTTTCGCCCTTCTCCCACTTAATGATTAGTTGAGTGATTCAGGGAGTTAGCGCCCGTTATCTCCCGCCTAAATAAATTTATTCTTACTCTTTATTTGGAGGCGGGAGTTTTACGGGCGGTTCTCCGTGATAAACACGATGACCCGTCTTTTCATCTCTCCTCGGCTTCAATATATTTATTTCATCATAATAATAAAGTGTCCTTACAGAAACACCTACCGAATTGGCAAATTCACTGATTGAGAATGTTTCTTTTTTCATAACTGGTTACCCCCCTCTCTAGATTGATGGATTTATCGTATCACCATACGTGGCGAGAGGCGCAAGAGGAATTCATTGATTTTCACACGTTTTTATACATTTTAAAAATCCAATTAAAAATTATCCCTTCTGTGCGTATCTAAATAGTAATGTTAAGAAATTATAAAAAAATGGATTCCCAAACGTAAAGGAATCCATTTTTTGTTTAGCTAGTTTCTCTAACGTCCATTTCGTGAACCAAGTTTGGGAGTTTCCTAGAAAAATTAAATACCGTCTCATTAGTATATCAAGTCTTTTCTCATAGTATTAATAGATCCGTTTAACATCGTATCCTTTTTCCTCCAGTTCGTTTGGAATGCTTGGTTCAATCACAACGTGCATAGATCCGACCATACCGAAATATGTTTGTTCACTGTCATTTTGTAAAATTTCATCACGTTTGTTATTAGGTTATGATTGATACTCGAACAACCGATAAGCACCACCATAAGTAATAAAGAATAAAGCAGTGATTTAAATGTAGACATATCTCAATCAACCCTTTCCCACTCTATTTTTTCAAACTGTTTGAAGTCCATGGCTCCTAAGCGAACGAATTAGTCGCTATCCCCCAACCGCTTGTTTCCATATCAATCAACCAATGGCTGCGGAGCATGAGAGCCTGTTCTATTGCAGCTAATGCTGCTGCAATACCAATCGCAAAATTTGTCCAAATGGAGAGAGTGATTGGAGATTCGAATTTGCCTATATTTTCAGAGACCGATGGAATTTTAGCAATAGACTCCATAAGTTGCGGTAAGCTTAGAACAAGTAACATTAATAAGATAGCAACAGCTATTCCTGCAATAAAAGTACTTATTCTTGGGCAGCGCATATAAAGTGTCATCCGTAAACCTCTTATTTATCCGTTAAATATTTAATACGATTGATTCCGCTTCCTCCACTCTTCACCTCAAGAATACCATCTTCTATCGGGAAAGCAGCCGGAAGCGTGGAATAGGCAATATGCTTGTTATTGTGATTTGAACTACCCCCACTTCTCAACCTTACGCGGCGGTTTTAGCTTGTCTCCTTAACGGTGGAGATTTTATCTAACATGTCTTTTCTTTTATTCGCAATCTTTTCATGAATCCGGGCTACTTTTCGTTTTTGTTTCTGTCAATTCATGGAATAATCAACAGCTTTTTATTATATTTTGGTGTTGACCCTCAATTTTGAGAGAATACATGTTTTTCTACCATATTGTATTTCACCTTATCTTTAACTTATAATATGGTTGTATGTATAATGATGATGAAGCTGCTTGGAGATAATATATTTAACAAAAACTAAGATTTTATTATGTAGAGAGGTGATTGTATGCAATTAAGTCATTTAAATCTAACAGTCAACGATGTGGAAGCTTCACAGAAGTTCTTGGAGAAATACTTTCATATGAAATGTGTAAACAGTCGTGGTAAAGGATTTGCAGCTATGTTTGATGATAGTCAATTTGTACTTACGCTAATGAAGGGAAACGATGTTCAATATCCAAAGACCTTTCATATTGGGTTCCCGCAAGAAAGCAGGGAGAAGGTGGATCAAATAAATTCACAGTTAAAAGAGGATGGTTATGAAGTAGAACCTCCCATTGAAGCTCATGGATATACCTTTTATGTGAAAGCACCTGGCGGATTTACTGTTGAGATTTTGTCTGAGTAAAATAAAAAGGTTCTTTAAAAATATTAAACGAAGCAAAATAAAAATCCTTTCTGCAATAGAAAGGATTTTTACCAATGATAAATTATTATTTAACAACGTTAGCTGCTTGTGGTCCACGATTACCTTCTTCGATGTCGAAAGTAACTGTTTGACCTTCTTCTAATGTTTTGAATCCTTCGCCTTGAATTGCTGAGAAGTGTACGAATACATCGTCCCCACCTTCAACTTCGATAAATCCAAATCCTTTGTCTGCGTTAAACCATTTTACTGAACCTGTGTTCATATGAAATTCCTCCATTGTGCGCAATGCACACGTTTATTACTTTGGTTGTTCTGATAATAATTCAAGACGATGATATACATTGTGAAGTTATGACATAAATCCTGTATTGCTAACACGAACAATTAAGTTATTTGTAGTATAACACATGTCACTTAAAAAAGATACCATTCTATATATATTTGAAAACGAACTCCTTGTTCAATTAATACGTCCGTTTTAGAGGATGTTCAAAAAGTCCAGTAAAAATGACACGTCGAATTTCTGCGTTGACTAGCAAATTCCGAAATAGCTTGAAAAAAGGAGCATATTATTTCAGATTTTATGCCGAATAAATTTAGAACTCGGATGCTGAGATAATGTGCTCGCTTACAGCCAAAATCCTTTCGTTAATTAAATTGTTCATATTAAATTGTTTTCCATATGCTTCTAAACGATCAAGATTTTTGTCTTCTCTGCTTAAATAATCATCTAACATTTCTTCAATAATACCAGGAGTTGTTTTTTTATACCTCAACATATCAATAATTGTTTTTTCTAAATTAGTTACTCTTAATGGATTAGAATCCCAACTATCCACCACATCAATATATTCGCTATCCATTTCTTTCTTTGAAATATAATATGGCTGAATGTTTTGTTCATTCGAATTGATTAGATGATACCCTCTCGGGAAAGATACATGATATACAAACGGATATTGTGTACTTAACCAGTGCAGCATTACTGCGGTTTCATGAGAAAAAACACCTTTAGGATATTTTAATTGAAGCATATACAAATCATCAAAATAAGAATCATCCAAGAAATAAACACCTTGACAATACTTTTGAATATCTTCACGTTTAACTGCTTTTCTAAATGTTGAATCATGAATACCATATTTATTTGCCATTTTTGTCGTTAAAATTCCGTTATGATCTTTAAACAGCTGAATTAATTTTGATTGAATCACGGGTATCACCTCAATACTATCATACCAATAATTCACGTTTCATACAACGTTATAACCCCATTTCATCACTCAATCCAATCGGTTGATACCCTATGATATGATTATCATCAAGTAGCATATTCCGATAGCCCATGTATTCATATTTTCTAATTGGTTCATCACTAATATATGACTGTGTTTCTGGAATGACAACCGTCCCCAGTAATATATATTCTCCATCATAGAAACCGCCATACACTTCAATGTCGTCAATTTCATAAATGATTCGGCTTCCTCACCCTATTGCTATCTCTTTATCAGTTTCCTTTAATTCTTCTCCATTTTAACGGTGGAAGTTTCCGTTATAAGGAATCATTCATACAGCAATAATTCGGAATGGCAAGTGACATACCTTTTTTTACTTGCCAAATACAGCCAGTTGCACAGTCAAATCACCTCCTTTTTAAATAAGCTATAGAAAAGCGCATTAAAATTTCATGTAGGAGGGGGTGAAATACCGTTGAATGAAAGCTATTATCATAGTAAAAAGCGACGTGGCAGAGATCCCTATCCAAATTGCCAGTGCCATCATTGCAAAAAAGAGCGCAAAAAGATTCATGAGGGAAATGAAAATAACACATCCAATACAAATACATTTCATCCTATATTTAATCCATCCATTACAGTCAATATGTCCCCTGAACACACGCCACCCCCTATAGGAGTGGATACTGTCCAATACCTTACCCTTGCCGAAGAAGGGAAAAAGGTTTATACGAACGAGGATGCATTAAAGCAATATGGAAGTAGCGATATACTTGACCCGGACAATGTTTCCACGCTACATTTATTTGTCAATGGCGTGTTGCAGCCTCCATCCATTTACAGTGTCGAGGAAGGTATTCTTCACTTAGAATCCAGTGACCTACCTCCAAAGGATGCCCCAATTACGCTTCTGTTTGTCACGGTTAAAGGATAATATTACCTTTATATTTAATAAGTATGCCTTTTTTAACGGGACATTTTGTTCACTTCCAATATGAACTAGTTAGTCCAACCAAGCATTTCCACCCCCTCTTCATAGAATACAATGTGGTTGATAGAAAATTGGAGGTGAAAATGAATATGGCACTTCAGTTAATGAAAATCGCTATTAGCGGTACAATTGACACAGATGTGAATCCTGAGTCCGCAAAATTCTTTTACATTACAACAGCAGATACAGCAGCAGGAAGTACATTATCTATTGATGCTGCAAGTTTCCTAGGGGATGATGGTGAAGCGGTAACGACACTTCCAGAACTTGCAGAAGATAATAGTTATTTCACTGTGGAAATTAACGGTGTTGAGCAAATGCAAGGCTTATCAACATATACACCAGGTGCTGCAGGGACTGGTTCCTTAGACATTGCTGTTCCTGCTGGTGGAGGGTCCATTCCAGCAAACCAAACCGTTATCTTACAAGTGGTTAATTTCGCAGCAACATCCTCAGGGACATTTGACACCTAGGATAAAAGCATTGCCTTTGTGCCCACCAGATACTGGCAGGGCACAAAGAAATGTATCTATTTTCACCATAAACACCTCATCTAAGAAAGACTCTGTTTAAATGACCGTACTTTTTTGGAAGTTAGAATAACATGATACTGTCATACTTTTCATTTCTTTTAAAGAATAACAAGGGGGAGATAGTTATGAGTATGGAATTCTTTACATTGGGTCCGACAGCTATTCAACTATTTAAGGCAGGAGAGCAAAATCCACAAAAAGCAAAACGAATGGTCTATGGACAGGCTACGTCAAATGCAAATGGGATAGCTACACTTTATTTCACAGACAATGGGTTAGCAAATGGAAATCCATTATTAGATACGATTGATTATGCGGTGTCAAGCGTTTATTCAACAAATTCTGCGATAAATGCAAGACCAAGAGTACAAATGCGTGAGAAGAACATTACTGGAAAATATGTTTCGGCCAATGTTACAAATATTAGTGGTGTAACACTTCTAGGCATAAGTGTATTGGGTTCGGAAAATCCGATGAGTGGGGTTGTTGTGGATTTTATGATTTTGGGTAGTTTTCATAATTAAGATAGAACTTCTCCGAATGGAAAGTATCTATAAATGTACTTGTTTGAGTATCAATAATGATTGTCCAAACCACAATATGTAACATATTCTCCCCAAGCAAAATAGCATATACATGATGATGCGCTTGTATTATATACCTAAATTGCAAATAGATTCGTGTCAATGAACATAAAGGAAAGAGCCGAAATCCTTGTCATCAAAGGAGTTTCGGCTCACCTACAACTATTCCCACTCTATGGTAGCCGGCGGCTTAGAGGTAACATCATAAACCACTCGATTAATATTATCCACATCATTCACCAAACGAGTAGAAATCGTCTCAAGCACATCCCAAGGAATCCGTGCCCAATCCGAAGTCATTCCATCAATCGAAGTTACCGCACGAATCCCAATCGTATGTGCATACGTACGAGCATCCCCCATAACACCAACACTCTTAATGTTTGGAAGAACAGTAAAGTATTGCCAGATATCGCGGTCAAGACCGGCTTCAGCAATTTCTTCACGAAGGATAGCATCAGATTCACGAACGATTTCTAGATGCTCTTCGGTTACTTCTCCTAAGATACGGATAGCAAGTCCTGGTCCTGGGAATGGCTGACGCCAAACAATACGGTCAGGAATTCCTAACTGTGAACCTAATTCACGTACTTCATCTTTGAATAAAGTATTTAATGGCTCGATTAATTCAAATTGCATATCTTCTGGCAGGCCGCCTACATTATGATGTGATTTAATGGTTTGTGCTGTATCTGTACCACTTTCAATCACATCTGTGTAAAGTGTTCCTTGTGCCAGGAAGTCTATATCTTTTAATTTAGCTGCTTCATCGTCAAATACATAGATGAATTCATTTCCGATGATTTTACGTTTTTGTTCCGGATCGGAAACACCTGCTAATTTCGTTAAGAAACGATCCTTAGCATCGACTTTGATAATATTCATTTGAAAGTCTTCTGCAAAGACATCCATCACGTCATCCGCTTCATTTTTGCGAAGAAGACCATGGTCAACAAAGATACAAGTCAGCTGGTTGCCGATGGCTTTATGGATTAACGCCGCTACAACAGAGGAATCAACACCTCCGCTTAGTGCACAAAGAACGTTGCGATCACCGACTGCTTCTTGGATTTTTTCCGTTTCCATTTCAATAAAGTTGGCAATTGTCCAGTCGCCAGCACAATGACATACATCAAATACAAAGCTGTGTAATACATCATTTCCATACTCAGAGTGACGTACTTCCGGGTGGAATTGCACGCCATACATTTGCTTCTCTTTATCGCTGATAGCAGCAATTGGTGTGGAAGGGCTTGTTGCATCTACCACGAAAGAAGGCGGTGCTGCGGTTACTTTATCGCCATGGCTCATCCATACCGTCTGTTTTGTCGGTGTATCTTTAAATAAAGCCGGGCTTTCATTTAATTCAATTAATGCTTTTCCATATTCACGGTTTTTAGATGCTTCTACTTTTCCATCGAAATGGAGGGACATTAACTGCATGCCGTAGCAAATTCCGAGAACTGGAATGCCGAGTTCAAAAATTTCCTCATCACAGCGGAAACTATCTTCCCCGTAAACACTATGCGGTCCGCCGGAAAGAATGATTCCTTTTGGATTCATTTCTTTGATTTCTGCTGCGGTCAATTTATGTGAATGAAGCTCACTATATACGCCAAATTCACGAATACGGCGTGTAATTAATTGGTTATATTGACTGCCAAAATCTAAAACCAGTACTAATTCATTGTTCTCCATAACTAGACTCCAATCTGTAGCTTTTTAACGATGTATGCTCTTCCCTTTTTCCAAAAATTTCTATAACGAAACAGGTTCAGGCTGCTTCTGCATCTAATAAAACCCGGACTCCAGCCTTTCTGTTTTCTGCAAATCACATCAAAAAACATAGAAAGGCAGAACCCGGGTATGATAAACAAACCTTCTTCTGCCTTCATAGTCGAATCATTTACGGTGATCCGGTAGAAACTTTCGAACCTTATTATCGAGGATATACGAAAGGCATATTTTAAACGAATTACTTATCTTTATACCTGTGAAGAATATCTGTTGTCCTCCACTGTATTCTTTTTTTATTCTACTAATTGATATGCCCCGGGTCAAGCCATTATTAGATTGATTAAATTTTTCCATAATTGCATTATTTCCTCTTTTTCATCTGTTAGCCGTTTGCTGTAAATCATCCGCTCGTAAACGCTGGTTAATTTGCTCATTTCCATCGTTTGCAGCTGCTTGTCTATCCGCCCGGCAAACTCGCGCAATGTTTCATCATTACCACGCTTGAAGCCTTTTTTATTTGCCAGTTTTAATAAATAGAGATAGGCTTCTTGAAACGAATCTTCATCAAAGCGATGCTCCAGCCTCCTTTGTAAGAAATAAATACGAATTTCTCGTCGCTTTTTGTAAAGGATAAGCAGAGCCAACAAAATTACTGCGGCGATTCCAATCAGAATAACCCCTGTCATCGTTGAAATCCCTGACGCTTCATCAGAAGCAGCTGCATCCTCTTCCTGCTCTTCCGCTCCCTCTGGTTCTTCTCCCTCTGCTGTATCTTCATCCTGTTCAGGGGCAGGTGCTTCCAGCGGGTCTTCTTCCTCGTCCATAGGGGTATCGTTCTCATCCGCATCAGCATGGAAATCTGCCATGTTGGAGAAACCTTGTGTCGGCTCAAATGGCACCCATCCTACATCCGGAAAATAAACTTCTACCCAGGAATGGGCATTGCTGTTGGCTACCTGATTCACATGGCTGTCTGTGTCTGCGTTTGTATCTACCCGCTCCCCGCTAGTGAACCCTTTTGCCCACCTGGCAGGAATGTCTTCAGAGCGAAGCAGCACAATCATCGCAGAAGAAAAATTATCGCAATATCCCGCTTGCGTCTCAAATAAAAATTGATCTACATAATCTTCCTCTTCTCCAGGAACAGGAACATCTGTCGTCTGATATTCAAAATCATTTGCACTGAAATAACGTTCGATCGCCCGCGCTTGGTCGTATCTTGTATCATGCCCTTCTGTTATTTCAGCTGCTAAATCTTCGACTCTTTCTGGTAAATCGGCAGGAAGCTGTGTATAACGCTCTTGTATTTCTGCTGCATCCTGTTCGGAACTATTCTGCAGGGTATCGATATCAAAAGATGGACTTTCATAGTTTATTTCATAAGCAGCCGGAACATAGTCGTCTCCATTTAATGTCGTTTCAATCCCTTCCAAGCTTTCATCAAAAAGGAAATCTACCGGTTCCTCCGCTGTCATAGAAGAAACACCGTAAGGATAAACCAATTTAGGCAATCGTTGGTTTCCCGTAAAATTCACTTGTGCTTCCCTTGTCTCTGTCTCCACACTATCCTCAAAAGTAGATAATGCAATCTGTCCATTGGACTGATCCATCAGGTTTCTATCGACCGATGACTCCCAGCCCTGTCCTGTATAGACGTCTTTCGTTTCTATCCTCCAATAATGATCTTCTTCAACGACTGCTTCAAACATGATCGTATCGTCCTGTACAAATGAACCGCCTAATTGCGAGTCGTCTTCTCCATATCCGACTTGCCCGACTCTGTTGCCGTCGCCGCCAAAATTACCTACAGATCCTTGTAAAAAAGGTAAAGGATCCGGCCATTGCGGTTCCGCTTTCGGTGCCTGGTAACCTATAAAAGCAACCACAGCAACAATCAAAACAAGCGGCATAAGCCAATATGTTAACCGGTCCCTTATAGAAACAGGAATATGTTTATTTTCAATCTCTTTACTCAAACTGGACATCCCAAGAGCAATAAAAGAAATAATAAAAATACGTACGATGGCCGAAGCACCTTCATATACTGTAAATGTATCCAGAATGCCAATATAGAAAAAAGTCAACAGAATAAATAGAATGATATTTTTCATGCGTACAAACCAGTAATACAGTAAATAACTCATTAGCCAAATCAGAAGCAGAAATAATAAACTTCTGAAAAAGGTAGTAAGCAGATACCAATCACCGGAAATAATCAGCTCGACATTGTACACCACTTCCTGCATGGTTTCTACGATCCAGTTCATATCGAAAAAGCTTGTATCATAATAAAGCATATGCACAATCAGAAGTAAGCCGATTCCTTTGATTGGAAAGCTGATTAGCCAATGCAGCTGAAAATAAGAAATAAAAAAACAGTACAGCGCAAATAAAATAAATACGCCGATGTTCGTTTCTGAAATATCTCCGAGCGGATAGAGCCATTCTAAAAACAAGCAGAATCCCGCGATATATAACAGAAGCGTATGGAGTGTGTTTAATTGTTTCCGACTATATGTCATTTGAAAATCACCTCAACAGGATCCGCTCCAAGATGCTCCAGACTTAATTCCTGTACAGCGATATCTGAAAAATAGAGCGGCTCCAGCAGATGCTTTTCTTCTTCAGATAAGTATTTTTCCGGATGGATATAAATAATTGCAAAATGCTTCATGCGCTGTTTTGCTTCTTGAATCGCCTGGACTAGCTCGGCATCTATAGAAGTTAGCAAAAGAAAGATGATATCTGCTTGATTCAATTGCGCTATTTCTTCCCGAAACCGCAGTGAAAAGGAACCCTGCTCTTCCGGTCTCGCCGTAAGAAGATAACGCTTGATAACCTCCAACTGCTGTTCATGATGCCCTGCTTCAAATACATGCGCTCTGTCACCTATGGAAAGAAAGCTCGTCGCATTTTTTTTCTTAGTCAGTTCTTTCAAAAGAGACAAACTCATTTCAATTGAAGCTTCATAAAGAAGCGGATGTTCCTTCTCCTTCTGCAAATTATCATGAACCAGCAAAATATCTACGCTTTTCTCTCGGTCAAATTCCTTTGTCATCATCGTTTGTTTTCTCGCTGACTGTTTCCAGTCAATCCATGCAAAACGATCTCCCGGCGCATACTCTCTGTTTCCTGAAGCAATGGTTGTATTCATTTGCTGTAATTGATTGGATAGAACGCCACCCTGTTCAAAACTTGCTGTCTCGCTGATAAAACGAACCTGATGCTCATAAGGATAGACAATACATGTGCTCTCAATCTGAAAATCTCTGCTTTTTTTGATAAAACCAAAAATTTCGCCTGTTTGAATCGTTACTTTGTCCAGCGTATGCTCTCCACGCGGCAGTGATTGCACCGAATAGCTGAATGTGAAATGTCTGCGGAAAAGTGGAAATAACATACGAATCAGCTTGCGGGAAACCGCCATTTGTCCAGAAGTTTGTGAAGAGAGGTATTTGGTTTTTTTCGTATCTTCCTTCATCAAAGAAGCGGGGAATTGTTCTTCAAATGTACAGTATAATAAAGGAAAAGGGAGCCTCCGTTTGATATGTACTTTCACAACCATATCATCTCCGGCTTGATAAACTGGATGTTCTATTTCCCTAGAGACCTGCCATGTACGTAACGGGTATAACGCAAAGAGAAGCTGGTAGATACCAATAGGCAAATAACCATAAAATAAAAACCAGCTGACAAATCCACCCTGGAACATGGCATAGCAAAATAAAATAAGCATCAAAACCAAAACGCCAATACTGCGTAAGATAATGCGGATATGTTTTTTCATTCTGCAAAGCCTTTCTTAATTGGGATATGCGCAGACTCAATAATCGTATCAATGACTTCTTCTCTTGTCCTGCCCTGATAACGTGCTTCTGCTTTTAACAGAACCCGGTGAGCTAATACAAATGGTGCCAGATATTTCACATCATCCGGAATAACATAATCTCTTCCTTCAATATATGCATAAGCTTTCGAAGCTTCCATTAAGGCAAGCGATCCTCTTGGACTCACACCTAAATAAATGGAGCTGTGCGATCTCGTACGGGTGACGATATTTAAAATATATTGCTGGATGGTTTCATCTATATAAACATTCTTCGCCTCTTCCTGCTCTAAAAGCAGCTCTTCTTGCGACATAACCGCTTGAATTTCTTCAATCGGATGGTGATTTTTATTTCTCGAAAGCATTTCTAATTCGTCTGCATATGTTGGATAACCCATACGCAATTTTAATAGAAAACGATCCAACTGTGCTTCAGGTAATGGATACGTTCCTTCATATTCAATCGGGTTCTGAGTTGCCATCACAAAGAAAGGACTTTTCAGTTGGCGTGTTTCTCCGTCTACCGTAACACTTTTTTCTTCCATCGCTTCCAGCAACGAAGATTGAGTTTTTGGAGACGTCCGGTTAATTTCGTCGGCTAACAAAATATTTCCAAACACAGGCCCTTCCCGAAACTCAAATGCTAATTCCTTAGGATTATAAATCGACACACCTGTCACATCCGACGGCAGCAGGTCCGGTGTAAATTGAATTCTGCTAAAATCGCAATTCACCGACTTGGCCAGTGTACGGACCAACATGGTTTTTCCCACTCCAGGAACATCTTCCAATAGAACATGCCCTTCTGTTAATAGTGCTACTAAACTCAGCTTAACGATTTCCTCTTTACCAAAAATAACGCTGTTCATATTAGTTAATACATCTTGAATATGTGTATTTTCCGCTATCTTCTCCTGTTCCATCATCACCCTCCTTATCTCCTTATCTGCCTGAATCTTACTATCTTTTATGTTACTATATTCGTATTCATATTGAAAAGAAATGCATTCCAAAGATTTAGATATCTTTTATTATAGTAGCCAAATGCAGGAAAAAATATTCAGTATACCAAAAGATTGATAGATAATGCATTATTAGTGAAAAGAGACCTAGCAATACACTACTCTATCCCTATCATTCAAATAAAAAAGCAGTCAGGATTTCTTCCTTCCTAACCGCTATTTCTATTAGTATAATGATATTTTCAAATGCAATGTTACCACAGAGCAAGAGGTTGCTTGGTGGTTGGCTCAGGATACACTTTGTCTATTTGCTCCAAGTCCTGCTCTGTTAGTGAAATATCTGCAGCCTTCAAATTATTCAGAACATGATCCGGGTTACTGGATTGCGGGATAGCAATCGTTCGTCCATTCCGAATCGACCAGGCTAATAGGATTTGGTAAACACCTGCCTCATGTTTTTCTGCAATATCTTTTAACACCTGCTGTTTCGTTAAATTCGCTCCAAAGCTGTCGCCGCGGTCAATCGGAGAATAAGCAATTACCGGCATGTCATGCTTAGCCATCATTGGCACTAAATCAAATTCGATACCTCTGTTGGCGATATTATAACGTACCTGATTTGCCTTACAATTTTCTCCGCCCGGCAACTGGATAGCATGCTCTAAATCGTCTACATCTAAATTAGAAACGCCCCATGCTTTGATTTTGCCTTGGTTTCTTGCTTCCTCTAAAGCTTCTACCGTTTCTTCCAAAGGAACATTTTCTTTCCAATGGAGTAAATATAAGTCGATATAGTCCGTTTCTAATCTTTTTAGACTATTATCCAAGCTGTTTGGCAAATCTTTTTTCGATGCATTGGAAGGGAGTACTTTAGAAATTAGAAACAAATCTTCACGGGTGTAGGGTTTAATAGCACTTGCAACGAACTTTTCCGCATTCCCACTTCCGTACATTTCTGCAGTATCAATTAATGTCGCACCGTTATCAATTCCTGTTCGAATGGCCTGTACTTCCTGGTCAAATGTTTCTGCTTTGTCTCCCATATTCATGGTTCCCAAGCCGATTGGAAATACCTTTCTCCCGGCAATGTTTACTGTTTTCATTACGTTTCACTCCTTTTTTCGGAATCCACTTTCTATATTAGTTCCACTATTAAAAGAAGCTGAAACGCGAAGATGCGATAAGGAGAAACGCAATTGCCTTATTTGCTAAAAAACGTACCCCATGGACTGTCACCTATAAGTGTTGTCCGCTTTCCTATTCTATGACCATCGCTGCCCTCTTTGTTACCTTGATGATTGTTGTTTCGTCTTATTCCATGAATAGACGTTTAAAAAGCTAGAACTTTCGTTACGTCCTAGCTTTAAACCCATTTCTCTTTATTTATTTCTCGGGTACTACTCTTATGAAAGTTTATTATATTCTTCGTCCGTCACTGCTTCTAACCATTCGTTCCAAGCACCTTCTGCCGGAACTTCCACAGCGATATGCGTAAACCAGCTGTCTTTCGCGGCGCCATGCCAATGCTTCACTTCTGGAGGAATATTCACAACATCCCCAGCTTTTAATTTTTGTGCAGATTCTCCCCATGCTTGATAGTAACCTTCACCAGCTGTTACAAGCAGAATCTGCCCGCCTTCATGATGAATATGCCAATTATTACGGCAAGCTGGTTCGAATGTTACATTACCAATTGGTACACGGGTCGTTGACAGCATTTTTAAATAACTCTGTCCTACAAAATTCTCCGCAAATTTTTCGTTTTTTTCTCCTATTGGAAATATCGGATTGTAATTTTTCTGATTCATATTATCTCTCCATTCGTTTATTTGTGATTAACCAGATAGCTTAACCAAACGCAACCGTCCTCTTTCGCCTCCACATCTTTTAATGAAAAACTTACAGGCGTATCATCGGATAATCCTTCTTTTGTTTCAAAGAGGGACGGAGAGTCAGCTGAGCCATCAGCGGAAGGACTGATCACAATACTTACTTCATCACAAAGGCCGGTTTGAATAAAGGACCAGTTAAGGACGCCACCGCCTCCCAACATCAAGGTATCAATATGAAACTTTTCTTTTAATTTCTGCACAACGGCGTTATAATCAAGGGAATCTTTGCCGGCGATGATATAAGGTATATTTAACTTACGGAGCATCGCCTTGTATTCGTTGCTTGCCTTTTCGGTTAACACTTCCAAAACATGTGCTATTGTATCTTGATATTTTAGTTCATTGCTTGTCCAGCCAAGTTTACCGGAAGGATCTACAGACACATAGTACTTATCTAACTCCGTTTCTACAACAAAATCGCCTGCAGGAACAGGAGCTGCATCCTTATCCAATTCAGGTTCCTTATACTTGGTAAAATTATCGTCGGTTGTTGTACGACCTGATAACCAGCCTTGGTGATGATAATGCGGATTTTCCCCAAAAGCCAGATTGTAAAATAACTTCCCGCTTTTTTTGCCTTCCGGGGTCCCCATAAATTTTCCGATGATTTTACCATCTACGGAAACCTCCATGTGACAGAAGATATAAGGTCTATTCATTTTAAAAACTCCTTTGGCGTTTTATTTATTATTCTCCATAAATTTCTTTGGCAATATTAAATGCAGACCATGCTTTTGGCCATCCTGTATAAAATGCCAAATGCGTAATCAGTTCCGACATTTCTTCCTTGGTAACACCATTTTGTTTCGCCATATTCATATGTGCTTCCAATTGCGGGAATGCACCTTGTGTTAATAGGCTGGAGCAAGTAATCATACTCCGGTCGCGTGGAGATAGTTTATCTTCTTGTGACCAGACCTCTCCAAATAATACATCATCATTTAATTCTGCAAATTTCGGTGCAAATTCTCCTAATTGGTCGCGACCTGCGGTTTGTTTTGCCATGATCTGTTTCCTCCTTTTTATTAATAAAAAAAGCTTTATTTCAACTAGTTTTATTTCATATTAAGCGTGTTATCCAATGCGTCACAGCTCTCTTTGCCATTTCCACTTTCGAACCATGAATCGCTAACCCCTGTTCAATCAATGCGCCAGGGCAGCTCTTCCTTAAATCATCCATACTACTGCCCAAAGCACTGCCTTCATGCGTACAGAAAGGATATAATGTCTTCCCGGATAAATCATAATCTTCTAAAAAACTGGCGATGATCATCGGATAAGTTCCCCACCAGTTAGGGTATCCAATGATAATCTCATTATAGTCCGATAAATCAGGAATAGCTAAACAATATCCTGGTCTTGCTTGTTCCATCTTCTCTTTCTTTGCAATATCAACCATTTCTTGATAGCTTTCGGGGTATTTTTTCAAAGGTGCCAGTTCAACTGCTTCGATATTCAATTGTTCAGCAATTTTATCTGCGACAACAGCTGTGTTCCCTTTAGAAATTTTTTGCATTTCGCCATGAACCATGTTTTCATCTTTATGAGAAAAATAGATAATAATTGGCAATGAATCACCCCGTTACGTTCCATAGATATTGTTTTTTATCTATACTTATATGGTACTACCAGATTTGTTTTACGGCTAATGCCTATCCGAAAACAGGCTTATGCTTCAAAAGCATGTTTCATCCGTTTGATAAATTCATTGACTACCGGAGAGAAGGAGCGATTCTTTTTCCAAGCAACAACACATTTTGTCTTCATTTCTGGAGACAGCGGTACAAATGTTACATTTTTAGCGTTTCCATTTATCACAGCTCCCTCTATCGCTAAAGCTGACCCTACTCTGTTCTCCACCAAAGAAAAGACGTTAAAAATTAAATTGAAAGTGCCTGCAATATTCATGTGCTCCACAGGTATCCCCATCCAATTGGCCATCATTTGCTGTACTTCTTGTCTGCCGGAACAGAGCAGAGGAACCCCGATTAAATCTTCTGGGTACATTTGCTTTTTCTGTGCTAAAAAGGAATCACCGGAGACCAGGATGCCCCATTTTTCAGTCCTTGGCAACGTCATTCGCTCATACTTATCCAATGCAATCGGCTCCAGCAAAATAGCGAGATCAATCAATCCTTTATCCAGCTTTTCCGTAATGTCATCACTGGTTCCGCTAAAGATATGAAATGTTACTTGCGGGTAATCACGGACCATTTCTTCCAACATCATCGCCAATGTATCTGAATTATCCGCCTCCACGCAGCCAATAGAGATGTGTCCGCTGAATAATTGCTTCTTTTGATCAAAAAATGCCTGTTCTGTTTTATCCGTCAGAGACAAGATTTCTTCTGCCCGATCCTTTAAAAAAACACCAGCTTCTGTTAAATACAATTGGTTTTTCTCTCTATAAAACAGCTCTGTTCCCAGCTCTTCTTCCAACTCTCTCAACTGACGGCTCAGGGTAGGCTGTGTAATATGCAAAAGTTCTGCGGCCTTTGAAATACTTCCCTCTTCGGCAATAGTCCAAAAATATCTTAACATCCGTATTTCCATTGTCCTATCATCTCCTAATTTTCTTCTTTCTTTATTCTACCCTTTCTGTAAAGGTATAAAAAAAGAGGTTGTTCCAAAAAATTTTAGAACACCTCCACACTGAAAAATCTATATTAAATTACTCAACTTTCGCACTTAAAAAAGTAACTTACATTCCATAGAAACAGGGGTTGATTGTTTCTTCCGTACAGCTGTTGACAAAGATTTGAAGGTAAAGTGTAAGGCGACCGCTACGGCGGACCGTTTTGCTTTCCTAGGGGCACGCTCTTCAGCTAACTTTTGCCAAGAAGTACACTTGGCAAAAGTGGATCTTCAGATGGTGCTGATCCCTCAGGAGTCAAAACGGTCCGCCTCCGCTAGCAGGGTATTCGATGCTGTTTGAGACAGCGATCTAAATAAAAGTTCAATCAGAAAGAACAAATTTTTCGTGGTGCATGAATCAGTCATTTCTATGAATGAAAGCTATTCTTGATATGAACGATTCATGATGTCATGATTTGAACTGTTAAATCAACCATTTGAAACACCAGAATAATGGTTTATTTAGGCTAAAAAGCGATTATTTCATCTCACTTCATCAGGATGTCATTTCTTCCATGCGCTGTAGAATCCTATTAGAGCGCAGGCCAACCACGTAGACTCCTATGGGAACAGGGCGAGCTGAAGATCCACTTGAAAAGCGGTCTTCTTTTCAAGTTAGCTGAAGCCGTCCCCATGGAAAGCGGAGTGGTTGGCCGGAGCGGAGCTACACACCATATCCTGTTCAAAAAATAGAAGAATGATTGAACGAAAAGCAAGCAGTATAATAGAGATCATATTCATCCTGGAACAGCAAGGGTTATATGCTTATTCTTAGGTGCGAAAGTTGAGTAAATTATTTTTATCAACCTTAAAATTCCCGGAATGGAAAAATTGGATCTTTCAGTTGAAAATCATAAGTAGATTCATCTACAATACCAACAACCTTATTGCTGTCATACAGTTCTAACATAAAATCAGCCATTTCTTTGGACGTATGGAACTTCGAAACTTGTCCTTCATATTGAAATTCCTCTACATCTAAAGAATGCAGTTCAAATTCAGATTCAGTCACAGCTGGAGCAAGAACCTTTGCCTGCATCTTGGAACCTTTGTTTTTCAACTCTCCGGCCAGCCCTTCCGTAAAGGCACCTACGTAGAATTTTGTTGCGGAATAAGTGACAAAATCTGAAATCATAATATAGCCGCCTGCTGATGAAACATTAATAAGCTGTGTCCCTTCCACATTTTCATAATCTCTCACAAACAGGGAAGAAAGAATCGTTACTGCTTCGACATTTACATGCAGCATGGATTCTACTTTATCCAAATCTTGTTCTTTTACGGAAGAAAAATTTCCAAACCCTGCACAGTTAATCCATGTTTCCAACGTATATATATTCAACGATTCATAAAAAGCACGGACATTTTCCGTTGCTGATAAATCAACTGTTTTTACTACAACGTCTATATCTGAATTAATCTTCTTAATCTCACTTTTTAATTGTTCAAGCTTTTCTTCTCTTCAGGCAGCTACGATAAGGTTTTTACCACGCTCTGCAAAAGCCAGCGCAGTGGCATATCCAATTCCCGAACTCGCGCCGGTAACCACAGTATATTTCATTTTTTCTTCCTCCATCCATGTCATTTCATGCAGATTTACCGGCTGATGTAATCCTTGATACAAGAGGATATATCCGCCAGTAAACATACTAATGCTTCATCTGATTACATATAAATTTCATTGCTCAAATTGAATATCATGAAGTCGATAAACTTCATCCAGGCTTCGAATGTCCAATATCAAGCTTTCGTCCTGATCCATTTTTTCAATTTGACTTATATCTTCCTTACTTAGTTCAAAATCATCCACATTAAAGTTTTCCTGCATCCGTTCAAGTCGTACGGATTTTGGAATCGTGATTACATGATTCTGTCTTAACCATCTTAGAATGACCTGAGCCGGGCTTTTACCATATTTTTCTCCGATTTCGGATAAAGCCTGATTTGTAAAAATGCCATTACTTCCTTCCGCAAAAGGAGCCCAAGCCATCATTTTTATATCATATTTTTGCATCACAGCACGAAGTTCCTTTTGTTGATAAAATGGGTGCATTTCCATTTGATTGACCGCGGGCATAATATCATGGCTTAATACTAAATCTACTAAACGATCTTCCAGAAAATTGCACACACCAATCGCTTTAACTTTTTCAGAACGATGCAGCTCTTCCATCGCTCTCCAGCTGCCATGATAATCTCCATAAGGCATATGAATTAAATACAAATCAAGATAGTCTGTTTGCAGATTTTGAAGTGTTTTTTCAAATGATTTCATGGTTTGCTCATATCCTGCATCTTGAATCCAAACTTTGGAACTAATAAATATTTCTTCTCTTGCAACTCCGCTATGCTTTATTGCATTTCCGACAGCTTTTTCATTGCCATAACTGGCCGCTGTATCAATCATCTGGTAGCCGGTATTCAAGGCGTGTGAAACGGTCTGTTCACATAATTCCTGATCCGGTATTTGAAATACTCCCAGCCCTAATAATGGCATGGTTGCTTTGTTATTTAATTGGATGGTATCCATTTTGTACGTCTCCTTTATAATTTAAAGTCCTTTGTATCATCTCTACAAAGGACTTTAAACTAATATCATCGGTTGAATGATTGTTTGTAAAATATGCTTAACACATTTTCCTGATTACCAAGGCTGAATGGTCGGTCCAATCGTAAATTCATTTACATTGGTATCTTCCGGCTGATCAATGGCAAAGGCAACCACATTGGCAACACGGTCTGGACCAATTTCATATTGATCATACATATCATTGGCACCTTTGGCTGTTTCTTCATCCGTGATGGTTTCCAATAATTCCGATTTAATGGCAGCTGGATAAATGGTAGCCGTTCTTATATTCGTTCCTTCTTGCGCAGATTCCATACGCAATACTTCCATCAGATCACGGACAGCCCATTTCGTTGCGCCATAAACCGCTCCGCCCGGATAAGCTTTGAGCCCTGCAACAGAAGAGGTGGTAATCACATGCCCGGATTTTTGCTCTTTAAATTCTGGAAGAACAGCTTCAATGCCATTTAAAACACCTTTTAAGTTAACATCGACCATTTGATTCCATTCATCGCTTTTCAGCGCAGATAATGGAGAATTTGGCATTAAGCCGGCATTTAAAAAGATGACATCCACTTTGCCAAATTCTCTTTTTGCCAGTTCGACTATTTTTTTATTATCTTCCACGTCTGTAACATCCGTTACTTGATAGACAGCTTCCCCGCCATCTTTGGAAATAGACTCCGCTAATTCTTGTAATTTTTCTTCACGGCGGGCGCCTAATACCAATTTCGCTCCTTTTGAAGCTAACAATCTCGCTGTAGCTTCTCCAATTCCTGAAGAAGCACCTGTTATAACGACTACTTTATCTTTAATTGCCATGTATAAATCCTCCTTGATTTGTTTATCCCAATATCGGGTATATCCTTGTAATAACACGAATCCACATTAAATAAACTCTATAAACAATTAATTATCTGGGACTTAACGTTTTAGTTCATTTTCCTCTGCCTGCCATAGAGATGATTACTTTATCTTATCCTCTAAATTTGATAGAAATTTTGCAGGATTACCACCGACAATTGTATTCGGCGGGACATCCTTGGTAACGACCGATCCAGCAGCAACCACAGAATTTTCACCAATTGTTACACCAAGCAGAATGGTTGCATTCGACCCAATCCAAGCCCGTTTCTTCAATTCAATCGGTTTAAGGTACATCGTTCTTCGATTGGATGGATTATAATCATGATTGATGGTCGCAAAAACAACATTATGGCCGATTAAGCTTTCATCTCCAAGAATGATTTGTCCCTGATCTTGGAAGCGGCATCCCGAATTAATAAATACATTTTTCCCGATGGTCAAGTTCTTTCCAAAATCAGAGGTAAATGGTACAAATAAAGAAAAACCTTCATCCAATTCTTGTCCAATGATGCGAGACACCTGCTCTCTGATTTCTTCATTTGTATAAACGCCATTATTTAATATGGCACATAAACGTCTGGTCTCATCAGATACTGCTACCATCGCTTCATTAACTTCTGAACCGCCATGGATCACACCTTCTTCTGCCATTTTTGATAAAAGTTTTTCTAATTCCATTTCAATCGTTCCTTTCCACTTGTATTTTTCCTATTCCATCTACTAGCAAAATGAAATGCTGTAATATCTATTCTTCGCAGTCAAACTCATTTCTGCTTCAATATAGCGGTAAATTCGTTACCATGATTTAATAATGGCTTTACACCATCATTTATCTTTCCCAGATGAATAAGGGAATTTGATTGATTATCAAAATCTCGAATAAATAAACAAATATTTTCAAATGGAATAGAAAAACAAATATATCCAGCTTTTGCCTTTTCAGGTAGTAGCTGTTTAGGATCCTATAACCTTACTCGTTTCTAGGTGAAATTTTCACGGTAGCACTTATCGGTCCTTCATCAATCATAGGTGGGAGATACCTGCTGTCACCGTATTTTTCTTTATAGGCCTGATTTATTTTTTCTGTTAATGTTGTATCATTTTCGATCGGCTCGAAAAAGACGTCATATTCCTGACCGGCTAATTGTATTTTTCCTGCTCTTTGTTTCACTGCTGATTGATACCATCTGGAGTGTTGTCCATTATATGCCCTGACATATAATTCATTATCTGCCACAACGGACCAAATCCAGGTTGGTGTTCCAGGGGTTTTCCCATCATCATAAAATGGAGAGATATACATATCATCGGCTTTTGAAAATGTACGAAGCTGTTCTTGTGTCCAATTATTTGTCATTACTTTTCATCTCCTTTTTATTGTTAGTTGTCATATTAATACCTAATGTCCACTTTAGGTCAAGTGATAAGATTTTTATTTCATGAAAAGGAATATGGTGTAGAGGATATAAGACTTGATTGATGGTATCTTAATTAAGAAACAAAAAAACCATGAAAAAGCTGTTACACTTTTCATGGTTTTAATTGATTAATAATGAATCGGTCCATTCGGTCCGAGCGGAATACCGAACCACATCCAAACAACAAGCATAATGGTCCATGCTATCAGGAAGAAGATAGAATATGGAATCATCGTAGATACCAGTGTCCCGATTCCCATTTTCTTATCATACTTCTGTGCAAAGGCGATAATAACCGCAAAGTATGTCATTAACGGCGAGATGATATTGGTTGCGGAATCCGCAATACGATATGCCATCTGTGTAAATTCCGGTGCATAGCCAAGCTGCATCATAATCGGAACAAATACAGGAGCCATCATCGCCCACTTGGCGGAGGCACTGCCAATAAAGATATTGATGATCGCAGCAATCAGAATAAATAGCAGAATTAAACCAATACCGCTAAAGTTGACACTATCTAAGAATTCAGCTCCATAAACGCCAATAACGAGTCCCATGTTGGTTTCATTAAAATAAGCAACAAATTGCCCCGCTGTAAAAGCAAGTACAATAAACATACCCATCGATGCCATTGTATCGCTCATTTGTGCAGCAACATCTTTATCACTTTTAATTTCTCTTGTCACCAAGCCATAGACAAGTCCTGGTATTAAGAATAGCAATGCAATAATCGGAACAAGCGAATCCATAAATGGAGACATAATAATTCCGTCCATTCCCGCTTCTTCTCCACGCAATGGCGCATTCTGTGGGATAACCAGCAAAGCTGCTAAAATAACAGAAACAACAAACGAAACACCTGTCCAGATAAGTCCTTTTTTCTCTGTTGCTGTAATACCTTTTATATCTTCGTTCGCTTCTCCTTTATAAGCTCCCAAGCGCGGTTCTACAATTTTTTCTGTTACCCAAGCGCCAACAAGCGTAAGTAGAAATACAGAAACAGCAATAAAGAGCCAGTTCATGGCAATATTCATTTGCTCTGCATATGCCGGGTCGATAATAGAAGCTCCCGCAATCGTCAATTCACCAAGCATCACATCGGTGCCAGATACGAATAAGTTCGCACTAAAACCGCCAGATACCCCGGCAAATGCCGCAGCAAGACCTGCTAACGGGTGACGGCCGAGCGCAGCAAAAATCAATGCACCTAGCGGAGGCAGGACAACATATCCTGCATCAGATGCTACACTGGACATGACGCCGGCAAAAACAATACCAAGCGTGATAAAACGGTTCGGAATGGATAAAACAAAACCTCGTAATAATGCACTAATCAGACCTGTCCGTTCTGCCACGCCGATACCAAGCATGGTAACAAGTACAACGCCCAGCGGTGCGAATCCAATGAAGTTATCGGTCATACTTCCAAAGATATATTCAATTCCTTCCGCATTCAGAAGATTTTTAATTTCTACTGTTTCTCCTGGATCACCTGGGTTTTCTACACTTATATTAAATGGCTGTAATGCCGCAGATAAAATGATAACCAGAAATGCCAGAATCGCAAATAAAGTGGCTGGATGCGGCAGTTTATTTCCTACTACTTCTACAACGTTTAAAAATCGTTGAAATACATTCGACTTCTCTTTCCCCATATTGTCACTCCTTTTTTATAAACAATAATATTCTGATAATGAAGTGGCTAGAAATCAATTTTATTATACATAGTTTCATTGACAATGAATACCCTTTCCCAACAAATAATAAAAGTAATACTAGCGGAAATTTTTAAAACACGATTATCCCCCCTTTTAATGGAACGAAATTTGTATGCGGTTTCATTTTGCGAAATAAAAAATGTATATAAGTGTGTGTTCAAAAAGTCCGATAAATAGGACCAAGAAGTTCAAGGCGACTAGCAAATTCCAAACGGAGCGTATGTTTTATAATACGTGAGTATTGGAATTTGCTAGTCAACGCAGAAATTCGCCGCGTCATTTTTATTGGACTTTTTGAACATCCTCTATAAGAAACAATTACGAATGATCAGACAAAAACAAACTGCTAAATATTCCTCCCCTGAAGACTGCTTCAAGGGAGGAACTATTATCGAAAATAAGGATTACCCTGCATGCCCTTCCATAAAGCATTGTGCTCCATTTCATAGGCAAGCTGTAAGAGACGATGTTCTTCACCTTTGTTCGCCATCACCTGAACACCAATGGGGAAACCGTCATCCGTTACATAAAGCGGAAGAGAAATAGCTGGCTGTCCTGTTAAATTTGCAAGTTGCGAAAACGGTGTATACGTTAAACTTGGTAAAAACATCTCGTAAATAATAGACTGCTTGTCCTTTTCCGCAGCCATTCTCTCTTTAAATGCCTTTTCCTGCTGCTCTGTCATGGTCAGTTCCCCGACTTTTGGAGCGTGAAATGCAGCAGCCGGAGTAATATAGAAATCATAGGTCTGATGAAAGATGGACATGATTTCTGCCGCCCGGTCCCATGAAGCCAGGCTGTCTGTATAATCTGCAGCTGACAGGGATTTCCCTGCTTGATGCAGCAGCCAGGGTTCTATTTCCATATCTTCCGCCGTCAAAGAAACATCCATTGCTTTTTCCAAACTACGTACAACCGCATTCATTTCCCCGCTGTTCATCACATAGTAATCCCGCATTAATTGTACTCCATCTACAGACGGCTGCTTTTCTTCTACCAAGTGTCCCCTTTGCTCCAGATAACGCACAAATTGCAGCACCGCTTTTTTAGCATCCTCTGATACATGTGTCCCTACTGGAGATTCTGTACTAAAGGCAATCCGCACCCGTTTAGATAATATTTCAGACAAACTGTTTTGGTATCCGTTTTCAAATAAAGGTGTCTGAAAAGCAGCATGAGGCTCTACTACCTGTAATTGGTCCAACATTGCAGCACTATCCCTCACCGATTTTGTTAAAACAAAATGGATAGATGCCCCCTGCCACTGTCTGCCGGCTCCCGGACCAACTGAAGTTCTTCCGCGTGTCGGCTTCAATCCGACCAACCCGCTGAAAGAGGCAGGTATACGGATAGAACCGCCTCCATCGCTTGCCCCCGCGACAGGAATAACACCAGAAGCAATGGCGGCTGCAGCACCGCCGCTTGACCCGCCTGGAGAATAGGACGGATTCCACGGATTTCGGGTCGGACCATAGTGTTTTGGCTCTGTAATATTTTTCAAACCAAACTCTGGGCTGTTGGTATGTCCCATAAACAAAAAGCCTGCTTCCCGAAACCTTTTCACAAAATAAGTATCTTGCTTTTGCACTTGCGTTTGTAACAACTTAGAACCTGAAGTCAGCTTTTCCCCTTCAACAGCCTGAGAAAGATTTTTCATTAAAATCGGAACACCTGAAAAAGCGCCTCCCTGAACAGGAAAACGATCTGCTTCTTTTTTAACCGCCTGTTCCCGGTGATGTGTTGTGATATTTAACGCCGGATTCACCTGATGAAGCTGCTTAAAAGCAACTTCTACTAATTCAGACGGCCGGACATCTTTTTTCTTGATGAGTTCTGCCAATCCGACTGCGTCATAGTTCTTATATTCATGAAACTGCATTTTTACACTCCTTCCCTGCGTCATGAAACGAAATTTCATTTAGTGGCAGTTAGCGCCCGTAAAACCTTTTCATAACGTTTTAAACGACCACCTGCTAAAGCAGGTGGATTTGGACATAAATGTCGGCGACTAAAGTCGCTCTTCAGGCTGAAGTCCTGCTTAAAGACCTTAAGCTGAAGCATATTCAAAATAAGACTGAACTCATTCTTCAATTTTGAATATATCGTCCTTATTTTCATGGAATTGATTGGCTATATAATTTCTTATGATCTCTTCCGTTACTGTTCCTACTGTGGCACAAAAGTATCCTCTTGCCCACAAATGCTGTCCCCAGTATCGCTTCTTTAGTTCCGGAAATTCATCCTGTAATAATCTGGATGACCTTCCTTTTAGATATTGCATGATTTTACTTGGAGCAATACTTGGAGGACAAGATAATAATAAATGGATATGATCTTTTCCAACGCTACCTTGCAAGATGGTTATTCCTCTTGCTTCACAACCTTGCCTAATCAATTCCCTTGCTCTTACTGCTATATGACCTTGTAACACCTTATATCTATACTTGGTTACCCATATAACATGATACTTGATATCATATACTGCGTGGCTGGTTTTTCTGTATCCGTCCATACTATCACCTCATCTGTTAGTATGGACAAAAAAGATAAGGCTAAAAGCGGATACCGTCTAAAGACGGTGGAGTTAGACCACGCATCTATAAGTTAAAACGAACGGATTCCCTTATGGTTATAGATTATCATTATGCGAAGAAAAGGTAAAATCCTTCTAAAAAGATTTTCCATTTTCCTATTATGATTAAAAAATAGGTTTATCCCTAACCTTGATATTATTCTCTAATATGTTAGTATGAAACGTATCGTTTTCCATCGCCCAAATTCTATAATATTCGACCTGTATAGGAGACACTATAACACATTATTTGCTGCTCTTCCGGCACAGGAGAAGCAATATTCTGCTTGTATCCCAAGATAAACAAATACTTACCCGGGAATTAGCTTTAGCACTTAGATAAAGCGTCCATTTCTTTTCCTTCTATGCTAAACATTTATAACTTATCCAGGTAGAAGAAAAAGCAGCACAGTCCCTTTAAAAGCGTTTGAAAACGAATAAATAGGGAATGAATAAAAATATAACCAAAAGTTATAAAAATATTTAGAAAAATGTTAGAAATCGTTTTCACATCAACAATAACAGAGGATTCGACATAAAAATAAGGAGATGTAAAAATGAATAAACGTTTAATAGATTGGCCAACTTTCATATTGGCGTTAGTAATTTTGCTTAGTGTTGTCATTCCTTTAATTCTGTTTCCAGAAGCAGGATCATCCGTTATTAATCAGGCAAATGCATTCGTCACAGGGAATTTCGGTATTTTTTATTTACTATTGGGACTTGGCGTCCTTATATTTTTGCTATATGTATCTTTCAGTAAAAACGGGAACATCAAACTCGGGGAAAGAAGCACAAAAAAAGAATTCGGAACGTTTTCATGGGCAGCAATGTTATTCTCAGCCGGTATCGGCTCCAGCATATTATATTGGGGAATGATCGAATGGGCATATTATTATGAAGGGCCGCCGTTCGGAGTTACCCCTGAATCGGAAGAAGCAATCAACTGGGCTGCAAGTTATGGTATGTTTCACTGGGGACCCGTTGCGTGGGCGTTATATACATTACCCGCTTTACCAATCGCTTATTTCTATTATGTCCGGAAAAAACCGGTTCTTAAAATTAGTGAAGCTTCCCGGCCGGTCATTGGAAAATACGCAGATGGACCGCTTGGTACACTCATTGATGTATTATTTATTTTCGGTTTACTCGGCGGGGCAGGAACAACCTTGGCTTTAGGGACACCGATGATTGCGGAAGGAATTAATCATACCACCGGAATTCCCGTGTCTCTGGGTATGCAGGCCATCATTATGCTGATTTGTACAGCCATCTTTGCCGTGAGCTCTTATTCCGGTATTCAGAAAGGAATTAAAGTACTTAGCGATTTAAATATATGGCTTGTGCTATTTATCTTAGGATTCGTATTTATTTTTGGGCCAACTTTATTTATCAGCGAAATGACCTTCACAAGTCTCGGACGTATTATTAACAACATCTTCTCTATGGCAACTTGGCTCGAACCCCTTGCATCCGTTGACGGATTTGAAGAAACCGGATTTCCGGAATCCTGGACTGTCTTCTACTGGGCATGGTGGGTTGTTTATGCGCCATTCGTCGGGCTCTTTGTAGCAAGAATTTCACGTGGACGAACCATTAAAGAAATGGTGCTCGGTACATTAATTTATGGGACACTCGGCTGTGTATTATTCTTTGGAATCTTAGGTAATTATGGACTTTACCTGCAGCTTTCCGGCGGTTTTGATGTCATCGGCTTCATGAATGAATATGGGGCTCCGGCTGCGATTATTGCTATTTTGGATCAATTGCCGATTTCCTGGTTCATCATCCCTGTCTTTACAATACTCGCCATTATCTTCCTGGCAACCACTTTTGATTCAGCATCCTATATATTAGCTGCTGTTGCTCAAAAAAGACTTGCCGGCGGAGAACCAATGCGTTGGCATCGTATTTTCTGGGCGTTTGTATTGATGATTTTACCAATGGCGTTAATGTTTATCGGCGGACTGGAAACATTACAGACTGCCAGTATTGTTGCCGGATTCCCGGTTATCTTTATTATGATTCTGCTGGCATGGTCGTTTATGCGGGCTTCCACAGAAGATTTAAATAAACAAAGAGACGCCAGAAAACCAAAATCTATCACAATTGAACATACGGATACAGAAAAATAAACGCGTTTCAACGGAATTTTAAAGCAAGCTGTACAGTCGGCTTTTGGCCAGCTGCACAGCTTGCTTTTTAAAATCCAGAAAACAAAAATGCACCTGCCAAATGGAAAATATTCCAAATGACAAGTGCATTTTTCTATCCAAGTTATACAGCAGCCATTATTTTATCTCTTCAACAGCTTGCTCTGCCCCGGTTTTGGGACTCTTCCAGACCATGGCCACAGCAATTCCTGCCATGAGTACCATCGCTGCAAAATAATAAGGATAGTTTAAATTTATATCAAATAAAATCCCGCCGATGATTGGTCCAAAAACATTTCCGATACTAGTAAACATCGAGTTCATTCCACCTACAAAGCCTTGTTCATTCCCTGCTGCTTTGGATAAATAGGAAGTGACTGCCGGTCTCATTAAATCGAAACCGATAAAAACAACAACCGTTACGAATAAAATCATCGCATAACTTTCCACAACAGTCATCGCCATCACTAGCAGGGCGGAGAAAATCAGACAATAACGAATCAAACGGATTTCTCCCCATTTCTCTGCCAATCTGCCGAATAAAGCAATTTGTGCAATCGTACCAACAATCGCTCCGCCGGTGATGATAATCGCAATATCCTTTGGCTCGAATCCAAATTTATGATCCACAAATAAAGAAAATAACGATTCAAAGGAAGATAAACCAAATGCGGTAATAAATATAACAATAAATGCGATAAAGTACATTGGAACAAAGATTCTTCCTAAGCCGGGTTTTGGAGCTTCTGCTTCTCCTTGTTCCTCATAATTTCTTTCTGGTTCACGCAGTGTTATTGTTGATAAAATGGCTGTGAACAGCGCCAGACCTGCCGCTGCAAAAAACGGAACTCTCGAACCTACTTCTGCCAATAATCCACCAACACCCGGACCGATAATAAATCCTGTATTAATCGCTGCAGACATATAGCCCAACGCTTTCGGTCTGGTATCCATGGTTGTAATATCAGCAATAAATGCAGTAACTGCAGGCATAATAAAAGCAGCACTCACTCCACCTAAAATTCTTGAGATAAATAAAATTTCTACGGTCTTCCCGATACCAAATAAAAATTCACTAAAACTAAAAACGAGGAGACCGGTAATAATCATGCGTTTACGTCCAAACGCATCCACCCATCTTCCAGAAAACGGTGAAACAATAAGCTGCGCTACGGCAAAAGCTGCTACCAAGTAACCTACAACAGATCCGGACAAATTCAACTCATTCATAATCGTAGGTAAAACTGGAATAACCAATCCAATACCCAAAAATGCAATAAACAAATTCATCAGTAAGATAGACAGCGTCATATTTTGTTTTTTCATACGTCATTTCTCCTTAACTAAAATTTCATTTAAAACCTCCCTTAGGAATCTGATATATCATACCACATCTTTTTTATTTCAGATATATTTTTGCTTAAAATTTTTTTACCTTTTATTCGCCAGATTTTACCATTTCCCTCTCATTTGCATAGCCCATGTATACCCTTCTGAAAAGCCTTTGGCAGCTCCGGTTTCCTTTCTTTTTCATCCTGCATAAAAAAAGATTGCACCGGTTAATCATGCAATCTTTTTTTACAAAGTTATTTTTTAAAATGTTACCTTCACCCAGCCTCGAATACTATTAATCAGCCAAATCTCTTCAAAAGAAACTATATCTGTCTTCCATAAGATTTTTTCTTTTATTTTTCCTTGTTCCAGCAGTTCTTCTCGATATGTCCCGGCAAGCAGACCTGACGAAATAGGAGGCGTATAATACGTTCCCTGCTGTTTCACTACCAGGTTACCAATCGTAAACTCTGTCAGCTCTCCTTCCTTATTCCATAAAAGGACATCAAAGGAGGCGGGATGCTGCTTTTTAAAAGACGTATACATTTGCCGATTCGTCGTTTTATAATAATAAAATATATCATGTTTATCTATGGATGAGGAAGCCATCCCTATCTGCCTTACAGCTTCCGGTTCTGCAGTGAGCGGCGTGCACGTTATATCAATCTCCCCATCCTGTCTCAGTAAAAGGCGCACCCTTTGTTCTCCAGCACATTTCTTCACCTGCTTTTTCAGCTGTTGCTTAATATAATCAATGGAATAAGGATACTGGAAATGAAGCGCCGTCCGTTTCAATCTGGCTAGATGTCTGTCCAGACGAAGAATTTGTTTTCCGTCATATTTCATCGTTTCTAAAATTTGAAAGGATGGAGAAGCCACTTTTAAAATAGCTGCTTTAGCTAATGCTTCTTCATATTCCCCTTTCACATCCGAATCCCAGGTAATTCCTCCGCCTACTCCATAAACTGGCGGTTTCCCATTCTCCATCCATGCAGTCCGTATCGCTACATTAAACAATGCATCTTGATTTGGTGTGATAAAGCCAATCGTTCCACAATAAATATCCCTCGGCGCATCCTCCAGCTCTTTGATGATTTCCATCGTACGTTGCTTTGGCGCCCCGGTGATGGAACCACAAGGAAATAACGCTTTAAACAGATTAAAATGACTGAGGTCCTCTTTTAATTCTGCCCGGATTGTAGAAGTCATTTGGTAAACCGTCGGATACTTCTCTATTTCAAACAGCTTCGGTACATGAACAGAACCCTGTACAGCAATTTTGGATAAATCATTGCGAAGTAAATCAACAATCATTACATTCTCTGCCCGGTCCTTTTCAGAATGAGCAAGTTTATCTTTATTATGGGAATCTTCCTCTGAAGTCTGTCCCCGTTCGATGGTCCCTTTCATTGGCTTCGTATGGATGAGTTGCTGCCTACGTTCAAAAAACAGCTCCGGGGAGGCAGATACGATGTGATAATCCCCTATTTGCAGATGTGCACCATACTTTGCCTGCTGCGCACCTGTTAATTGTTCGTACAGTAAATCTGCATCCACTGCTCTATCTGCTTCCATCCGAACAGTGTAATTTACTTGATATGTATCTCCTTTCGCAATAGCAGTTTTGATCGATTCGATATTCTGCTGATACTGTTGCTCCGTGGTTGTCATCTCCCAATTCACGGGAGGATAGGCACGTTCAGCAGCAGAGCTTGTATGCTCCAGCTGTACGTTCTTAAAAACTCCCATCACCATAAGCGGTAAATCGCCTTTTTTATGGGTAACCAGGTTTTCATCAAATGCCGAGGCAGCTTCATAAGAAATATATCCGGCCAGATAATAACCCTCCTGCTGGTATACCTCCATTTGTGCAAAGACCTTTTCAACTTCCGCTTCCGAATGGGCGATGAGAATATCTGCCGGCTTTTCAAAAATACGGCGTACACCTGCTTCTTCTTCAAAGGAAAAATCAAATACCATTTTCGTATTCTCTCTCATGTTTGCAATTCACCTGCCTTTTTTATTGGGTCAGAAAATGATTTAGCGCGGACAATCAGGATAAACCCTAGTAATCTACCCTGCACAACATTTCTCCATTTCCATGTCATCAGATTAGCAAGTTCTTATAGAGGATGTTCAAAAAGTCCAATAAATAGGACTTTTTGAACACACACTTATAACTCCTCTTTGTCTAACTGCTCCCATTGAACATCCATTCCTTGAATCGTTTGAAATAATTCGTTTTCGCTTTTCATTTCATAATGTTCCTCGTGCCCATTCATGTCAATATTGCCGTCTTTATCAACCGTCATCGTATAATTTTCTTTCGAGCCCTGGAATAACAGCAGATACCCGGCATTAACAAATCCATTGGTTTCTTTGAGTTTCAACGATTCACCAGATTTTAAAATCTTTGCAATATCCTCTTTTTCCGTTAATAAAATCGATTTGGGTTTTCCGGACGGCTTGACTTCATATATGGTAATTTCCTTAATTTCGTTTGTTTCATTGATATTGGCAGGTAATTCACTAGCAAACATCTTGGTTTCTCCACCGAATTTCCCAACAAGGAAAAACACTCCTGCTGCAATAATGATTGTCATTATAAGTATTCTTTTCATACGGTCTTGCTCCTTTTCCTGCTGTAAATGTATATCTTTTTTCATTATTAATATAATCATCTATTTTGTCCAATAGGAAAGTATATGAATTTAATTTATCTCTACGATTTAATGCAAAAAAACAGGAGCAACCTGAACTGCTCCTGTTCGATTTTACTTTTCAATGATGTTGTTATTTTTCATTTCATATACATGATCAGCTACATTTTCGATAAACGCAGCATCATGAGAAACAAAAATAATCGTACCCGGATATCCTTTAAAAAACGTTTCTAAGGCTTTCGTTGTCTGGATATCCAAAAAATTCGTCGGTTCATCCAATAATAAAACATGGTAGGAACCGAGAAATAATCTGCATAGCTGCAGCCGGATTGCCTCACCGCCGCTTAAATAGCGAAGTTTTTTATAAATAGCATTTCCCTCAAAGTACATAGAATGAAGCACACTGCGCAAAAATCCTTCCTCATAATCCGTTGTATTCTTCAGGCTTTCCAACACCGTTTCCTCCGACTTTTCCTGATAAGCCAGCTGCTCAAACAGACCAAATTCCACTTTTGGTGAAACCTCCAGCCCTTCCGCACGGTTATAAATCGCCTGAAGGAAGGTGCTTTTTCCAGAGCCATTTGCTCCTGTAATCGCGATTTTTTGACCTAAAGGAAATTGAAAACGGACTTCTTTTAAAAGAAGCTTCTCACCAGCCTTTAACGTCAGCTGATTGCCCATTACCGGAAAAGAATGGTGCAAATCCAACGCTTTAGAACGATGAAACTGAATAGGCCGAGCATACTGGACAGCATCCACTTTTTCCAATTGCTCCATCCGTTTTTCCAATGCTTTGGCACTCTTTTGCATTCCTTTTTGCGAAACATCCTTAGGCTTTGTCGCATGCCGCCGATCCGCGCCCTCTTTCTTTCGGGCATTTGCCTTTGCACCTTTTGTCATTTTCGCTGCCTTTTGCATTTTATCCTGCGCTGCAGCTTCTAGACGGGCTTTTTCCTTCAGATATTGTTCATGTGCTTCCTCTTGCTGTCGTTCTTCCAATGCTTTCTGTTCTTCATAATCCGTATAATTACCGGAATAAACGTGGATTTTCCCGTCACGAATTTCCCAAATCGTTGTAACAAGCTGGTCTAGAAGTTTACGGTCATGACTGATTAAAAGCAGTGTCCCATAATAATTTTCCAGCTCTTTCCGCAAATGGCGGATTCCCTGCTGATCAAGATGGGTTGTTGGTTCATCAATCAATAATGCTTCTTGGTAATTTGCCAAGAGCTGTGCTATTTTTATTTTTGTCTGCTCACCGCCGCTTATTCCTGCTTCCAAATCAGGTGCTTGAAGTTTTCCCAGCACTTTTGGATCCACTTCCTCTTCGCCAGGCATTTCCATTTGTTTTAAATAAGCAAAGCTCGCATGACGATGAATTTCTCCTTTTGACGGTTCTAGTTCCCCTGCCAGCAAACGAAGCAAGCTTGTTTTTCCGGACCCATTCGGACCAACAATACCAATCCGGTCCATCAAATGAACAGCTAACCGAGGAATGGAAAAAATTTCTTTATCTAAATACGTTAATTCGACATCTTTTATTTCAAATTGAATGTTTTGCATTTTTGCTACCTCCGAGAATGTTTATTTTCTCGTATCGATAGCTTTTTCTTGTACCGATACGAGCTTGTGTTGTCTTCTAACAAGCCCGTATCAATCAAAAGAACAATAACATCTGCATCATAATCTCTCCCTATATTATATTATTAGAACGAATACCCTGCTTTCCCGCGCAACAGAAATAGAAATCCATTCTCTGCATCTATATGTCATAAAAAAAGGACAGCAAATTGTCTGCTGTCCTTTTACATACTTCCTTTAGGAAAAAGATATACATCATGTATACCTTCATTATAATAGCTAAAAAAAGACAGACGACTCCTATTTCTCTGCAGGGACTAAAGCGCAGGCAGAGCTTGAACATGTTATCCAATTAGTTGTTCAAGTCTAGGAATCGAATTCTCATTTCAGCGTAATTTCCTTTCCGTTCTATATTTGTTATACATTATAAGGCGTTTATTCGTTGACGTCAACCAGGCTTTCTGTTCTACAGCTCAATTAACGGCTCTCCCTGCTCCTTTTTATTACCTTCTTCCTCCCTGCCAGCACTATAAGAAACAGCAAAATCGCGGGCTACCGCTTCATCATAAGAAACAAGATCATCTTTTGCCAATTCGGATAATCCTTTTTTTCCCATCATCCGAATGCCTTCTTCCATTTCTTTGATGGAAGCATTCATATAATTGACTAATGCGTCCGTTCCATCCTGTCTGTTGAAATCGTCTTTGTATTTGCCGTCATACCAGACAACTTGTGTCGGAGGTTCAAACGGAACAGCATGTAAAACTTGCTTATGAGAGACAGTAAATAAAACTGCTGAGCCCAAATAAATCGCATCTGCGCCTAATGCCATCGCTTTTAAAAATTGCCCCGGCGTGAACATTCCCCCTGAAATAATCAAGCTGACCTTGTCTCTTGCCTTCTTTTTTTGTAAATGCTGATGTGCCCGGTGCAAGCCATGAATGGTAGGAATGCCAAAATCCTCCGCCAATATCGGCGGTGCTCCATGGGTTGCAGCTTGGGCTCCATCCACCGCAATATAGTCTACACCAATTTCTAATAACGCATCGATATCTGCTTCTATATTCCCGCCTGCAGCTATCTTTGCACCAATTGGTACACCATCAGTTAATTCTTTTAATTCCTGGACAAGGTTTTTAAAATCATCCAACGTTTGATCTTGAAAAAAATGATTATGGATAATCGCTTCTTCTCCATCATCTAAATCCAATACTTTTCGAATATCTCCCTGTAGATCTTCTGCGGGAATAACGACTCCGGAACTCATTAATGCGCCTTGGCCAAATTTTATTTCAATCATGGAGGCTTTCTTCATAAGCTTTTCTTCCTTTGACCAGCTTGTTTTGGAAAATTGTAAGATGTACTTATCTGTTCCGTCGATTTCTTCGTCCATCACACCGCCTTCTCCAGAATTAAGTGCAGTGCCAAGCTGATTGACCGCGTCAACGAATGCTAACCTCACTTCTTTGCTTAAGGCAATCCCATAAGCCATTCCGCTGACCATTAAGGGAATATCCAGTTCCATTGGTTTCTTGGCTTTGGGACCAATCGTTACTTTCATATCAATTTGTTCGGTATACTCGGTCGGGAACTTGGCTACTTGAGCCGGTATAAAAGTAAGTTTTTCAAAATCCGGCCATGTTTTGGCAGAACCAAGCGGCCGATGTAAGACGTCACCAGATTCCGCCCGTAAATTATTCTCAAAAGTTTGCTGGATTCCCATATGTTTAAAACCGGTTACCATTTCAAATACATTCTCTTGATAGCGGTCTTCCATCAGGATTTTTCCGTATTTATTCACCGCCTTTTTTATCAAATGGCGTCTCATCATAAACAGCAGAAGACACATGATGATAAACAGACTAAGCAGAACAAGAATAATGATATCGAGCATCATCTGGATACACGCTCCTTTTTCTCCAATTTGAATGGCATATTGCTTATCCTAACATTCTTGCTTCTAACTACCTTTGCATACCTGTATGTGTTCATATTCTGCTGCTATCTTTTATGCTTCCATGGCGGATCTCCAAATTGATGCAGTTTTTGATTCACTTTATAAATAACATACGGTATCAAAAAAGATAATACAGTGCATAGAAGAATTAAATAATTCGGTAATAACCCCGATAATCGATCCCACATGGATATACTCACCTGCTTTCCTATTCCTCAGTCTTATCTGTGGTACCTGATGACCGGATAGTAGTCTCCGCTTTAACGTTAACCGTTGCGTTTTGAAATATGTTTTCGCCTTGATCCCAGTTATCTTTGATTTTTTCCCATTCTTTATAATGCTTTGTCTGCATGATTTGACTGAATCCAAAAAAGTCTATTCCTATGTCTTCTTGGGCTTTTTTGATAATGGAGGACGCCTTCTGTTCTATTCTTTCACTTATTTGTTTATCTATTTCATTTATAGTTCCTTTATTTAACAGCGATCTGTCTCCAAACGTCTCTGCAATGTTTCCCTCTGTATCAATCTCTACATCAATGTTGACATGGCCCGAATCATCTGTATTTATTTTTATATTACTTTTGGCGCGTTTTATTTCATAAATCATCATCCCGTCATTGCTCTCAAATTTAATAAAACCCCCTTCAAAATCACCTATTATTAAATTGAGAGCCACAACGTCTTTTTCCTCGATAATGTCTACTAATTGATTCTTCTTTCCATCAAAAATAGCTGCACCTTTAAACATCATTTTCCCATCTGACGGAACAACTCTTGGAATAAGGTAATTATTTTTTTCTAACATGTATTCATTCAGGTTTCCAATGCGCAGCGGCTCAATGATTGCTCCTGATTTGTCCCTGTTTTCATTTACCGTTTCAATATGCGTCGCGGGAAGCGGTTCTATCTGGGAGTCTATTTCAAGCACCTCTTTTGCATTTTGCTGAGACACGATAACCTTTGTTTCTCTTCGCATTTCCGGGTCACGTATCAGTAAATCCATACTATTGGCGAATATACCTGGTTCACGTGCTAATTCTTCCGAAACAACGATTAATTTTAAATGCTCATAAAATGGCGCGTTCCCTTGAATAAGTGCCATATCGCGGGTTATTTGTAATAAACTTTGCCCGTCGAGCGATAAATTGTTGTACGGCTTTTGAGAACTTTCTCCACCTTCACTCGGAGTGCCCAATCCAGCAGGTACAGCAAACTGATCCGTTAACGTTATCATTGGGCTGCCCTCTGTTTGTTCTTCTGCTAAATCAAGTGCAACACCAATCACAAAGCCTCTTTCTTCAATATCAACTTCGTCCCAGCATCCCGCTAGGAGTAAACAAAAGCAACATAGAAAGAACAGATATACTTTATGCATCCCGCTTCACCCCTCTAATTTTTGCAACCACCGTCAACAAGATAAGCACTGTGATGTTCAATATAACCATTCCCCATCCCATTGCTGATCCTAAAAAGTCCACCTCCACCACATCTTGTGGAACCATCCCGACGAAATAGATAAGCGGAGTAAGAATAAATATAATTTTTAACTTCTCCGTGTTTTTGAAAATGGTATTTAATGCTAAGATACCAATATCCATAGCCATTGTTGCCGTAATAAAAATGGACATGATCCATATGACAAAGAAAACAGATTCAAACCGCTCAAAAAAACCGCCCGGTATCTCTACCACTTTCGCAAGCTCTATCACCGGATATAATAAATTAGAGGTAACAGCATTCCCGAAAACACCAATACACATAATAAAAATAATCATATATAATCCAACGGGAATACACATCCCCATTGCAGCTGCTTTTGGTGCTTTTTCAGGTTTATCAACCAAGGAAAGATAAAACCATAAAATCCCAAAACCGAGGTAAGAAATAGCTCCCGTATTTACAACCACCTTTTTATAATCAGCTATAGGGGTCTGTAATACAGGCATTAAATTTTCTGCACTCAACCAGCCTACATTAAACACCACGATAATAAGAGCTATCAAAAGAATAATCGGCAAAAACATCATATTGATTCGAAACAAGCCTGCACGAGAACCAGAGACAGCATACACGACAACCAGTAAAAAGGTTAGAGAAATCACTTCGATGGGGGTACGATCAAATAAATATTGCTGCGATATGTTACTGATTTTACGAATTTGAAAGGCCGTGATAAAAATGGATAAAAGAGCAAACATACAGCTTAAAACGATTGCCACAGGTTTCGTTACAATTTTAGAAGCATAAGTCAGAAAAGTTTGGTTCCGAAACCCGGATGCAAATTTGGCGATTGCCCAAGTAATAAAAACAGCTAATAACCCCACAATAAGTAAGGGAATCCACCCATCCGCACCTAACGTTACAGATGCTAATTGTTTGGGCATCGAAAGAATACCTACACCGATGACGATAGATGGGATAGCAATCATGATATCTCTTTCGCTGATTCTTTCATCTGCATATTTAAATCGTTTCACTGTTTCCTGTCTCCTTCATTCATGAACTTTTTATCTTTGGGCTGTGTATAGATCGGACGTCTTTTCATCATCGTAATCGGCGCTCGTAAAACAAGGTCCTTCCAATCACTTAGGAAGTTTGGCGCAAACGGCGTTGAATACGGAACACCAAAGCTCATTAAATTCACAATATGAATGTTGATCATGATATAACCAAGGATGATACCATAAAGACCAAATACAGCAGCGGCTCCCATCAAGCCAAACTCCAGGATGCGAAAGGAAATGGCAATACTATAGGAAGGCAACGCAAAAGATGCAATGGCGTTCAGAGCAACGACAATAACCATAACAGGACTGACCAATCCAGCAGAAACGGCTGCTTCGCCAATAACAAGGCCACCAACAATTCCTATTGTCTGCCCAATTGCAGTTGGCAATCGTAAACCTGCTTCGCGCAATAATTCCATCGTTGCCGTCATAATCAATGCTTCCACTACAGGCGGGAATGGAACTTCATCTCTGCTTGCCGCAATGGAAAATGCCAAATCAGATGGAAGGAGCCCTGGGTGATAGGATACTAATGCAATGTATAGAGCTGGTAAGAATACCGAAATAAACGCCGCAAGATAACGTAGCATTCTAATCAGTGTCCCCAGAGACCAGCGCCAATAATAATCTTCCGGAGAATGCAGCGAGCTTCCAAAAGTTACAGGGGCAATTAACACAAATGGCGTACGATCCAGAAGAATGACTACTTTTCCTTGAAGAAGCGCCTCGGAAGCCTTGTCTGGCCTCTCTGAATTTAACATCTGAGGAAAAGGAGACAAAAAACTATCCTCAATCCATTGCTCAATATAACCACTTTCCGGTGCATCATCAATATCAATGGTTTCTAATCTCCGTTTCACTTCATCAACCAGATCAGGGTTCACAATACCATCCATATAAGCTACAATAAGGTCTTTTTTAGAACGTCTTCCAACTTTATACGTACTAAAACGCAGATTGGGATCCGCTATGTATCGACGAATCAGCATAGTATTTGTTCGTATATTTTCTACAAACCCCTCTTTGGAGCCGCGAATAAGCGATTCCGACTGTGGTTCCTCGATAGCACGCGTTTCTCCGCCTATCGTATCCATGATTAGTACTTGATCCATTCCATCCAAATAAAACACAGTGCTCCCGCTCAGAATTGCATTTGACACATCATCTAATGACTGTCCTCGTTTGATATCTGTTACTGTAATTACTTCCCAGTGGATCACATCAAAAAGTTCCTGCTTTTCAGCCGGTAATTCTGAAGCCTTTTTCAAATCTTCCATAATGTGATTATGAATATACACACTATCCACGATGCCATCGATATAAACAATAGCTGTGCGATGATTTGCGCTGCCAATAGTGAATTCGCGGATTACCAAATCACTTGGATCATCCAGCATTTTCTTTATATTCTCCAGATTTTCTTTCAAGTTAGTTCCGATTTCCAGAGAGAAATTTTGTTCTGCGTTTTTTTTCGTTTTATTCCAATAGAAAGACCGGTTCAATATTATCCCCTCAAGACATCTGAAATAGTTGCTCCTCTTCTTTTTCCCAATAGAGCTCCTCTTTATGTATAAAATAAAACTTGATGTAAAATCTAAATCTATATATCACCTAAGGAAGGGGTAGAAAAACCAAATGAATGAAAAAAATATACATTTAACTGCGGCTGAGATTGCCTCTGTATGGACAGGATATATGAATGGTACCTTGGCAAAATGTATCTTGAACTTCATGTTAAAAGATATTGAAGACCCCGAGATAAAACTTGTCGTTCAACATGCTTATGATAATTTCACTACTCAAATGGATCAATTACATCAGATTTTTGAAGAGGAAAATTTTGCAACTCCCAATGGATTTTCGGATACAGATGTCAACATGAATGCACCCTGGCTTTTTACTGATGCTTTTTGTTTAACCTATGTTACGCATATGTCCAGAATTGGAATGATTCATTACAGCGGGTTTGTCGCGATGAGTACGAAAAAGAAAATTCGGGACTTTTCTATACAGACGCTACAGGAAATGGCTGCGCTTTATGATCATGCTGTCGATGTTGCTCTGAAAAAAGGAATTAATGCCAGACACCCGTATATTGAAACTCCTAAAAAAGCGGATTATGTAGAAAGCAAAAAATATTTGAGCGGAATCAATCCATTTAGTGAAAAACGTCCATTAAATGCTGTTGAAATATCTCATTTATATATGAACATCCAGACAAATGAAATGGGGGTAAGGTTATGCCTTGCATTTGCTCAGACCTCTCCTGTCAAAGTAGTACAAGATTTTATGATAAGAGCCAAGAATATTTCGCAAAAGCATATAAAAATCTTCGTGGATAACTTAATGAAAGATAATATCGGCGCGCCGCAAATACCTGATACAGCAGTAAGTGATTCCACAACACAAACATTTTCGGATAAATTAATGATGTTTCATATGTCCTTACTTATGTCTGCCGGGGTTGGAAACTACGCTACTGCTGCAGCAACGAGTCAACGGTTGGACTTAGCAGCGAACTATGAACGACTCTCTATGGAAGTTGCTAAACTTGCAAAAAGTGGATCAGATATCATGATTGATAATCATTGGCTGGAGCAGCCTCCAGGTACAAAAGATCGGGAAAAGTTGGCGAAAAATAAAGAGAACAGCTGATTCAATTTGTTACTTGGATTATATGGAGTGGACAGCTGACTTAGGCTGTTCGTAAATGATGACCTTTTAACAGAACCAATGGCTGGTAACGCTATCCCAGATAAGTGGCGCTAAGAAATAGCAAAGAAGGTGAACCGTTGAAAACAGAGTTAACTAAAAAAAGTACAAAACTCGAAGCAGTACTTTGGAGCATTGCCCTGCCCGGATTTGCTCAGTTATTAAATCGTCATTATATAAAGGGGATTCTGTTTATTGGATTGGAATTTTTAATTAATATCATGGGAAATTTGAATACCATTATTGTATTGAGCTTCCATCTTAAAATTGAAGAAGCAATCGCACAAACCAACTATTTATGGTTCATGTTTTATCCATGTCTATATTTCTACGCCATTTGGGATGCTTATAAAAGTGCGGGAGGTGGAGAAAAAGCCTTTGCTTATCTGCCATTAGCTTTCTCTGCCTACTTCGTTACCATAGGCGTCATTTTCTCACCAAACTTTACCATAGCCGGAGAATTAATTGGCCCCTTATGGCTTCCTATCCTGACCACCCCGATTGGTTTAGCTGTTGGGGGACTGATCAGATGGATTTTATTAAAAATATACACAGATGATGAGATACATGAAATTGTTTAACCATGGTTTACCTTTAGAGATGGCTATAGCGGCTCTTCCGAAAATAAACATAATGAAAAAATATCTATGCAGTACCTCCAGATAATCAAATAAAGAAATCAAAAGTATTTGATACACTGCACAGAACAGATAAAGCACCTCTTATCAATATGGGAAGAATATCCTCTGAAATCATTCTGTTTTAGGAGTAGTTAAACATGAAATAAAAAGCTCTCTTTATCGTGCAGAAGACGGTATCTGATTCCACTGCATACGATAAAGAGAGCTTGTCATCATCATGAAATCAGGCAGTTGTATTCTTGCTTATGCCAACAGATTGATCCCTTCCAGCCTATTTACGAAGCATAGGAGGTACATCCTGATCTTCCGGAAGCAGGGAACGATAATTTTCCGGACCTGCCTCCCGGTCGCGAAGCTCTTTCACAGCATCCTCCAGTACTTCCGGATGTTGCAAGACATCTATTACGGTACTGGCGATTGCTTTTCCTGCATATAGCATGCCTTTTTTCGCATAGGAAGTTTTCCCTTGAGATACGACCTGCCATGTATGGAATGGTGTGCCAAATGACCATGTTGCTGCTGTCAACTGTGCAGTAGGAGTCACCCAGCTTACCGCTCCCACATCGGTAGAACCTGCTCCTTTCGCATATTCCGGTGCCTCCCGGTAAGGAGATACTTCATGAATTAATGGACGCGCTGCAAGTTCCTCCGCTCTTTCTTTGCCAACTAAGGACGCAGCAAAAGCGACATCATCTTCATTTAATGTTTGATAATATTTCTGGCTTAATGCCAGTTCTTCTTCTGAAAAATGCGGGCGTTCTAACGTCTTCATATTTTTATGAAGTAATTTATCCAAGGTCGCATTTTGAACAAGATTAGAGCATGCACCTTCAATCCGGTAATCCATGGACGTTTCTGTCATTAATGCAGCGCCTTCTGCAATTTTGGTCAGACGTTGAAACAAAGCTCGCGCCTGATCTGCATGCGGAGCCCGTACAAAGTAAGATACTTCTGCTTCTCTTTGAACCACATTTGGAGACATTCCCCCGCTGTTGGTAATAGCGTAATGGACTCGTGCTTCATCTATCATGTGCTCACGCATATAGTTCGCCCCGACGTTCATTAACTCTACTGCATCTAAAGCACTTCTTCCCAATTCTGGTGAAGCAGACGCATGAGAGCTAATTCCTTTAAATGTAAAAGTAGAATGAATAACCGCTAAAGATGGCCCATGAAACAAGCTGTTAGAGTAATGCGGGTGCCATGAAAATGAAGCGGCTACATCATCAAATAATCCTGCTTTCACCATATACGTCTTAGCATACCCGCTTTCTTCTGCCGGACAACCATAATAACGAATGGTACCTTCCAATTTATTTTTCTCTAAGTATTCTTTAACAGCAACAGCGGCAGACATGGAACCGACGCCCAGCAAATTATGACCGCACCCATGTCCGGGACCGTTTGATTCTACTGGATCGTGTTCTGTGACTCCGGCTTTTTGACTTAGACCAGGTAAAGCATCATACTCCCCTAAAATTGCGATGACCGGGCCGCTGTTTCCAAAACTTGCAGTAAATGCAGTAGGTATATTCGCTACACCGCGTTCGACCTGAAAACCCTGTTCTTCCATAAAATCAGCTGAACATTGAAAGGACTGTTTTTCTTCGTAACGGATTTCAGGCGTTTCCCAAATCTGATCACTCACTTGGAAAAAAGCTTCCCGCTTCTGTTCAATAATTTCTTCTACTTCTTTGACAATATTTTCACTCATCGTTTCGATCCATCCCTTTCTGCGATAGGTTCATCTTCTATTTTATAGCAAACCTAAGCAATATGTATAATGTTTGGATTTTTCATATTTAAAAATACAGTACGCCGTACATACCACGACACCCAAACTATATTACAGATACGAAATAAACTAAATTAATCCTTGGAATCGAAGTACTATCTCTGCGATAATCGCCGATCCTAAAAAGGTTCCTAAAAATACGACAGAACCAACTACAATACTCTTCCAGCCCAATTTCGTAAAATCTGCTAAAGAATTACCAATACCGATAGCAGCATAAGCTAACAGCGGTGTTGTAAATGCTTGAATATCAATCGCACCGGCCCATTCTATGATTTGTGTAGATCCAGGAGTAATTGGCAGAGAAACGATAATAGAAATTGCCGCAACATAAAGAATCCCCGGAACAGACTTCCATGGCAGAATCATTTTCAACGCAAACCCGGCAGCAGCAATTAAAATAAGGATCAGTATTCCCATTGACGCATCTGCAGGAACGACTTCATAACCAATCCAGTTCCCTATTAACACAATAATTCCTGATAAAATCAACGCTAATATGGTATGAAATAATTGTTTACTCATTGGTTTGCCTCCTTTTTCTCTTCCGTCTGTTCATTGGTCTCCACTTCTTTATTGGATTTTCTGCTGGTGAATAAGTTATACATTTTTTCGGCTAACGGAAGTGCAATAAAAATAGAGACAAAGAAACCCGTTGCTACAGATAAAATCATACTCGCCGAAGCTAAAGATTGAATTTCCGCTGCCATCTCTGGGTAAACAGCAGATAGGGAACCGCTTGATGCTGCCATCATACTAGCACTGCCGACTCCTGAAGCCATCGCTAGCGCTAGCGGATTTAATGGTGTAAATGTCGCCAAGAAACTGGCTGTTAATCCAAAGAACACCGCTCCGAAAATCGATCCAAATAAGTAGATAGAAAAAACACCTCTTGTTTCCGGAGAATTAAAGCCAAATTTATCATTAATAATAGCTAAGCTGCCCTCTCTGGCAATAGAGAACGTCATTCCAATCGCTTCCCGTTTTACGCCTAATAAAAGAGCGAGCGGAAGTCCTAATAACACCGTCCCTAAATTTCCAATTTCCTGCAGCAGAATAGCTGGTCCCACTTGAACAATCATACTGAGAGCCGGTCCAATATTCAGACTTACCTTTGCAACGAGCAAGCCAATCAGTGCTGTCGTTAATATTTCCGAATGCTTAAATTGCTTTTCTTTAATCACTGGAGTAAATACAGCTGCAACCCCTAAAATAAATGCATAAATCATCGGTAAAATAAGAATCATGCCGGCTCCAACTTCAAATGAAAATGGGCCGATTGATTCTGCAAGCAGTACAATTAAAAGAACGATGCCATGAAGACGCCAATCCTTTAAATATTCTGGAATTTGTTTCAACATGTGGTCTTCCTCCTAGCTTTCATGCCTTATTTGGTGATTCATGTTGTTTCTTGTCTTTATACTTTATTATGTAATAGTAATAATTTATCTTATCGTGAAAACAATTGCAATGATAGTTTTGTGATAACTTTTAGTATGATTAAACGAAACTTCATGCAGCGGGAGTTTACAGGCAGTTCTCCTTGATAAATAAACCGCATGAAAATGAGTAAACATTTCCACACGGTTAGCTGTTTCATAACGCAGTCACAGCATTGTTTTTGACATGTCTTCTTTTCCATATTTTCTACTTTTCCGGATACCTCTCCTGTAAAAACCGCACAGACTGCTTAATCAATTCTTTCAATACCTCTTCATCAATATCTGCTACTTTATTAATATACACACAGGCCTTCCCCGTTGTATGCTTGCCAAATTTCGCTAGTAAGTGTTCGCGCTCGGTATCTCTCGTCGCAAAATAAAGACTGATTTTCGCTTTTCGGGGAGAAAAGCCTACTAACGGGGCATCTCCCTCATGACCCGAGTCATATTTATAATGATATTTTCCAAAGCCGATAATACTCGGTCCCCACATAATAGCTTCAAAACCGGTTGCTTCTGTAAATATATCCAGGAGGCGGTATGCATCCTCCCGCTTTTTAGGCTTCTCCACCTGTTCAATAAATTCAAGCACACTGCTATCTGTTTCTTTTGTTTTTAATTCATACATTTATCTGCCCTCATTTGCCTTTCTTAATGTTTCAACATCTAATTTTTTCATTGGCATCATTGCCTGATTTACTCTGTCAATTTGTTCCTGTGTTGCGTTCTCACTCATCATTTCATCAAGGTCTTTCGGAACAATTTGCCAGGACACTCCATACTTGTCCTTTAGCCAGCCGCACTGCTCTGCTTCCGGAACTGCTGATAGTTGTTCAAAATAATCATCGATTTCTTCCTGCTTTTCACAGTTAACAAGCAAGGAGACTGCTTCATTGAATTGAAAACCATGTTCCAACGCGCTATCCATTGCTGTCAGCCAGACATTCCTAAGCATAAAATCAGAAAACATGACAGTTCCTTCCTGGTTTGGTTCCATGCCGGCAGGATACTTAGCCGATACGCCTTCTTTACTGTCTTTAAAAATGGATAAATAACATTGTACCGCTTCTTCTGCTTTACCTGCATTCTCTTCAATAAACATCATAGATGGCAATATAGGCGGCCTTTCATCTCCTTCTGGATTGGTCAGGATAAGCTGCCAGGATAGACCATATTTATCTTGAATCCATCCGTATTTTTCACTGAAAGGATACGCATCAAACGGCATCAATACCTGCCCGCCATCCGAAAGCTTCTCCCAAACCTCTTCTATCTGTTTGGATGCATTCTCATCTCGCGCAGGATCAAAATTAACCATAAAAGAAATCGACGGATTAAATGAAAAATATGGTCCGGCACTTATAGCCATAAAACGTTGCCCCCATAAGTCAAAAGAAACCAAGTCACAGTCCCCTGATGGTGTATCTTTCACAACAATTTCACTGCAAACTTGAGAATCCGGGAAAACGGACGTGTAAAATGCGGCAGCTTCTTTTGCTTCCTTGTCAAACCAGAGATGGGGCACAATATTTTTTGAGTTCGCTGTCATTATATTTTCCTCCCTAAAGACATCAAGATATCTTTACTATACCATTTTTTATATCCCATCCGTTGCTTTTAATTTGATCTGATTTTATCTATATCACAACGTTACATTTGCAATGATTAACGCTTTCACTAATCTGAAAATTATTTCTTTATTTTTCTCTAACAGACGACTAGACATTAGACCTCGTATCCTCTAATATAGGAACAATGTTTCGCGAAAAAACGAAAAAGGGAGTGTTGAAAATGACAATGAAATTCTCTCGCAGTACGATTTTGGCTGTATTTATGATTGGTACATTTGCGATTGGAATGACAGAATATGCCGTTACTGGATTACTTACGCAATTTGCTGCAGATTTAGACGTTGCTGTTTCAACAACGGGATTATTACTCAGCGTTTATGCAATCAGTGTGGCTATCTGCGGTCCGGTGCTCCGGATACTGACGGTGAAATTTTCACCGAAACCTTTGCTAATCGTACTTATGGCCGTTTTTATAATAAGTAATATAATTGCTGCAACAGCACCGAATTTCGAGGTGCTGCTTCTTTCCAGGCTTCTTTCTGCAACCATGCATGCGCCATTCTTTGGATTATGTATGAGTATGGCGGTTGAAATTTCACAGCCTCATAAGCGTACAAGTTCTATTGCTGCTGTACAAGGCGGCTTGACTATCGCTATTATGATCGGGGTTCCATTTGGCTCGTATATTGGCGGTGTACTGGATTGGAGACTGGTGTTCTGGTTTATTGCATTGATGGGGCTCATCAATTTAATTGGTCTCATGATTGTTACACCAAACATCAAACAAAAAGAGGCACCTAAGCTAAAAAATGAACTGGCTGTTCTCAAGAATAAAAATGTATGGATGCTGATTGCCGTTATTGTCTTTGGTTTTTCCGGTGTATTTACTGCCTATACATTCACCGAGCCGATGCTCCAGGAAATCGCGGGCTTTAATGTTACAAGTATTACAATTGCCCTCTTTTTATTTGGAACCGGTGCTGTAATCGGAAATTTTGTTTCTGGAAGTATTCAACCAGAAGTGCTGACAGAACGCTTGATTTTAGCTATGGCTATTTTAGGAACTGTACTGATCAGTTTTACGTTCTTGCTGGCAAACCCATTTTTCACTTATATTGCCTGCTTTTTATTTGGCGCTGGAACATTCGGAACAACTCCTATACTGAATGCCAAGATTATTCTGGCAGCAACCGAAGCACCTGCTTTGTCCGGCACCATTGCTGCGTCCGTGTTTAACTTAGCAAACTCTATTGGTGCGACTTTAGGCAGCATCTTATTGACAAATCATTTTTCATACAGAGAAATTACTTTTGTGGCGGGCGGTATGATTTTCTTTGGAGTTATTCTTATGTTTGTTACGCATAAAATTGAAGATAAATCTTTATTTCGAGCTGCCGAAAATGCATATGATTAATACATTCTGTTAACCCCTCGAATGCAATTGGCAAGCAAATGCTCTTATTTAGGGATGAAACAAAGGACAAAGCTTTTACGCAACTCACTCAAAAGCTTTGTCCTTATTTTTCCCTTGAAAATAGTGTAAAAAAACAGCTGTACTTAACTTTATTCGTTCAAATGTGTATACTTTCTTTAAGTGAAAAAAAAGACGATTTCCTAAGATCGTCTTTTTTTCATAAAGAAATGCGGGTTAAATTGTATTACCAATCAAAAAAGTATTTTAACATCAAAACAATCAGTGAATATCCTATTGCCCCTGTTAAAAACCATTTAAAGTGCGCTTCTCTTTCCGCCGGCATTTCATATTTTATCACGTTTAAAATCATTGCACCTGAAATAAAGGAGAAAATAATAGCAAGAATAAGTGTATCAAATGTTACAAATGAGCCTACCAGCCAGCCAATAACGATTCCTGCCGCTAGAACATACCGCCCGTATTTATTATACATTTCTGAATTTTCTCTCCACATATCATGAGCTACTGCAAAAAAGTGAAGGCCGATAGCTGAAGAATAAAAAGCAACTTGAATTCCTTGTACCTGAGACTGAATAACCACAAATGAAATTAACATATTATAAATGCTGAAAAAGAAAATTTGCACCCAAAAAACGCGTCTTTCTATCACTTCTATCTCAGATTCATCTGATTTTTTCTCTGATCTATTCAACGAACGATTGACTACATTTTGAATACCAAAAAAAAGCAGCATACCAATTAACCCGACGAAATATAACTCGGATTCCATGGCCAATCCGTCTGTATCTTCCAAACTTGCCTGTTCTTCATGGAAAGCTGGAAGCACATAGACAAATATATATGCAGCTGCAATCCCTCCAGAAAACGATAGCCAACGATCTCTTTTTATCCGGTCAGAAGGAAGAATCTGGTTTGTTAATAAATGAATTGTAATCAATATAACCCCAACAATAAACGCTCCTAAAGTCACCTTACACACTCCTACACCTTTAAAAGTCTTCATTTCCTTCTATCACCTATACCCTTATTTATTTGCTGAAAAACTAAGGAGAGCCGGGAAGTATGCTTTGTAATCAGTGGGAGTTTTACAAAAATCCTTCGATGAGACGAGTAAACACAGTGCCAGTCCCAGCTAGTTATTCTGCGATAAAAAAAAGCACTCTCCCTAATTACAAAGGAGAGTACTCTATAAATTGATAACCTTTTATTTATGTTGTTGTTTATGAAATAAAAAAGCTTATAATGAATACAACGAGGAAACCGATTCCTCCAACAAGCGTTTCCATCACGGTCCATGACTTGAGCGTATCCTTTTCAGACATTTCGAACAAACGGTTAACAAGCCAGAAGCCGGAATCGTTCACATGGGAAAGAACCGTTGAGCCAGATGCAATAGCGATTGTAATTAATGCCAACATTGGTTGAGATGGGTTAGCCATTTCCAGGATAGGTGATACTAATCCTGCTGCTGTAATCATTGCGACAGTTGCAGACCCTTGAGCGACACGGACAAATGTCGCAATAAGAAACGCAAGCAGTACAAGCGGGAATCCGGATGCGGCCATGATTTCTCCCATTACATCACCGACACCGCTTTCAATCAACACTTCTTTGAAAACACCGCCTGCTCCCGTAATCAAAATAACAATTCCTGCAGGTTCAAGCGCTTTTGTTGTCATGGATTGCATTTCATTTTTCGTCATACCGCGCCGTTTACCAAGGAAATACATCGATAAAAGTGTAGCTATGATTAAGGCAACAAATGGATGTCCAATAAACGTAATGACTTCTTTGAAAATACTATCATCCAGTAAAACATCGCCTGCTGTGTTGAATAAAATCAAAACTAACGGCGAAAGGACTAAGAAACAAATTAAACCAAAGCTGGGGAGAGACCTCTTCTCTTCACCGGCTTCTTTTCTTGCTGCTTCTTCCTTTGCAATGTGTTCAGGAACGTTAACGTGAACTCTTTTTCCAATATAACGACCAAATAACGGCCCGGCTATAATCATAGATGGAATACCGGCAATAATCCCAAATAACATTACCCAACCTAAGTCGACACCAAGTACAGAGGCCACTGCAATCGGGCCAGGCGTCGGCGGGATAAATGCATGGGCTACTGCCAATCCGGCTAAAAGCGGAATTCCGTAGTAAAGCAATGACTTTTTTGTACGCATTGCCAAACTATAAAGAATAGGAATCAAAATAACCAGGGCAACATCTAAAAATACGGGTATAGCTACAATAAATCCTGTTAACCCCAGCGCCCACTGAGATCGTTTTTCACCAAATTTATCAACAAGGGTAAAAGCGAGACGCTCTGCACCTCCGGAGGCTCGGAGTACTTCTCCGAACATAGCACCAAGACCGACTACGATAGCTATAAATCCTAAAGTGCCTCCCATTCCGTCTTCCATTACTTCTAGCAGGAAACTCGGTTCCATTCCTGTAAAAATACCAATGAAGATACTAGCAATTAGCAGCGCTAAAAAAGCCTGCATTTTAGAGTGCATAATTAAATATAGTAGAACAGCAATACCTAAAATGGTTATTAATATTAAACCGGTTGAAGACATTTATTTTCCTCCCTTTTGTATTTGCTCCTTACCACTCCGCTACACTATTATCTGGATGACGCCAAATCGGATTTTTCCAATTATGTCCTTGTTCCGCCATCTCACGTACATGCTCCTCGTTGATTTCAATTCCTAAACCAGGTCGGTCGGGAATATCAACATAGCCATCTTTATATTTGAATACGCTGTCATCTTTTAAATAATCTAATAAGTCAGAGCCCTGATTATAATGAATACCCAAACTTTGCTCCTGAATAAATGCATTGTGACAAGTTGCATCTACCTGTAAACATGCCGCTAAGGCAATCGGACCTAAAGGACAATGCGGTGCAGCCGCTACATCAAACGCTTCTGCCATCGATAAGATTTTTTTGTTTTCTGTAATGCCGCCAGCATGCGATAGATCCGGCTGAATAATGTCTGCATACCCATCTTTTAATAGATTTTTAAAATCCCATTTTGAATACATTCTTTCTCCCGTAGCTATCGGAATGACGGTGTGATTAGCAATATCACGCAATGCTTCATTATTTTCTGGTAAAACTGGTTCTTCAATAAACATCGGGCGGAATGATTCCAACTCTTTTGCCAATACTTTTGCCATAGGCTTATGAACGCGTCCATGAAAATCAATCCCTATTCCAATATATGGGCCAACTGCTTCACGAATAGCGGAAACATTTGCTAGGACACGATCTATTTTTTCATAAGAGTCAATATATTGCAGTTCATCTGTGCCGTTCATTTTAATAGCAGTAAATCCTTTATCAACTACTTCTTTGGCAGCTGCTCCCACGTCAGATGGACGGTCTCCGCCGATCCAAGAATATACTTTAATAGACTCTCTCGCCTTTCCTCCAAGCAACTGATGGATCGGGACATTCAAATATTTTCCCTTGATATCCCAAAGTGCTTGATCAATACCTGAAATAGCACTCATTAATATCGGTCCGCCCCGATAAAAGCCACCACGATACATCACATTCCAATGATCTTCAATCTGCAACGGATCTTTTCCAATTAAATACTCCATGAGTTCCATGACTGCTGTTTTAACAGTAGCAGCTCGTCCTTCAATCACCGGCTCTCCCCAACCAGTGATTCCTTCATCTGTCTCTATCTTTAAAAATAGCCATCTTGGTTGTACTTGAAACAATTCATAGTTTGTCATTTTCATAACTGTCTACCATCCTTTTGTGATTATCTGTATGACAAAAATCTTTTATTCTGCAGATACTTCCTGAACAAATACTTTGGCTTTTTCGGTCAGTTTCTGCACATATGCTTCATTTACTTCCGCTTTTGTATTCACAAGAGAGCTGCCAATTCCAAACGCAACTGCTCCAGCCTTTTGAAAGTCACTAATATTATTTTCATCCACTCCTCCAGTTGGTACTAAGGGGATATGGGAAAGCGGCCCGCGGATATCCTTTATATAACCCGCTCCAATACTTGCTGGAAACACCTTTACTAAATCTGCTCCTGTTTCATAAGCTGTTAAAATTTCTGTCGGTGTAAATGCCCCGGGTATACTTACTTTTCCATAGCGTTTTGTTATTTTTATGGTTTCTTTACTGACTGTTGGTGATAAGATAAAATCTGCTCCTGCATCGATAGCAGCCTTCGCAGACTCCGGATCTAAGACCGTTCCAGCACCGACTTTCATTTCTGCTCCAAATGTTTCCTTCAACTGTTGAATTCCTTCGATTGCACCCGGGGAGTTTAATGTTACCTCAATCAGACGCACACCTCCTTCTTTTAGAGCTGCTCCAATTTGTAACAAATCTTCTTTCTTAGCTCCGCGAATAATCGCAATAATTTTATGATGATAGATTGTCTCAAGCGTATTCATAAAGATTCCTCCCTATCGATTGACATCATCCTGTAAATTAGCTCCCATAAATTCCTGTAATTGTTTTCTAGTCGGCAACCCTTCAATATCACCATCAACCTGCGTTACTAAAGCACCCATAGCACAAGCTCGTTTCACTGCATCTTTCCAGGATAATTCGTCTAATAACCCTGATAACAATCCTGCTGCAAAACCATCTCCTGCTCCAACCGGATCAACGACATAAGGAACGGCATAAGCATCTACCAATCCATTTTTGTCTTTTGTTTCATAGTATGCGCCTTTTTCTCCCAACTTGACGACGACTGATCCAGCTCCAAGCTCTCTGCATCTTTGACTAATTTCTGCCGTCTCCGTTGTGTTAAATAAAAAATCACCTTCTGATTTTCCTGGAAGCACAATATCCGATAAGCCGATAATTTTTTTAATTTGTTCTGCGCCACTCGTTTTACTGTGTAATTTTTTCCTGATATTCGGATCGAAAACAATGGTTACTTTTTCTTGCTTCGCCTTATGGAGAAGTGCAAAAACCGCTTCTTCACAAGACTGGCTCAAAGCAGGAGTAATCCCTGTTAAATAAAGATACTTTGTATTGGAAACATGGATGTTTTCCATATCCTCCGATGTCATGTTGCTGGCAGCAGAGTCTTTTCTATAATAAAAAATCGAACTTGTTTGCGCATTTGTTTTTTCTTTTAGGAAAAGTCCAGTAGACGCTTCCTTATCTTGTTTGACATACGTTGTATCTACACCTTCTCCTCTTACAGCGCTTACAATTTTCGCGCCGAGTTCATCATCCCCTACTCGGCTGATCCAGCTGGTCTGATGACCAAGCTTTGCCAGACCTATTAACGTATTTGTTTCTGCACCAGCAATTCGTGCAGAAAAGTCATTTGCATAGCGCAATTGTCCACTTGTTTTTGGAGAAAACAATACCATTGTTTCCCCAATGCTTAAAACATCCATTTACACACCTTCCTTACTCACATATCCAAGCTTTGCTGAAATAGCTGCTGCTTTTTGTTTTAAATGCTTTATAATTCTCTCTTTCTGTCTTAGCATTCTTTCTTTTGGTCCAGCCACGCTAACCGCTGCCTGGATTTCACCATTCATATCAAATATTGGAGCTGCTAAACAGTAAAGACCATCCTCATTCTCCTCGTTATCAATGGCGTACCCTTGCTGTTTATATGCTTGCAGTTTTTTTTCTAATTCTTCTTTATCTGTAATGGTTTGATCGGTAATCGTTTTCAATTCAACAGTATTTAAATAATTTACCCGATCAGCTTCATTCATAAATGCAAGGTAAGTCTTTCCAAGCCCTGTGCAATATAGCGGCTTCTGCCCGCCCGGATAAGCAGAGGTTTTAATGGAGCGATTGCTGTCAATCTTCGCAACATAAACCAATTCTTTATCTGCTAATACTGCCATAAACACTGTCTCTTCTACTAATTCCATTAATTCTTTTAAAGATGGATAGCCTAAAGAAGATATATCTAAAGATTCCATTGCTGCATTACCAATCGGAATCAGTTTCGGTCCTAAAGTAAAACGATTTTGCTGATTAACAGATAAGTAATTTTCATGAAGCAGTGTTTTAATTAATCCTGATGTACTACTTTGTGGCAACTGCAGCATTTCACTAATTTCTTTAATTGTCATTCCATCCATATTTGCACTTAATAATTCAAAAATCCGTAAAACACGTTCTGCCGATTTCACTGACATACATTCACCTCTAATCACATATGTGATTTTAAATCTTGTATATGATTTTTATAACTAAACTTTAACACGTCTTTTTTTAAATAACAACTATAAAATGAAACTTCATACAGTGGGAGTTTTTCGAAACACAGCTCTTTATTTTGAGACGGGAGTTTTACGGACGGTTCTCCATAATAAATTTATTTCCATCTGTCATACAATCTAAAAAGTGGCTTTCTACTTCAAAATGTAGAAAGCCACTTTTTTATCATTCTAGTGCGTGTTCAAAACCCCCATGACTTACCAGACACCGCAATGAATGAAAATCCCATTTTCGTATAAAAGTTCGATAAAAAGGACCAAGTCGGCTAAGTGCGCAACGTCCTGGAGCCTTAGATTACTCACCCCACCGAAGTGCGTTGTCTCAGGCGCCGACACTAGCACGTCGTGTGCGTCGGAAGTTCAAGGCGACTAGCAAATTCTAAACGGACTTACGCGTGTTGTGATGACTTCTGTTTTGTCCACAGGACTTGGACGTTCTTAACAGAAGTTCCTTCGTGCTTTATAATACGTGAGTAACGGTTTTAGTGGGGCGAGTAATCGCAAAAGCTCTTCGATGGGACGAGTAACCGCAGCAGCGGTTTTAATAGACCGAGTAATCGCAGGTCTCAATGTTGTCAGGTTAATGAATTTTGTGAAATTTACTCAAATTATGCGCTTAAGAATAAGCATATAATCCTTGCTGTTTTAGGATAAACATGCTCTCTATTATTATGCTTGCTTTTGGTTAGAGCCCCCTTCTATTTTTTGAACAAGATATGGTGTATAGCTTCCGCTCCGGCCAACCACTACGCTTTCCATGGGGACGGCTTCAGCTAACTTGAAAAGAAACCCGCTTTTCAAGTGGATCTTCAGCTCGCCCTGTTCCCATAGGAGTCTACGTGGTTGGCCTGCGCTCTGATGGGATGCTACAGCTTTTGGAAGAAATAACATCCTAATGGAGTTAAATGATTTTATTTGTTCAACTATTTCATGTATAGAACATCCCACTAGCGGAGGCGGACCGTTTTGACTCCTGAGGGATCAGCACCATCTGAAGATCCACTTTTGCCAAGCGATCTTCTTGGCAAAAGTTAGCTGAAGAGCGTGCCCCTAGGAAAGCAAAACGGTCCGCCGCAGCGGTTATACTAACCTGACAACATTGGTAACCGCAGTCCCAGCCCCATTGGAATTTGCTAGTCAACGCACTTCCGCAGGATGCGGTGGTTTCTACGCCCGCCACACCGACGTGGGCGTTCTTAGTAGAAGTTCCTTTTCCTGCCGCGTCATTTTTATTGGAATTTTTGAACATCCTCTTCTAGGTATTTTTATTTTTTCGGGGAAGAACAACGTATTTAGGTTCAATCCCTATTAAAACATCTGCCACATTCTGAGCTGTTTTGATTTTTAATTCTTCCTGCGCCTCAACAGAATGCCATGCAGCATGCGGATTAATAAGTACTTGATCCATTTTCAGTAATGGATTATCAGCTGAGATGGGTTCCACTTCTAGTACATCTAATCCTGCTCCGGCTATTTCATTATTATGTAAAGTTTGAATCAAGGCTTTTTCATCAATTAATGCACCTCTGGAAGTATTCACAATAAATGCTTCTTCTTTCATTAATTTCAATTGTTCTTCACCAATCATATGGTACGTCTCGTCTGTTAACGGTGTATGAACAGAAATAAAATCACTTTGGTGTAATAAATCATCTAACTCTACCAATTCAACATTGTATGCTCTTGCTACTTCTTCCGATATAAATGGATCATAGGCAATGACTTTCACACCAAAAGCCTGGCTTTTCTCTGCTACTCTTCGTGCGATATTCCCAAAACTTAATAATCCCAGCACACGATCTCTCAAGCGAAAAATCGGCAGGCCAGCTTTAAAATCCCACTCTCCACCTTTTACTTGTTGATTAAATAAAGGTACTTTTCTAGCTAGCGATAATAGTAATGTCATCGCATGGTCCGATACTTCGTCTAAACAGTAATCGGTTACATTACAAACGGTAATATTTTTCTCAGCAGCTGCATCTATATCAATTGTGTTAAAACCTACTCCATATCTAGCTATAACCTTACAGTTTGATAATCTCTCAATCACTTTGTGGCTAATCGGAGCATACTGATTAATAATCGCATCTACATCTTTTGCTACCTCGATAACCTCCTCTTCTGTTTTACATTGTGCATGAATAAATTCAACATCAGGAATAAATTTTCGAATAATCTTTTCCTCTATTTCTACGGAAGCGTATTCATAATCTGAAAATAAAACTTTGTATATCATTCTATTGAAACCTCCTTAGTAAATCCGATTTATACATATAACTATCACTTATATAATATAATAAAAATGCTTTTTCAAGAAGCAATTTTAGCTGGAATGCATTTTAAGGTTAACTATTTAACAGTAAAAAACTGATTTTCAGACATCTCTTCCTTTATATCTAAGAAGAGGTGCCTGAATAAACACGTACTTACATCTCTTTCTTATAAGCAGCATATGTTTTCCAAATGTCATATCCCAACTTATTATAAAACGCAACCAGCCCTGTCCAATCGATCACAATACGGGAAATACCCCGTCTTCTTAAAAAATAAATTCCTGCTTCAACAACAGCTAAGCCATATCTTTGTCCGCGTTCTTTTTCATCTACCCCTAAAGGTCCAACCCCGCCTAACTTATCCTGAAACAAAGGAGCCCAGTACACATTTTGAGCGATTATATTTGATTCTGCATCATTTATTCGGCAAAACGCAATTATTTTTTGCTCTTTCTTCAGAATCGCAAATTCTCTTCCTGTTCCGCCCTGTTGAAAGTAATGAATCGCTTCATACTCCCATCTTCCCGGGAAACAGCGATGTAAAAATTCAAGAAATAATTCCTTATCCCCTAGCTCTAGAATACTCCATTCTGCACCATCTATATTTGGGTTTTCTATTTCATCATTAATACGATATTTTCGAATCATATCATGTTCTGTACCATTGTTTTTATATCCTTTGCGTTCAAACCAGGCTTTTGTTTCTTCCATTTCCATTGGAATGCCGGGAAAGTAATGCCACGGATCGCGTCCCAGCAGGATTTGATTTACACCCGCCTTTTTTAATTGCGCCTCGGCATTTGCTAATAATGTTGAACCAATTCCTTGATTTCTCTGACCTTGTTTTACAAGAAGCACTTGAATCCATCCGATTTTCTTATTTATACCAACGTCCAGGTTTTCTTGATATCTTTTGGCAACAATAAATCCGACAACATGATCGTTATCATCCACGGCAATAGCTGAAGCTTGTTTACATATATTTTCATCTTTGAAACTATTTTGTTTAAATAACTCTTTTCGCATTGGAAAGTCGTTTCCAATTTCCTGGTTCCATAATTCAACAAGCGCATCTATTCGGTTGTCACGCCACGCCTCTAACTTCAACATCGATTGCTCCCTTCTTTTTAATGATATTGGTATCACAATGATTACAACTGCTACAACACTCTTCATTTTTTTATTTTCTCATTTCCTTTTTTAAAGAAATCAACCGCATCTCTTGTTTCATCCAGGTACTTCACTGTAACAGGATACTGTAATGTAGCGACACTCATAAACACAATATCCATGACCTGCAGCTGCGCTATTCGGGAAGACGTGGCTCCGCTTCGGAAAATCGGTTCTCTTGTCGTCGATGTATATAGTTTGATGTCCGCGTGTTCCGTAACGGGCCATCTTCCGTATTTTGTTAAGCTGATTGTTTTTACTCCTCTTTTTTTAGCAAGATGAAGCATATTAGCAATTTCAATGGTTTCGCCAGAAAAAGAAATGCCGAAAACAACATCGTTTTTGTCCATATTGGCAATGACCGTCGCCGCCATATGCATGTCTTCAAATACATAAGCCTTTTTATTAATTCGAATAAACTTTTGGACCGCATCCCGCGCAATCATGCCGGATGCACCCACCCCAATGAATAAAATATTTGAAGCATCATTTATCAATTGTACTCCTGTCTGCAATTGATCCATATCGATTAAATGCGCTGTTTCTCTGATTGTCTGAATACTGTTATTGGTCATTTTATCAATAATAGATAAAGGTGTTTCATTTGGATCAATATCACGAAAACCGTCCTTTTCATTTCTTTGTAAATCCCCCGCGATGCGGATTTTTAAATCATGGAAACCTTTCAGATTCAATGACTTACATAAACGAATCACAGCTGCTCCGCTTGTTTTGCTGCGTTCCCCAAGCTCCTTTGCAGTCAATGAAATCACTTTTTCCGGGTTTGTTAAAATATAATCGGCTATCTTTTTTTCTGATGGCGGGAGACTTGAAATCATTTCATTAATTCTCGTTATTCCACCGTTTACAAAAGGCAATCGGATCAACTCATTTCTTTTTCTCGCTTCTTGGAAAAATGGCTTTTTATCAAGTATTTAAGAAAAGCAACGAATGCTTCTTATTTATCAGCCAAATCTGTTGGCAAATAGAATCGTTTAGTCCTCATCATCGTTCTTAACGATACAATAAATACTTTTCTCTCGTTTGTTGAAATGCTTCCAATTCGTGTTGACTTTCTTCTAAATAACAAGCCGCTTCTCCTGCTGCAATATATTGTCTTAAACGCTTGGTGCCTGCCAGTAAGTCAAAGAAATACTTGCCATTTTCATTTTGAGTAAACTGGAATTGGTTGGGATAGGCAGTTGCAATTGTTTCAACTAAGGTAACACCTGCTTGTAAAGCATGAAGTGCATCGCGATTTTCAATATGAAGCTGCACACCTCCACAGACTTCCCCTTCATATTTTTGATAGGCAGGAACAAAAGATATTGGCCGGGCAAGCACCCCGGGTATATTTTTATCATTGTATACTTTCGCAAGCTTCTGCCCGTCTATAAAAGGTGCTCCAATCCATTCAAATGGTTTGGTTGTCCCTCTCCCCTCTGATATATTCGTCCCTTCGATAAGACAGGTTCCTGGATATAAGATAGCCATGTCAATGGTAGGGGTATTCGGGGATGGCGGGACCCAGTATAGATTCGTCTCATCAAAATACATCCTGCGTTTCCATCCTTCCATCGGTATGACAGAAAGGTCGCAGAAGTAAGCGAACTCCTTTTGAAATAATAATGCCAATTCTCCAACCGTCATGCCGTGACGATTTGGAATTGGGAGTAAGCCGACAAAGGAACGCACATCTGGTTCTACCAAATTCCCCTCTATGTTCACCCCGGAAACCGGGTTGGGCCGGTCAAGAACAATCAGCTTCTTTCCATATTCCTTACATGCCTCCATGACACTGGCCATCGTATAAATATACGTATAATATCTGGAGCCAATATCCTGTAAATCAAATACAAGCACATCCACATTTTCTACCATTTCTGCACTTGGTTTTCTCGTTTCTCCATACAAACTGTATACTGGCAGTCCCGTTACGTTATCAATAGAAGAGGATACTTTCTCTCCTTCTTTTGCATCTCCGCGAATACCATGTTCCGGAGCATATAAAGCAACCAGGTTCATTGCCGGATGTTCCGCAAACAAATCAATAGATGGTTGAAGCATTTCGTTTACACCTGTCATATTCGTAACCAGGCCAACTCGCAGGCCTTCCACCTGTTTATATCCTTTTTCTAAAAATACATCCAGACCTAAACGTACCAATATGGACACCTCCATTTTTTATGCAAGACTTTCTTCCATTTTCGCAAATGTTAAATGGACTCCCCACATGAGAATATATGCAATCACGCTGCCGCCAAAGAAAAAGAGTAAAACAGGAATAGTTATCAACGAAAGGTAGATAAGCGCAATGACGATGCCAAGAAGAAATACCGTTAATAAAGGATGCCCGATTCCAATAAGCAGTGCCCATTTGATATAGTCCAGCGGTCGTAATTGAAAATGGGCAAAAAGCGGAAAAAGATAAAGCGCAATCACAGCTAATAACAAAAATAAACCAACAACTGCAAAGCTTGCCATCGTATACGCGATATGTTCCTGTGTCCGTAAAATTTGAAATTCCATTGTCATGAGATAACCCGTTCCAGCCAGCATATAACCCAACACATTAATTTTCAAAAACTCTTTTTTATAAGACTTCCAAAAAACCTGGAAGACAGGAATATCTTTCTCCCCTTGAACCCACTTGCGCACCACAGCAAACATCGCTGCCGTAGCCGGAAAGAATCCAAACAGACCCAATCCAAGCAGGGAGAATGCAATCCATAATAAATTGAGATAAGCAAATCTTGTAATCCATAAAGCAAAACGATAATATCCGGCAACAAAACCATTCATCGCTATCCCTCCCGTCTATCTCAAAAATTATTTCCAGTTTCATTTATTCTTTAATAGAGCCTATTAACACACCCTGTACAAAAAAGCGTTGCACAAATGGATAAATTAATAATAATGGCAGCGACGATACAATAATTACTGCATATTTGATCAGACCGGCTGTTTTCACCTGATCCACCAGCGATTCGGCTGACCCGCCCGGATCATTCAATTGCATTTGGTTTACAACAAGAATCTCTCTTAAAATCAATTGCAATGGATACTTATCCCGATCTGATAAATAAATCAAAGCGTTAAAATACTGGTTCCATAAATTAACGGCATGAAACAGTGCCATAACCGCAATAATCGGCAAAGACAGCGGTAATACAACTCGCATAAAAATATAGAAATCCGAAGCGCCGTCAATTTTAGATGCTTCTACTAATTGATCCGGTATGCTTTGCTGGAAAAAAGCTCTTGCAACTAGAATGGACCAGGCTCCTACTACGTTCGGAATAATAATTGCCCACATCGTATCGAGCATCCCCAGTGATTGGACAACAAGGTAAGTAGGAATTAAACCACCGTTAAACAACATCGTAAATAAAATAAACCAGAGGATAAGTTTTTTAGCCATTAATTCTTTACGTGACAATGCATAGGCACAAGGCAATAAAACAAATAAGTGAATAGCCGTACCTACCGCCGTGTAAATAATAGTGTTTTTATAGCCGAGCCAGATGGCATCATTAGCAAAAACACGTTCATATCCTTTAAACGTAATATCGACCGGCCAAAGCCACATTTTTCCAGAACTGACTGCTTGCGGATCACTGATAGAGGCACTTAGAACAAAGATTAAGGGATAGACAATCAATACTAAAATAATCAGAAGAAATATCGTATTGATTAGATCAAACCCTCTATCTGACAGCGTAAATCTTTTCATTTTCTACACCTCCTTACCATAGACTGTTGCCGCTTACCTTTCTGGCTGTATAATTAAACACGACTAACAATGCAATATTGATTGCTGAATCGAACAGCCCGATTGCCGCCGCAAAGCTGTATTGTCCTTCCAGCAGACCTGTTTGATACACAAATGTCTGGATGACATCGGATGTCTTGGCATTTAAATCATTTTGCATCAGCAGCACTTTTTCAAAGCCGACGGTCATAAAGCTGCCGATGTTTAAAATGAATAACACAACGATTGTCGGCAAAATGCTTGGGATATTAATATGGAAAATACGCTGCAGCCTCGATGCACCATCTACCTTAGCCGCTTCATGTAATTCCGGATTAACACCGGATAATGCTGCCAGATAAATAATCGAACCCCATCCGAGCGTTTGCCAGACACCAGACCATGTGAAAATGTGTCGGAACCAGCTTGGGCTCGTCAGAAAATCAATCGGATTTCCGCCAAAAACAACAATAAGGCGATTGACTAATCCTGTAGTCGGATCTAAAAAGATAACAATCATCCCTACAACTACGACGACGGAAATAAAGTGCGGCGCATAGGTTAATGTCTGGGCCCACTTTTTAAATACAGTATTCCTAACCTCGTGCAGAGAGAGTGCCAGAATAATAGGCAATGGAAATAAGATTAACTGATACGCACTTAAAACCAATGTATTTTTAAGCAGTCTCCAAAAATAATACGAATTAAAAAAACGCTCAAAGTGATCGAATCCTATCCAAGGGCTTCCCCAGATTCCAAGGTTGGCAAAAAAGTTTTTGAATGCAATCTGTACACCGTACATCGGTATATAATGCAATATGATAAAATACGTAACCGCCGGAAGCAGGAAGACATATATTTGCCAATTGCGGGCGAAGTTCTTTTTCACTTGATAAAATTTACTTTGGGCTGGGACCGAAACGTCATTTTTAACTCCCTTCATTCTTTAACCCCCTATTTATCGGTGTTTGAACTCCCCCAAACACCGATAAATTCAACTTCTGTTCAGGATGATAACCCGTTAATTTTCTTTATAGCGCTCATAGGCAGCCTGCTGGATTTCCATATATTCGTCATAGCCCATCTCTTGAATGGTTTCTACATAAGCATCCCATTCAGAGAAATCATTTTCTCCCGTAATAAAACCAGCCTGCATCTCTTCTACATATTTTTGTAAATCGGTTTCTAATACAGCGATACGATCATTTTCTTCTGCTGTATACGTAAATGCCGGCCAAATTTCATCAATCAAATACGGATCCAGCTGTTCCGCAGCTTCGACATCTGCCGGCGCATTTTCTGAACCGGTAAAGTATTCATCTGTAACGATGACCGGGTGATTACCGCCGGGATTGATAATATAGTTGGCAAGTGCCTGGGTCAGCGTTAAGCCGTCGGGATTATTTGTTATTTCTTCTGTTAATTCCGGTCCATCCGCTGTTTCTTCATAGGTTTCTCCTTCGATACCCATAAAGAACATCTTTTGGCCTTCTTCACTCCAGAAATAATCAATCCATCTTAACGTCGCTTCTGGATTTTCGTTTTCACTTGTGATTAGAAAGTTTCCTAATGAAAGAACCGGAGATGTTATTCCTGTATACATTTTTGTACCGTCTGGACCTTCTAATGCATTACCGGGGATAAACTGTTCCCCTACTTCTGTCCCGTATAATTCCATCGGGTTATAGAATTGTACAGCACCATAACGGTCATCTGCCGCACTTGCTAAATGTTGATCAACCTCTAAGGAATAAATATTTTGTTCAATCAGCTCTTCTTCGTAAAGTTTATTCAGATACTTCAACATTTCTTTATATTGGTCATCAATGGGATAGAAACGGATATCGTCTGTATCTGGATCGCTATCAATTAAGGTATGCAGCTGTCCGCGATTTTGAACGCCAAATGCTCCAGAAATCCAGTGAATGATACGGGACATTTCCGCTACACTGCTTAATGGAATTTCATCATTTTCTCCATTTCCATTTAAATCGGTTTCTTTCACCGCTTTTAAATATTCATAGAATTCTTCCGTTGTTTCTGGATTATCCATATCTAACTGTTCCAACCAGTCTCCATTTACCCAGCCTTTAGCACCAATTAATAAGGATGAAAAATCTGGTGAATATACAGTCGGAATGGAATAAATATTTCCATCCGGGAACGTTATTCCTTTTCGGATATCCGGGTTTTCATCCAACACTTTTTTAACGTTCGGTGCATACTCTTCAATCAAATCATTCAAAGGGATAAATGTACCTTGACTCCCATAGGTTTGAACATCGGAAATAGGCAAGTTGGCAGCATAGAAAACATCCGGCAAATCGCCGCTGGCAAGCGCCAGATTCCTTCTTTCTTCCAACCCATCTGCCGGCACCATATTCCATGTGATATCCATATTTGTCATTTCTTCATATTCATTCAAAAGTAAAACATCATTCCAATCATCCGCTGTTGTTGCTGCTTTTCCGGCAAATATTTCTAATTCAACCGCATCTTCCACAATGGGCATGCCATCTGTATTTAAGTTTTTTAACGCTTCTTCACTGCCGCCGACATCTTCCTTATCATCGTTATTACAAGCTGATAAAGCAATTAGTGGCACAGCCGCTAAGACAATGAATTTCTTTTTGATTTCCACAGGAAATACCTCCTTTTAATAAGGCGGAAAGAGGGAAGATTTCTTCCCTTTTCCACTTGTGAGGCTATTTATTTACTGTCCCTCTTCATAACGTTGAAGCGCTTTCTTTTGAATTTCCATATATTCATCGAGGCCCATTTCTTCCAGTGTTTTTACATAATTGTCCCATTCCTCAAAAGATGTTTCCCCTGTAACAAATTGTGCTTCCATCTCAGCAACGTACTTTTGAATATCTGCCCCTAAAGAATCCAAGGTTGCTTGCTCCTCTTCTTCATAGAAGAAAAACGGCCATGGTTCTTCAATCAAATAAGGAGCCATGTTTTCTGCGTTTTCGAGATCTTCCGGCTGAAATTCAGGCGCTGTCGAATATTCCGGATTTTCAATCACCGGATGTCCTCCGCCCGGATTAATGATATACGATGCCAACGCTTCTTGAACCGTTAACCCATTGGGATTATTGGTAATTTCTTCTGTTAACTCTGGGCCATCCGGCGTTTCTTCATAGGTTTCTCCCTCTAATCCCATGAAGAACATCTTCGCTCCTTCATCACTCCAGAAATAGTCAATCCACCTTAACGTTGCTTCCGGATTTTCATTCATATTTGTAATTGAAAAATGCCCCAAACTATTCACAGGTGAAATCACAGAAGTAAACTGCTTATCTCCATTCGGCCCTTCCAGCGCATTCCCAGGAATGTAACGGCCGCCCACTTCTTCTCCAAAATAGTCTTTTGGATTGAAGAAGTTCATCGCTGCGTATTTTCCTTCTATTCCATTTGCCAGAAAATGATCGACTTCAATCGAGTAAATATTTTGTTCAATCAAACCTTCTGTATACAGTTTGTTCATATATTCCAGCAATTGTTTATACTCATCCGCTGTACGGTAAAAACGCAGTTCTCCTGTGTCCGGATCTTCATCAATGGAAGGATGTAAAATTCCTTTATTTGATACACCAAATGCACCAGTAAGCCAATGAAATAAACGGTCCATCGACACACTGCTTAATGGAATTACTTCATTGCCATCAACGGATAATTCTTTTGCTGCTTTTAAATATTCATAGAATTCATCCGTCGTTTCCGGGTTATCCATCCCTGTTTCCTCCAGAATCTCTTCGTTTATCCACGGCTTATCATCCATCAAGGATGTTGGAGATTCCGGATCTCTCAATCGGGGGATGGCGTAGATATTCCCGTCTGGAAACGTGATTCCTTGTTTAATTTCTGGATATTCTTCCAGATAAGCCTTGATATTAGGGGCGTATTCATCAATCAAATCGTTAAGAGGGACAAAAATCCCTTGCTGGCCATATTTATATAAATCAGAATTAGGCATATAAGAACCATAGAAAAGATCGGGTAAATCACCGCTGGCAAGTGCTAAATTTCTTTTTTCTTCCAAACCATCAACCGGAACTTGATTCCAGTTCATATCGATATTCGTCATTTTTTCATATTCATTTAAAACAGGTACATCATTCCAATCATCTGCCGCTGAAGCTGCTTTTCCAGCAAATACATCGATTGTGATTTCTTCCTCTACAATTGGCATACCGTCTTGATTCAGATTTTCGAGCGCCTCTTCATTTCCCCCGGTACCTTCTTTTTCATCTTTACTGCACGCAACCAGCACGAATAAAAATGAGATACATAATAGAAATAAGATTCTTTTATTCTTTTTCACTCAAAAACCTCCTCGCATTATTTTTTATTTTCAAAAATCTCCGGCCAAGAAAAGCGCAGGACCCTACTGCTACTACACTTCCCCCATTCTGATGCGATAAACAACAGCTTTGGACTCCCCGCATCCCTATTCAGATCACCTTCCCCTCCCCCCCTTTCGTATTTCCTCCTTCACAGCTGATAAACAATGCAAGTTACTATGTTACTATCAAATATGGACCGGCAGCGTACCTTTCGCTTCTTCCCTGCCAAAAATCGCTCCAGCAGCAACCTGTAATGCAGGATAATTCCATTCATAGGTATTGATAAAGGCTTGCAGCTTGTTTAGATACTGAAAATCATATGGATTCCGCATACCGACTCCAACAATGTTGCTATTTTCTTTTACCAATTGATCAACAAGTGCGATAACGGGGCTATTTTTTGTGACGGTTACTGTCCCTAAAATGATATAATCCACCTGTTTAGCAGTGTAAATGAGTTCTTCCATTTCATGCTGCTGTATATTCTCGTTATAAACTTTCACAGATGCTTGAGGAACGTATTCTTTTATAGTTGAACCAAGTGATTTCTGTTGTGTATTTTTATCTTCTACTTGTGCCATAGGCCCATGAACTGGTTCCAACACAAGAATGTTTAACGGCTTCTCTCCTTTTAACGGCAATAACTGATCATTATGAACGATGGTGATACTTTCTCTATATACTTTCCCGGCTAACTGATGATGTTCCTTTGCCCCAACCATTTGTAAGGCGTTTTCTTTATTGGATAACGAGGCATCTTTCCAAGTTGTATACTTTTCTTTTAATAGCTGAATACGCTGAAACGAGGCTTCGATACTGGAAGTTGACAATGCTCCTCTTTCAACAGCAGCGGTAATTTCTTCTATCGTTCTTTTTTGCACTGGATACGTATGAGACACCATGACAAAATCAGTCCCTGCCTGTAACGCTTTTACGGCACCTTTTTCGGTTCCAATGGTATTGGATATTGCCTTCATCTCCATGCAATCTGTCGTAATCGCCCCTTGAAAGCCTATCTTTTCACGTAAAAGGTTTACGTAAACTTGCTTTGATAAGGTTGCAGGCGTATTTGCTTGCGGTTCAATTGCCGGAAAATAAACATGGGCAGTCATAACAGAATCCGCGCCAGCTTGAATACACGCCTGAAATGGAACTAATTCCACGTTTTCCAACTGGTCCATCTCATGGGATATCACTGGTAAATCTAAATGGGAATCGACACTTGTATCCCCGTGACCCGGAAAATGCTTTAACGATGTCATCACTCCGGCATCCTGTAGCCCTTTCATCATTGCTTCTCCAAATGCTGCCACCTTTTGAGGATTTTCATTGAAAGAACGGACACCAATAACTGGATTCTGTGGATTATTATTCACATCTAAGACCGGTGCCAAATTCCAATTAATCCCCAGCGCTTTTAACTCTCTTCCAGTGGCTAAACCGACCTCATAAGCATATTGTGGTTTATCCGTTGCGCCCAGTGCCATCGCCCCTGGAAAAGTTGTCATCCCTTGATGTATTCTGCTGACAACGCCATTCTCCTGATCCAGACAAATCAATAAGGGCTTCTCATATCCGGCAGCTTTTGCTTCTTTTTGTAAGCTGGATGTTAATTGAAGAACTTCATCCGGGTTCCCAATATTTCGGCTGAACAAGATAATGGAGCCGATATGATAATCATGAATCAATTCTTTTATTTCAGGTGTTATGGTTTTTCCGTTAAACCCGACGACGAGTAACTGACCTATTTTTCTTGCTAAAGCTTGATTGCTCACAAAACTTCCTCCTTCATTCTATTTCACAGAAATTATGATAAATTACCAGCTGTGACAATACGATGATATAAATTCCTTCCTAGTGACCCTGTCTGCATCGGATATGGGCCTTCAAAATAGAGCCGTTCTTCTTCCAGTTCATCGATTTTATTAATGTCTCCATCGATGTATTGATTGAGGCGGTACATCACTGTTTCTATCCGTGCGAGTACACCGCCATACCGAATCTCTATAATCTCCCAGCCGAAGGGTTTATTGAATGAAAACCATAAGGTGCGATGTGTTTTTCGCAATGTGTCCACACGTTCTTTAACTTCTTCTAAAATCGGAATCATTTCTTGAAGCCTCTCTCTATTTTGTTTATCATACGTTTCTTTTAAGTTCCTGCCTAATTCCGCTTTGATACTGAGTACATGGGATAATTGCCGGTAAAAATAAAATAATAAGCTCCAATCCGTATTTCTTTTTGCTGCTTGCTCCAATTTGGCTGCCAAAATCGCATAATGTTTGTTTAAGGAGAGACCTTTGATATTCTCATCATATAAACCAATCAATATATCTTGCCATAATAATAGCTTGGATGGATTAGAAGTCTGTAGATTATCTTTATCCACTCCAGGTGTTTCATCCAATTGATTAAAAAGCATAAAATCATCCAAATGAGCTCCTGTACAAAAATGAAATCGTTTCTGCAAATGCTCCTCTGAAAAAGTTGTATGATAAGCATGTTCGGCGAATAATTGTAAGACTGGCAAAGCGGTCATCATGGGTGTTTCTGCCCCATTATCGCCCCACATTGTCACGAAAATTTCCTGAACCTTCTCCTTTTTACACGCACGTAAAGCCGCTTCCGTTGTGACAAAAGCTTTGCCGTAGTTAGGTGAGATACCATTCCACGTCCACACGCCTCCTGCAAAAACGGGATTATCTTTTAACGCTTTATGCTTCCGAATAAATGTACGATAAAATTGTTCATCATCGTGATAATAATCCCAGTAGACAAGCTGCGTGTTCGGAATCGATGATACAACCGACTCTGGAATTTCCGATTCGACATCATAATATCCTCCATGCTTGGAACCAAGGCGAAAATACATATCACTCCAAATCATTGGCTGCAGTTTTTTGCTTTCTGTAATAGCTGTTACTTCTTGCAAATGTTTATTCATAATATCGAAGCGCTTTTCATATCCATGTTTATCCAAATACTTTCCTAACCCCAACTGGTGTGCTTCATCCATACCGATATGAATCCGTTTTGACTGAAAAGGGCGGCTTGCAGCTTCAATAAGGTGTTCTAAAAACGTATACGTAGCCTTGGCTCCCGCCAATAAAATATCTGCAGTATCCCGGATAGGAATAGCGTAGTTCCATTTCAAAGCTTCTGTTAAATGAGCCAGTGTTTGAATGCATGGAATCATTTCAATTCCTAAATTCGCTGCATACTGGTCACATTCTTTTAACTCTTCTTCTGTATATCTCCCACGCATATAACCAAAATAAGGATATTCCTTCACCGTATATGTATCTTCTGTATATACCATTAACGTATTTAACCCCATCATGGCTATGTTTCGTAATAGATTTTTTATCCCGTCCACCGTCATCACTGCATTTCGTGAGGAATCCAGCATCGCACCCTGCATCGTAAACTGGGGATATTCAACAAAGTTAAAATCTTTTTCTGCAGCAAAATGTTCCAGCCATAATCCAAGACCTCTAAAAAAGTGAATTTTTTCTTGAAATAAGATTTCACCTTCCTGATTTTCATTCTTCACAGAAAGAGGTCCTTTTCTTTGACTTACTTGAATGCGGTGTCCTTCTTTTGCTAATTCAATCCCCAAATCCTTTAAAAGCTGCTCTAGTCCTTTTTCCACTTGCGATATATCACCTGTTAAATGAAGTTTCATACCCGAACCAACCTCGCTTTTCTTTCATTTGGCATTTATCCGTTTCAGAACTTTATCGTACCTAGCTGTACTTCCCAAGCTGTTCCTTTTGGTTTGTATTAGAATATGCTACTGAAAATTGAAATAGAATATCAGATTTTCATTCAAAAAATTGTTATTCTGTTTTATCCTGAATAAGTGTTTATAAAATCTCAAGGGAATATAAATCGTTTCATGATTAAATGAAACGTATCCAAAAGATACGCCAGGTAACCTGCCGAAACAATAAAAAAGATGGCAGGATACGTTCCTGCCACCTTCATTTTCGTTGATTCAGATTTAAATGGTTATGAAATTCATGTATGGCTTACGTTTTAAACGTAAATGAGCTGTTCAAAATAATCTCCTGATCCATTCCTTACTTCACCTTTTTTATCATTCCATTGCGTGCAATTTTAGAACGGGCATAATGGATAACTGGATTCTCACCAATAACCGCTTGGGATAAAAAGGAATACAGAGCAAGCTTTTCTATATTTACCTTTGCATTTCTGACTTTCCACCGTTCATGCTGAATATCTCCGCGATATAAATGCTTCTTCTTATATGTCCAGAAAACATAGCGTTCCAGCAGCCAATAATCAAGACTCTGTCTTTCTGGGTAAAAAGCCTCTCCAACAGGCGTATAGCTTGCATGAAATACTGCAGGCAGGTTTCCTTTACGTAAGCTGTCTAGATGATAGGTATCTGCTGATTGTTTCATCTTCATATCTGCATGGAGAAAAGGAGCTTTTACTATTTTCCCTCCAAAAACAACAGATAATTTATTCGTATCCATCGTAAAAAAATAAACGCCTTTTTCCCCTTTTCGCTTCACATACGTCCTTACATTCAGCTGCAGCATCGGATGCTGATAAGGAATGGCTGGCAAAAAACGAAAACGGTTCTTACTTACTTTTAAAGCAACGATACTGATCCACGCCTGGTTATCGTATGTATCCAGCTCCAGCCCAACTGGAATCTGGCTTTCCAAAGCAACAGGCGATACTGGCAGATGAATAAATAATAGATGCTCCCATTTTTGAAGCAGAACCCATGGGGAAAGAAGAGAAGTACCTGCTTTTTGGTTTGTTTTTTTAATGATCATATGGATTTTTTCCTGTTCATGTTTTTTTGGATATATGCATACATTCCTTATTCTAAACAGCTTTGTACTCCATTATTCGCCTGCTTCAAAAATAGTACATCAGGATGCCTCAACCTACTTAGCAACAAACTTCCCTCTTCGCTTTAATAATACATACTCCAACGTTCCTGTTCCTACAAATATCCCGCACAGAATGAAAACAAATCCAATGACATGAAATAATGTTAGGCTTTCATTTAAGAACAGTACAGAACCAATTATCGCAAAAAGCGTATTCAGGTTCATAAACAGCGTAGTTTCTGCAGGCCCAACCTGCTTAATCGCTAAATTATAAATGATATGTCCAAAGGCCGTACATAACAGCGAACTAAAGAGAAATACCAGCCCCAGTTTCCATGAGAACAGCGGCGTTAAATCAGAAACGGGATTATCAAAAAACTGACTTGTCAGGAAGATAAAACCGGAGCCAAGGAAAAGCATAAAGCCTGTGCTCAGTATCGAATCGAAATCCTCATGGTATTTTCCAATTAAAATAAAGCTGAAGGCCTGCACCAAGACAGCCAAAAAGACAATCACATCTCCTATTGCTACACTGTGAAAACCGCCTCCTGAGCTCGTTGTAAGGAAAATACCAGCAAATCCTAAAACAAATCCAAATAAACGTAATTTCGGAACACGCTGTTTTAATAATAAAATCGCTAATAAAACGGTTAATAATGGTCCTGTTCCTAAAATCAAGCTGCTGTTCACACCAGAAGTATACTTTAACCCGACACTTAGCAGCGTATGGTGGAGGACAACATTAAATATACCGACATAAAGGATAACCTTCCATTCTTTTTTATTCGGCCACCGGAACAGACCCATAAAGAAACAAGTTAGCAGTACTGCAGCACCCGCAACAAAAATCCGAAGAGCGGTCACTAGAATCGGATCGATATCGGTCACTAAAACTTTAATAGCGGAGAGGTTAAATCCCCAAAATAGCATGACAATAAATAAAAGAATATGTATTTTTTTCAATTCAACACCTGTTTTCTATGTAAAATACAGAAAATTTTTAAACAACTATATCTTCTATTAAACTATCATATTAGGTGAGGAATTTCAAAAGGAGTATTTTTGATTTTCTCATTCTAAAATAAAGATTTACATCTGTATAAATTGAAGTAAAGATTTTGCCTTCTGGTATTCGCTCCGTATAAACACAACGCTTTCCATGGGCTTGCGATTAGCAAGCTTGAAGATAGATGGATCTCCTAATTTTTTATAGCCTTTCTGAACCCTTCCATCGTATTCGGAAACATTCCTATATAACGAGGATTCTTTTCCGCTATTTACCACAGTTACTGCAATTTTTTCTTAGAAACGTCTTAACCTACATATTTTGTGTTATAATCTATAGTAATGGCTCCTTTCGTATTATAGCTCTGTTTTAGTATTTCTACTAAAACAATCTACGATGCTACGAAATGGGGCCAGTTTTGTTTATAATAACTCCTCAAAAATAAGAAAAGCTAACAAAAGATAATCCAGTCGTTTGCATTATCTTTTGTTAGCTTGATAGATATTGAGATTAATCCCAATAAAAACACCCTTCTTACTTGCTAAGAATTACTTTTCGATAGGTACGCCAATCATGCTTCCCCATTCTGTCCAGGAACCATCATAATTTCGCACATTTTCATAACCAAGCAATTCATGCAGGACGAACCAAGTGTGTGCTGAGCGTTCTCCAATCCGGCAATAAGTGATTACGTTTTTATCGGGAGTTATTCCTTTCTCATTGTATAAATTCTTGAGCTCATCAGCTGATTTAAACGTACCATCCTCGTTTGTTGCAAGTTTCCAAGGAATATTGACAGCGCCTGGAATGTGTCCGCCTCGTTGCGCCGTCTCATTCATTCCCTGAGGTGCAATCAACTCACCAGAGTACTCTTGCGGAGTGCGGACGTCGATAAGAGCTGTGGTTGTATGAAGCGCTTCAGCCACATCAGATTGCAGCGCACGTTTGGATGCATCAGCTGTATTTACAGGATATTCAACAGGTTGGATTGTAGGAACTTCTGTTGTATAAGAACGGTTTTCTTCCTCCCATTTCACACGGCCTCCGTCAATCAACTTCAATTTAGAATGACCAAACATTTTAATTTGCCAGTAAGCAAAGGCTGCAAACCAGTTGTTATTATCCCCATATAGAACAATGGTAGTATCTGGGGTAATTCCCGATTGCCCTAGAAGATATGCCATTTGTTCCGGAGAAAGTATATCTCTGCGTACTTGGTCATTCAGTTGCGTCGTCCAATTCCATGCAATCGCAGTTTGGATATGCCCCAATTTATAAGCACTATTATCTTCATCCACCTCAACAAGCTGTACATCCGAATCCTCTTTGTGTTGATCTGCCCACTCTGTGGAAACGAGTGCATTCGTTTGATACTCTGCCATTTCTAAAATCCTCCTCATGTTTTGCAGTTATCTATAACATATAGTTTCGTCATCGATCTCTAAGAAACCTCCCAGGGTTAATTATTCAGAACGAAGGTGCGGCATCATGTTACCAATCAATTGACTCCCTGAAAAGTTGATTCCTTCTTGTCTGTCGATGTCAGCGAACCTGTGATGCTTACTTCCTTATACTGCTATTTACTTGTTATATATGTAATTCCACAAAAATGGAGTGTATAAACGCTTTGCCGTGGAAAACGTTGGGTATAGCAACGTATAAACGTGATGAAAATATATACGTATGTAACGAAGGAGGAATTCGGGGACAGCTATCACGACTAGAAATTTATACTTGTTAATTGGAATAATTATTATAGATATCCTAATATCCTCAATTGATCGACTCACGAATGAAACGACTTCTAAAGAAACTAAAAAAGAGACTCCGAAAAATTCGGAAGTCTCATGAATAACTTGCTTGATTTTTAGTAGAAGGCGGTCAAAATGCGGTCATTTATTTTTTACCGCTAAGACAATTGTTGCAAAGGGGCTTGAGCGAATGATTTACATCATTCCGCCTACAATCCAAACAAATCCACAGATTTTCAAAATGCCATTTCTTGTAGAAACTTTAAGTGATGATTAATTACTTAAAGTAAATTTATTTTCGTGTATATTCACAGTTGAATGCATTTTTTGTTAGTTTTAAAAACTAACAACACGTAACCTTTTGACCATTATAGTAAAAATACTTATTATTCCAGAAACCCACCCTATAACGTAATAACACGTGTAAATTAATTTTCTTGAGATTTTGATATGAAGTAATTTAAAGGTCCAGCAAAAATTAATCCTGCAGCAACACTACCTAAGAAAACTGCCGAATATGAAATTAATTCAATGTCACGACCTAAAAAGTAATCTGTAATAATGCGAAGGAAGGTAATAATAACTGGAAATCCTAGTGACCAAAATAACATTATTTTCAAACCTTTAGTCATCACACTGTCCCCTTATTTAATCCCTTTATATGTATCAACTCTGATAGACGCCTTCTCCCGCGAATACGCCCTTTTATTGGATAACGGCATCTTTATTTTATTTGCCTTCAACATCTTTCTTCTTACGCCTTCTAATTACTACAAGTGTTAAGAAAGTAATAACGAATATAACTATGTAACCAGTTATAATAATTCCAATCCCAAGCCAGATACCATTCTTCAAAGAGGCGAACAAACCCTCTTGCGGGTGGGATTAGTCTGAATACTAACTTAATAATAACAATAGCCAAAGCTATCATCGCAGCGTCCCTTACATTTCTCATTGATACACCGCCTTACAATACAGCAAAAACATAGTTCATTTCTGTTTATTTTTCAACTAAATAACCCAATACTGGCATAACACTGTTCGATTAACGCGCCCGTTTGCTTAAGATGCTTTATAGTCATCCGAATGTTAAACAAAAAGAGTTACCCCTGAAATGTATAACGTGAAGAAGACTTCAACAAGCTTTCTACTCTAAAAATAAAAGGAACCCCCTTTAGGATTCCCTTCAACCCGTTCTATTCATTTCAAGCTGTAATAAGTCTATAGTAAATCCTGCATGCATCAACAAATCTAATCCAAGTAATTCATTAATATCCTCATATCCAAAATCATTAAAATCGATTTCGATGTTTTCAATCGTATAATCACTGATTTGGATACTATCCACATTCTTTCTAAATGCATATTCTTTTCCACCAATTCCATAATAAGTGACAATCTTATCATGTGAATCAACCTGCATACCTATATCATCTACTGCGTTTTGTGAAATAAGTGTTCGAGCAGCTCCTGTATCAACTACCAAATTTTCGATCACTTTATTTTTCCCATTATACATTAGCGTCATATCCACTAGTAACAATCCATGTTTGTATTTTATTTTCATGTTAGTAGTATCTCCTTAATCCTACATCTTGTCGGAATTCAAGCACAATATTTTCATGGGAAGTGTGATAAACTAAATCTTCATCTTTTGATTTTAAAAGTTCTTTTGTTGCTGATTCATCTGCTAGAGGTCTTATAACAGCCACATCTTCAATAATCTCTTGATAGTTTTCAATATGAGACGATAGTACTTTCAGTTTAACAAATTGATCCGGGTACATATTTCTAACTTCTGGCCATTTCAATTCCACCGCCCCTTTCATTTAACATTATTATATCACTATTTTGACATTTACCATAGAACTTCATAATAAATATTGTCGCAAATCCTTTTTAGGGAAAAACGCCCTCTTCTGGAATAGTAAAAATCGACAAACAGAATTATTTAAGACGGTTGTCCAGGGAATCAATTGCCAGTTTAATCGCAGTTAGACGACGCTCATTTACTGTTTTTTGAGGACTACCTTTTTTCGCTTTAGCTATCTGTTTTTCGATAGATGGAATGATACTTTGTAAAATATCTTTAGAAGTCGAAATGATTTCTTTATCATAGAAAAATTCCCTTTCATTCCAAGCGTTTTCGAGGCTTTCTAAACCGACTTTCACAGCATTTCGTCTCTTTTTGACAGGGATTGTATTAGAACCTTTCTCGGTTATACTTTTATATGCATTTGAAAGTTTATTGAAGGTCGACTCCAAGGATTTAATGGACAAATCTTGAACTTCTCGGCTTACAGTCTTCATATACGATTCACCTTTTTAAAAATAATCCAACTGTTAAATATTTCTAATTAGACAATCTGGCCCGATTGTTGAAATAAAAGAAACCAACATATCTGCATAATTAAATCATACTTTATTTTAAAGAATAAACCAGCTAAAATAATTATGTAAACGAATAGAGATTTTATGCACTTTTTTTTTTTGGGTTTTAAAAGCTAATTCACAATCTTTACAATAAAGGTAACGAAAAACCCTTTCTCTTCATTTAAAGCCTTGCAACATGTAATCCGTCTTCCACACACGAAGACGTAATGATCTTCACATTGCAGAACCTATCGTTTATTTTGTAAAGTTTTCTCTATCAGTTAACGTACAAATGACAACAATATGTTATAATAAAATGTAATAGACTGGCTTCGCGTGAGGGGTTGGGCAGCAAGTCGCTTGTCGGTAGTCTTTGGGTCAATGGGAGACTTCCCGGGGAGGGAGGTGCTTGCCTATGGATATTGAAAGTACGTTAACGCTAATGATATCTTTCGGGATGTTAGTGGCGATTATCGTTTCTGATAATAACCATAAAAAATAACCCCTCCAATGCGTTCGCTGCGCGCTGAGGGATTATTTTTTCTGATGCCGCCTAGCCCCTCTTGTTGGGGTTCAGTCTATTCGGCCGCTCATGTAACAGCATGGGCGGTCGTTATTATTTTATGACTTTCTATATTTATTATACCACATTTTTAACAAATGTACACTTTTACATGCTTAACTAAATATTCAAAAACATTTGACACCTCATTCATTTGTACATAGTCACGCTTTACTACTTATGAAGCTGGTTATATAACGTATCCGTAGGCTTGGACAATAAAATTCAATTAATAAAATAATACTAATGCCATGAGTAAAAAAAGAAAAAGATACAGTTCATCAGAAAAAGCACAGGTCATTTTGGAAATATTAAGAGAGGACAGCACTATTAATGAAATTGCACAAAAGCACGGTATAAGCCCACACTCCAAACAAATACGTACATTTTCAATAAGCCATTTTCTTGTATGGTATTAAGTAATTTTAATTACTGAAAACTAACTTATTTTCGTATATATTCACAGTTGAATACATTTTTAGTTAGTTTTTTAAAACTAACAACAAAACCTTTTACCTATCGCAGCAAAACGACTTATTATTCCAGAAACTTGCCCAAATCTTGAATAGTCTAGTAAAAACTCTTTACATTTATTAAACAATCGCGCCTGATTGCGGTATAGTTATGCTATATTTTTGAAATGGCTAACACAGCCTTATTTTAAGGAGATACCTCTAGCACATCAAAAACAACTATATCATCTTTATAAATACATTTGAATATCAAAAAAGCCCGCCTCTCATTATTCAAACAAGAATAACAAGAAGCGGGCTTCTCTCTATAAGTTAATTATAATACGAGAGATGGATGCTTTTAGGGTGAATGCCTTACATCATGCCAGGCATTCCACCGCCCATTCCACCCATATCAGGCATTCCGCCGCCGCCTTCATTTTCATCCGGTCTATCTGCTACAACGGCCTCGGTAGTCAAGAACATTGCTGCAACAGATGCTGCGTTTTGAAGTGCATAGCGGGTTACTTTTGTCGGATCTACAATACCAGCTTCAACCATGTTTACCCATTCGCCGGTTGCTGCGTTGTAGCCGATACCTACTTTTTCACTTTTTAGGCGTTCTACAATGATAGAACCTTCCAAACCAGCATTGTGGACGATTTGACGAACTGGCTCTTCTAATGCTCGCAGTACGATGCTTGCACCAGTTGCTTCATCGTCGGTCAAGGTAAGCTCGCTTACTTTTTCATAGATATTTACGAGAGCTGTACCGCCGCCTGGAACCATTCCTTCTTCTACACCTGCACGAGTTGAGTTCAATGCATCTTCAATGCGAAGTTTACGTTCTTTAAGTTCTGTTTCTGTTGCTGCACCAACTTTAACAACAGCAACGCCGCCAGCTAATTTTGCCAGGCGCTCTTGTAATTTTTCTTTGTCAAAATCAGAAGTTGTTTCTTCTGCTTGTGCACGAATTTGTGATACACGGCTGGAAATTGCTTCTGGATCTCCAGAGCCTTGTACGACAGTTGTGTTATCTTTTGTTACGACAACTTTAGAAGCACGTCCCAATTGTTCAATGGATGTTGATTTAAGGTCTAAACCAAGATCTTCTGTGACAACTTCTGCACCAGTAAGAACTGCAATATCCTCAAGCATTGCTTTACGGCGGTCACCGAATCCTGGAGCTTTTACAGCTACCGCATTAAAGGTACCGCGTAATTTGTTTACAACCAATGTAGCAAGAGCTTCGCCTTCTACATCTTCCGCAATCATCAGAAGCGGTTTACCTTGTTGCACAACTTGTTCTAAAACAGGCAATACGTCTTGGATATTTCCAATTTTCTTATCTGTAATGAGAATATAAGGGTCTTCCAGTACAGCTTCCATTTTATCCTGGTCGGTAACCATGTAAGGAGAAGCATATCCGCGGTCGAATTGCATGCCTTCTACTACTTCCAGTTCTGTGTTAAATCCTTTTGATTCTTCCACAGTGATTACACCATCATTGCCTACGCGTTCCATCGCTTCTGCAATTAACTGTCCGACTTCATTGTCGCCGGAAGATACAGATGCAATTTGCGAAATAGCCTCTCTGCTTTCAATTGGCTGCGAAATATTTTTCAACTCTTCTACTGCCAAAGCAACTGCTTTTTCAATACCACTGCGGATTCCTACCGGATTAGCACCGGAAGTTACGTTTTTTAGCCCTTCTGTGATCATTGCCTGCGCAAGTACAGTTGCTGTCGTTGTACCGTCACCGGCAACGTCATTTGTTTTGGATGCTACTTCGGATACTAACTGTGCACCCATATTTTCAAATGCATCTTCCAGTTCAATCTCTTTCGCAATGGTTACGCCATCATTTGTGATTAATGGAGAACCGAATTTTTTATCTAAAACGACATTACGGCCTCTTGGTCCTAATGTTACTTTTACTGCGTCTGCCAGCGTATCTACACCTCGTAGCATTGCACGGCGAGCGTCTTCACTAAATTTAATATCTTTAGCCATTGTTCAATTCCTCCTTCAAATTGATTCACGGTTTCATTTCATTGGTTGAATTTACTTGTAAAGATTCATCGTATATTTTGAATCAGTTAATAACTGCTAAAATATCATTTTCACGAAGAATTAAGTATTCCGTACCTGCATAATTCACTTCGGTACCAGCAAATTTAGAGAAAATAATGTGATCTCCTTCAGAAACTTCCAGGGTCACTCTTTCTCCATTTTCCACACGTCCAGCTCCTACTGCAATGACTTCACCTTCTTGCGGTTTTTCCTTTGCAGAGTCTGGAAGTACGATTCCGCTTGCGGTTGTTTCTTCTTGTTCAACAAGTTTGATAACAACACGATCTCCTAATGGTTTAATCATGTAGAATTGCCTCCTTAATCCCAAATCATTTTTTTATTTTTATTAGCACTCTGCACACCCGAGTGCTAACTCCAATTCTTATGATAATTAATTTTTGGAAAAAATGCAAGTAGGATGCTGTAATATTTTTTTAAAATAAGATATTGGGTTTTTTATTGCTTCATGCATGATTCTTTGTACTTCTGATTATAATTTTCAATAGCAGTTGTGTTAGAATATACTTTATGATGATTATACTAGAAGGAGCGTTTTTATGACCCGAAGATATATTTATGTCATACTTACATACATCATTATGCAATTCTCGGTTTTTCTTGCAGCCCCGCTGCTCGCATTTGTATTTAATACCGATCTTGCGCTGGCCAGTATTTATTGGTCTGTATTCAGTTTTGCTGCTGGTATTGTTATTGTGCTTTGGCTGTTAAAACCGGAAATGCAAACCCAGGCTCATCGTGATGCAGCAGGCCCCGGCGCAATTATCGGCTGGTCTGTTTTGGGTATTATTTTAGCCCTCCTTGCCCAAGGGCTGGCAGCCACGATTGAATTGGAAGTTTTCGGAATAGATCCTGGATCGGAAAATACACAAGGAATCATGAATATGGCCCGGGCTGTCCCGATCTTTGTTGTTCTTCCGGCTATTTTCGCCCCTATATTGGAGGAAATCATTTTCCGGCAGATTATTTTTGGATCCCTTTATAAAAAAATGAACTTTTTCTTCGCAGCCATTATTTCTGCTATTATATTCGCCGTGATTCATTGGGATTTCTTGCATCTATTGGTATATATGGCAATGGGATTTGTTTTTGCTTTCCTATACGTACAGACAAAACGGATTATTGTGCCTATTATTGTACATGCAGGCATGAACACACTTGTTGTCATAGCTCAGCTTTCATTGGATCCGGAAGAAATTCAACGGCAGATGGATCAATTACAACTTATATTCTTTGGAGGTTAACATGCATCGTCCCTATTTAATTAAAGCCATTTTTTATATTTTATTTGGTGCTTTATTCATTTATATTGGAGTTCTCAGCAAAGGAGAAACAATCTGGAATACGGTGACCATCCTGTTCGCCGCTATTGCAGCACTTACTTTCTTTGCCGGCTTCCGTATGTTGCGATACTACTTTAAAGTAAAGAATAAAAAATAAGAAAAAACTAGCTCTCATTCCGCTTTCTTTTTTAGAAAAGCTTTTTTGGGAGCTAGTTTTTTTATCAATAAATAAACCGTTTATTCTGCTTCTAAAGGATAATGCTTTAAAAAGTATACAAGTGATTGCAATTCCACTGTTAAATCAATATGATGCACACGGATATTGCTTGGAACGGTAATACGCGCCGGGGTGAAATTCAGGATGCCTTTAATTCCTAAATCAACCAATCTGTTTGCAGCAGTATCCGCTTCTTCTGCAGGGATTGTTAAAATGGCAACTTCAGTTCCCTCTATTTTATCTTCTAATTCATCTACATGGTAAATAGGCACACCGCCAGCTTCTTTGCCGGCTTTCGATTCATCTGCATCAAAAGCCATAGTAATACGGATATTGTTATTTTTTAAGAAATTATAATGTAAAAATGCAGTTCCGAGATTTCCAACCCCAATTAAAGCAACATTCGTGATTTCATGCTGATCCAACGTGCTTTTAAAAAACCCTAATAAATATTCAACATTGTATCCATATCCTTTTTTCCCAAGGGCTCCAAAATAGGAGAAATCTCTGCGGATGGTGGCAGAATCCACTTTCACAGCTTCACTCAACTCTTTGGAAGAGACACGCATCTTCCCTTGTTGATATAGATTATTGAGAAATCGGTAGTATAAAGGCAACCGTTTTGCTGTTGCCTGCGGAATTTTATTTTGTTCCATTTGAAACGGCCTCTCTTCAGATTCTAAGTATAGGAAAATGTATCATTGAACCCTTTTCATTTTCATATTCACGTTTAATTAATCACATACTCTTTACTATACAATTTTAACAGAAATACTGCCAACGTGGCGAACTTTAGCTAATTTTATTGTCGCTTCTATTGCAATACGTTACACTTATATAAGGTATGATTTCCTTGAACAGGATGAGTGAATAAGAAAGCCGGTAAGCAGATAATGCTGCAGCCTGCTGGCTCAGGCTTTTTTCTAACTTAGAAAGGATGGCAATGATGATTTTAATGCAATTAAATGGAATCTCGAAATCTTTTGGAGCAGAAGAGATTCTTTCTAATATAAAAATGGAAATTAAAGAAAATGAACGAATTGCAATTGTCGGCCGGAATGGATCCGGTAAGTCAACATTACTTAAAATAATGGCAGGTGAAATGCCTTTCGATGATGGTGAAATATTCAAACCGAAAGATTTAACATTCGGGTATCTCTCCCAACATATGATGTTAGAGTCTGGAAAAACCATTTGGAAAGAGATGTTGGATGTATTTTCCCCGCTTATATCGATGGAAAATAAATTGCGGGAAATGGAAGCACAGATGGCGGATTCTTCTGGTATGGACGACGCAGCTTACCAACAGCTGCTCGAGAAATATGATAAGCTGCAAAATGATTACGAAACAAGCGGCGGATATACGTATCAAGCAGAAATAAAATCTGTACTCACTGGACTATCCTTTGGGGATTTTGACTTCGATACGTTAATTACCGATTTAAGCGGCGGGCAAAAAACAAGACTGGCTCTTGGAAAGCTCCTGTTGCAAAAACCGCAATTGCTGATTCTTGATGAGCCGACCAACCATCTGGATATTGATACCCTTACCTGGCTGGAAGGTTATTTAGTCAATTATCCGGGCTCCATCGTTATCGTTTCCCATGACCGTTACTTTTTAGACAAAACGGTATCGATTGTCTATGAGATTTCCAGACATCATTCTAAAAAATTCCATGGAACCTACAGCAACTATTTAGATCAAAAAGCGTTTGAGTATGAGCAGAAGAAAAAAGAATTTGAAAAACAACAGACGGAAATCAAACGTATGGAAGACTTTATCCAGCGAAATATAGCACGCGCTTCTACGACCAAACGGGCACAAAGCAAACGGAAAAAACTTGAAAAAATGGATCGCCTCGAACGCCCTGCAGGGGATGAATCCTCAGCATCTATTTCCTTCCAAATAAACCGCCAGAGTGGAAATGATGTAATAAAAATAAAAGACTTAACCTTTCAATACCCGGATACCGACCAGCCGATTTTTGAAGACATTACCTTGCACGCTAACCGCGGTGACCGTATCGCATTAGTCGGACCGAACGGGGTCGGTAAAACGACGCTATTAAAAAATATTGTCGGTAAACAGCAGCCTGTTCAAGGAGAAATTCAACTCGGAACGAATGTTCAAATTGGTTATTATGATCAGGAACAGGCAACCCTCAATTCGAATAAAACTGTTTTGCAAGAGTTGTGGGACGATTATCCGCTGATTAATGAGAAAGATATTCGTACCATTCTCGGGAACTTTTTATTCTCCGGAGAAGATGTCCTAAAACCTGTTTCCTCCTTAAGCGGCGGTGAAAAATCCAGACTGGCACTAGCGAAACTGAAAATGCAAAAATCTAATTTGCTGATTCTTGACGAGCCGACAAACCACTTGGACATTGACAGTAAAGAAGTTTTGGAAAATGCTTTAATAGATTTTCCGGGAACGATTATTTTTGTTTCCCACGACCGTTACTTTATCAATCGAATTGCAGATCAAGTTGCAGAGATGCAAGCAAGTAATGTGAAAATGTATCTTGGTGACTATGATTATTATTTAGAGAAAAAAGCGGAAGAAGAGGAATGGCGTCAGTTAGAAATGCAAAAAAATCCGCAAGAAGCAGCTGAACCAGCAGTTTCTGCCAAAAAGCTCAGCTTTCAGGAAGAAAAACAACGGCAGCGGGAAGAGCGCAAACGGCAGCGGCGGATTGAAGAATTAGAAACTGCCATTGAACAAAAGGAAGAAGCGATTGCAAACATTGAATTAGAAATGACCAAACCGGATGTATTTGATGATCATGAAAAGACAATGGAGTTAACCGATCAATTATCGGTTTTAAAAGAAGAACTGGATCATTACATGGATGAATGGGCAACGCTGGAAGAGAATTAAGCAATTGATATAATTTTCAGATTGTTGTATACTAAAAAGCAAACAAAATGATTGTCTGCTTTTTAGTATACATGAACTCATTCAAAGTGATTAATGGAGGTAGTTATCTCGTGGGGATACCCGTCGTTACTTTTTTATTTTTTATTCTTGTCAGTTTGATGTTCTATGCTGTCAAAAAAACAACGTTAGCGCAATCATACAGGGAGGAATCCCGCTTCCACTCTCTTTCCTTTATACTCCTGTTTATCGGCCTGTTTAGCAGCTCATGGCTTATGGTGGCTGTTACCATTCCGCTCGCCCGGCATTTATTTGATTCTGTTTTCCCTTTTTCACAGCCTGTCGATACATTGATCACGGTGCTGCTTTCCAGCTTATTGTTATTTGGCGTATGGATCAGTTTAGGATACCTTTTGCCGAAGCAGCTGGCAGCAAAGCATCCGCATTTTATCATGAAAAGATTTCCCCGATTCTTTCCGGATGCATTTTCAAAAACAGATACACCGGAAGAAATCCAATCAGAGGGGTATCAGCGAGAATCTCAAAATATTATCGAATTTAGCGGCAATGATGTAGGTGAAATTGCGACACATCGTACAGATTTGACTGTTTTACAAATAGATGCTTCGCTGGAAGACGTATTTTCTGTTTTACAGGAAACGGAGTTCACCCGAATTCCTGTTTTTAACGAAGATATTGATGAAATTGCAGGGATATTACATGTGAAAGACTTTTTCCATAGTTTAAAATCAGATGCTTCTCCTGCTTTCTTTTCCTTGCATCATCTTATTCGCCCTGCAGTTTATGTCCAGATGAATCAAGAAATGGATGCTGTTTTTAAAGACATGCAGGAAAGGGATTATAGTATTGCGATTGTTTTGGATGAATTCGGAGGCACTCAAGGGTTAGTTACATTAGAAGATATTATCAGGGATATTACGAAAGATTTATTAGGGGATTACAGTCCGGTAACCTCAGAGACAAAAGATATTGCTCCGCTTTCCAGTAACCGGTATCTGGTCAACGGGGCTACTAACTTATTTATATTGGAGGGCTTTCTAGGTGTAATATTTCCAATGGATACACCACACCAAACATTACGTCATTTTTTAGCCGATTTAATCGAGCGGCAGCCTGAGAATCAAAAAAACACCGCATATTATAAGCATCTTTCATTTACAGTACGTTCTTTAAAAGATAACCAGATTGAATCGGTTATTATTACCGTGCTTGATGAAGATGTAAAGCATCATCAATTTATTGGCTGAACATATTCGTAAATAAAAACGCATGGAGATACTCCATGCGTTTTTATTCGTTCGCCATTATTTTGCTGAACTGGAAACTCCCGTAAAGGAAGCATTTTATTTAAATAGGTAATCATTTTGTATGGTTTCTTCCACAGCAACTCTATAAACCACTGCGACACCTAACATCGTTGACATCACGGAACTGCCTCCGTAACTTAATAAAAGCAATGGAATCCCTGTAATCGGCATAATTCCAATCGTCATTCCGATGTTTTGAAAAATATGGACAAGCATTAAGCTTAAAAATCCAAAACAGAAATAAGCTCCAAATGGAGAATGTTTATAAATGTTTAACCCGAGTGTTACCAATTTATATAACAACATAAAATATAGCAGAACAACAAAAGCACTTCCGACAAATCCAAAACTTTCCCCTATAACAGAGAAAATAAAGTCCGTATGAGCTTCCGGATAGTTCACTTCGACACTGCCCATTCCTTTTCCAAATAACTGTCCTGAACCAAGTGCCATTTGCGAGCGTTCAAATTGGAAATTAGCATCTTGTGATTGCTGTGCCGGATCAAACCAAGTCATTACACGGTCAATTTGATATGGCTGTATCCCAAGTGTTTCTTCTGCAAACCCAGGAAACTCTATCACTATAAAGAAAACAGCTCCAATGATAGTAATTCCTGAAAGTATCAATGAAAAGATTATTTTCCAGTTAATACCGGATAGAATAATCAGTACACCAGCAATAAACAGATATACCATAGCCGTACCAAAATCCGGCTGCAGCATAATCAAAAATACTGGTATGACAGCGTATATGATTAATTTGAAGAGAAGTTGAATATCTGTCTTTAATGTACTTCTTTGATATTTTTCTTTATGTCTGCTGATAACTGCTGCTAAAAATAAAATAGTAGATATTTTTACAAACTCTGCCGGTTGCAATGTCAATCCCGGTATAAGCGTATACCAGCTTTTTGCACCATTGATTTCTCTGGCAACAAATTCCGGGCTGATAGGAAGAAATGCAAGCAGCAAAACGCCGGCTATATAAATGTAAAGACTGGTTTTATACAATTGCTCCAGATCTAGAAACTGAACAGCTGCAATTAATCCAACTCCTACTGCATAAAAGAACATTTGCTGAATTAAAAAATTGGTATCATACTGTTCCAGCTGCTGCGCACTATAAATAGATACAAAACTGATAATTGCAAACCCCAGCAGTAATAATATTAAATCAGTTTGAAAGTAATAATTTTGTTTTTTATTCATCGGATCCCACCAATTTTCCCATGCCGCTCCCTAAATGTTCATGTCATAAGCGTATATCACATTCATCACGGGCGGTAATTTCATCATAGACCGTTATGTTATCAGATGCATTTTGTATGTTAACAAATGGTAAGCTTTTACGGCTATCAATCCTATTCTAACATTAATGAAGGATTTGCGTTTAAATCAAGCGCGGTAAATTTTTCTTCTTCATATAAAATCGTTCCAGCAGCTGCAATCATCGCTGCATTATCTGTACATAAGTGAATGGGCGGAATATACAAATCAGCTTTGTCCCCACGAAAGCGATCCTTTAAGCTTTCCCGCAAACCTTTGTTTGCTGCAACCCCGCCCGCTACAATAACCTGTTCCACCTGATATTCCTGTGCGGCGCGATACGTTTTTTCTGTTAATACGTCTATAACACTTTGCTGGAAACTTGAAGCTATATCTGCTGGTTCCAAAGTTTCACCGCGCTGCTGGGCATTATGAAGTTTATTAATAACGGCTGATTTCAAGCCGCTGAAACTAAAATCATAACTTCCCTCTTCCAGCCAAGCACGCGGAAAGTCAATCGTTGCCTCTCCTTCCGCACTTAAACGGTCTATTTCCGGACCGCCTGGGTAAGGAAGCTTCAACATTCTGGCGACTTTATCATACGCTTCTCCTGCAGCATCATCTCTTGTTTCGCCAATTAATTCAAAAGAATAATGATTTTTCATCAGTACAAGCTCTGTATGACCTCCAGAAACGATTAACGCCAGAAGCGGAAATTCAAATTCATTTTCCAAACGGTTTGCATACACATGGCCGGCAATATGATGTACGCCGATAAGCGGTTTATTTTTGGCAAAGGCCAGTGCTTTTGCGGCATTGACACCGACAAGCAGTGCTCCTACTAAGCCTGGGCCTTCTGTAACAGCAATCGCATCAATGTCATCCCATGTTACTTCGGCTTGCTGAACTGCTTCTTCCAAAACCATAGTAATTTGTTCCACATGATGCCTGGAAGCAATTTCGGGAACAACCCCGCCAAAACGTTTATGGCTTTCAATCTGGGATGCAACCACATTAGAAAGTGTGTCGCGTCCGTTCTTCACAACCGATGCAGCTGTTTCATCGCAGCTTGTTTCTATGCCTAATATTATTGTATCTTTTTTCATTTTATACTCACCCACATTACAATAGCATCTTCAAAATTATCCGTGTAATAATGCTTTCGAATTCCGCCGGGCACAAGGCCGAACTTCCGATATAAAGACTGTGCTGTCGTATTGGAGACACGTACTTCTAAAGACAGCCGTTCTACCCCTCTGCCCGCCATAAAGGTCATGACATAACCAAAGAGTTTCTCACCTATTTTTTGTCCGCGTACATCTGGATGAACAGCAAAATTCGTAATTTGCCCATCTTCAAATACAACCCATGTACCAATGTAGCCAATTATTTTGTTATCCAGACAAGCTACGAAATAATAAGCATGGTCATTTTCACAGAGCTCTTTATAAAAAAGGTCAGCGTCCCACGGCCCTGTAAATGTCGCTTCTTCTACTGCCACTACTTCTGGCACATCTACCAAATCCATCTGACGAATCACAAACGCACTCATAGGTTTGTGTTTTCCTTCTGTTGTTTTTGCCAATTTGCTTCTGCCTCTGCTAAACGAAGGTAATTAGGAACAAGCGCATGCACAGCGTCCGCTTCTTCGTCTTTTCCTAACAGTGCCAAGTGAGACGCTCGCGGAAGCTGCAGCGACGAATCAGCAAAAACAGCCTTCTCTTGCAGCTGCTCTGTAATCATTGCTTGAAAAGAATCTGTATCCTGACTTAAAAATAAGACATTTTCTTTTGTTGCTTTCAACTTGGCAAGCCACTCTGTCATTAAAATATTTTCTTCTTCCATTACTGTTTTAAGTTGATGGTTTTCACTTTGAAAAGCACCTGTATAAACTAAACCGCGTCTGGCATCAAAAAATGGACAGATAATGCCATCAAATAACATGCCCTGGTAAGCCAGCACCTCTAAACTGGAAACACCGATAACCGGTATATTCAGCGCCCAAGCCATTGTTTTAGCTGTTGCTAAGCCGATACGGACGCCTGTATACGATCCTGGCCCTTTCGCAACAACAATACGGTCTAATTCAGATGGGCTGACATGGACATCCTTCATCAGCTTTTCCACTGCCGGCATCAAGCGTACAGAATGATTTTTAGCTATATTTGTGGTGATCTCACCAATGATTTGTGTATTATCTAATAATGCCACACTTAAAACTTGATTGGAAGTATCCATCGCAAGTATTTTCATAAAAAAACTCCTACCTCCATGCTTTAACAACTTGTTCAAAATGCTCCTCGAAAGGAGTAAGTATGATTTCACGCTGATTCGCATTCTCCGTATAATTCAACTTGATATCCAGCCGTTCCTCCGGGAGAAAGTCTTCAATAAAACTTGCCCATTCAATCACAGTGACGCCGCCCCTGAAGAAATAATCATCAAAGCCGATATCCTCCATCGCATTTTCCAGACGATACACATCCATATGATATAGCGGCAAACGTCCACGGTATTCCTTTACAATCGTAAAGGTCGGACTCGTAATATTCCGCTGAATACCAAGTCCTTTCGCCAGTCCTTTTGTGAAAGCTGTTTTTCCGACGCCTAACTGTCCTTCCAGGGTCAAGACATCATTCGGCTGTAATTTTTCCGCCAGCCGATACGCAAAATCCTGCGTTTCCTCTTCAGTGTTACATACCAATCGCAACAATCCATCCACCTACTTTAAATGGGTATACCCGCTTTTCGTTAATCGTTTCGTTTCCTCGCGCAATTGAATCAACACACGCGGCTCTTCTGCTTCACGGACATAGCCTATCTGCTGGACAGGTGTTTCCGTTTCTGCAGCAAGTTCCTGTACTTTGGGCCAATTCGCTACTGACACGGTTCCTAAAAGTTCAAAATCCTCTCCGCCAGAAAGTTTCCAATCATACTGCTGTTTTTCAGTAAACTGATGAAAACTTTGAGAAACAGGAACTTTTTCTTCTATTATCGTAAGTTCTATACCGGAAGCTTCCGCAATTTCATTTGCTTCACTTGCTATACCATCACTGATATCGTTTAATGCTACACGGTCCAGTTCCTGTAAACCTAAAGCCAAAGCTACTCTCGGCTCCGGCAGCCGGTGACGCTGTATATAATCATCTTTATCTTTACATTCCTGCCCCTCTAGCAGCATTTCTAATCCTGCCCGGGAATCTCCCAACGTCCCCGTAGCAAAAACAACATCGCCAGGACGGGCATCGCTTCGATATCTGACTTTGTCCTTTGGCACGTACCCCATCGCTGTAATCGAAATCATTAAACTGTCGCCGGACACGGTATCCCCGCCAATCAGATCCATCCGGTGTTTTGCTGCTAGATCACGCATGCCCCGGTAAATTTCTTCTAATGCTTGTTGATTCCAACTTTTCGGAATACACATGGAAACCAAATAAAACGCAGGTTCTGATCCCATTGCAGCTAAGTCACTGATATTTGCAGCCAATACACGATATCCAATATGAAAAGGATCCATCGTTTCTAAAGAAAAATGGATATGTTCCACAAATGTATCGACAGTTGCCACAATATCCGATGTACTGCGAAAAACCGCCGCATCATCGCCAATTCCCTTCACTAATGTTGGCTGTTTATAATCTTTTTGTTTAATGGCGTCAATAAATGAGAATTCATCCATGCTATCACCGTATCCTTTATTTCACATTGGGAAAATGTTTGATTAGTAACAATGTGATAAGTTTAAATGTGTCCAACGAAACGTTTGTGAACCTTTTTAATCTACTACATATCATAGCAAATCAAAGAAAAAAATAAAAATGTATGTTCTTCAAATGAATACATTTAATGACTTCAACATATATTATGTTGTTATTACCGTATCTAAAGGGAAACTTTATAACATTAAAAAAACACATGTTTCTAAGCGGAAACCATGTGCTGTCGATTACTATTATTATTAAAATCATGGCGGTCCGGACGGGACTCGAACCCGCGACCTCCTGCGTGACAGGCAGGCATTCTAACCAACTGAACTACCGGACCCAAGGTATGTATTATTTCTCACCAGTACTTCAATAGGGATGCTGGATTTTAATTTGGTTGCGGGGGCAGGATTTGAACCTGCGACCTCTGGGTTATGAGCCCAACGAGCTGCCAGACTGCTCCACCCCGCGATGTAAAAAATAATATTTTTTAATCCCTTTATTAGGGACAAGAATTATTATATCTCTTTTTAAAAAATAATGCAATACCTACGCAAAACTTTTTTATTGTTCAGGTTAGCCAAAAAAAGGAATATTTATAACTGTTTTATCCTGGACGGCAGAAAAAACTTATAAAACAAACTTCCCCCGCGATAACAAAGGAAGTTTGTTTTACTTAACGTATTTCTTTTAATGTATATATTTTTTTATGATAAGTGTCTGTATAATCATAAATAATCCACTGACAGACCAATACAGCGGCAATGCTGCCGGTACATTGAAAGAGACAATCGCAATCATAACTGGAGATAAAAAGCTCATAACAGCCATTCGCTTTCGCTGAGCTTCATCCAAACCGATAAGGCTGACCCTGGATTGAATAAAGTAAATAAGCACAGCAAAAAAGATAAATGCAATATCTGTCTCTCCCAAGCTAAACCATAAAAATGACTGTTCAGCTATTTCTGGCGTCCGCATAATAGCATAATAAAATCCAATAAGGACAGGCATTTGAATAATCATCGGCAGACACCCGACAGCCATTTTAACTGGATTAAAATCATGCTTTTGATAAAGTTCACTTAGCTCTTTCTGCATACTTACCTGATCTTCCGTACTGCTTTTCCCCTTATATTTTTGTTGAATCTGGTCCATCTCCGGCTTCATCGCTGTCATTTTCTTTTGTGAGTCTTTACTGTTTTTGGACTGCCTGATAAAAAACGGCATTAACGCAAATCGAATAATAAGGGTAATCAATACAATAGCAATCCCATAATTACCTTGAAACAAAGCAGCTGCCTTTTTTATTAACAGAGAGAAAGGGTACACAAAATAATGATCAAAAATCCCTGGAGATGAACTGTCAATAGGTGCTGTATTTACTCCACACCCTCCAAGTACAAAGATAACCAATAACACTAAAATGATAAAACGATATTTTTTAAAGGCTGTGAGTAAGCCATTTCTTTCCGTAATTGTCCTCCTCTTATTTTAAGCTCCTTTTTAAAATAAGAGGATACATTGTCGTTTTTGTCGTCTTTTTCATCTATCCTTTTACATATTATGATAAGCCAGATAATAAAAGGCTCATTGATAACGAAAGTTTTCCCCAGATGACTGATATCAATTTTCGCATTTTGACGTTTGTCACCAAAAACGGAATCATATACAAGCGGATGATTATGGTGAAAATGAACAAAGTACATGATTCCCATCGTCATCAACATAACGCCGAAATACATATAAAAGAAAGAAGAATCTATAAATGCATTTTGAATTAGTTCCAGAAACATGCTTACTCACCTCCTTTGCATTTTAAAATGTGTAACTAAATTTTATTATATCAAAAAATAGGACATACAGATATTTATTGAGCTGCCCCACTTGCTGTATATTTGGCTGACTCGTCAAATTTCTTTTTATACCGCCGCCCAGATGTTGGTTTGGAGTTACTTTGAACTTTTCTTCAACCATTAAAAAAAGAGTAAAGCATTGTACTTTACTCTTTTTGTATTGCCTGGCGGCGTCCTACTCTCGCAGGGGGAAGCCCCCGACTACCATCGGCGCTGAAGAACTTAACTTCTGTGTTCGGCATGGGAACAGGTGTGACCTCTTCGCCGTCGTTACCAGACAATCCATTATGTAACTTGAAGATGTTTCCTGAAAAACAAGGACAAGTTATATTATATGCATTTCAGGATAAAAATGCAACACTTTTTTAAAAGAATTTGTACCCTGAAAACTAAATAAGCGTAAGGCGACATGAAAAAACTTAGATAAGTCCTCAATCGATTAGTATCCGTCAGCTGCACGTGTCGCCACGCTTCCACCTCGGACCTATCAACCTCATCGTC